>CAYQMA010000057.1:0-3963 GCA_964418535.1 uncultured Zetaproteobacteria bacterium | reverse complement strand
CGCGCCGCCTCGCAATCCAGCGCGATCTGACGCGCCAGGTCCTCCGGCCCCGTGAATGCCCGATCCTCGCGAATGCGTTGCACGAATTCCACGCGCAGCCGTTTCTTGTAGAGGTTCGGGTGGTCGTCCAGCACATGGGTTTCGAGCATCAGGGTGCGGCCGGCGAAGGTGGGACGATAGCCGAAATAGGCGGCGGCCGGATGGCGACGGCCTTCGTACTCGGCCCAGACGGCGTAGATGCCGATGGGCGGATGGGCGAGTTTCTTCACGTTCAGGTTGGCGGTGGGGAAGCCGAGCTTGCGACCGCGCGCATCGCCCCTGCCGACATGGCCGGAGATCGCGTAGGGGCGGCCCAGCAGTTCGGCGGCGAGGGCGAAATCGGCCGCCTCGATGGCCGAGCGGATGCGGCTGGAGGACACCACCGCGCCGTGCATCATGAAGGCCTCGGCGACCGTGACCGTAAATCCCAGTTCCTCGCCGAGCCGGCGCAACAGCGCCGCATCGCCTTCCCTTCCGTGGCCGAAGGCGAAATCGTAACCGGCGTGGATATGCCGGAACTTCAGGCAGCCGTGCAAGCGGCGCACGAAGGCCTCGGCGGACCACGATGCAAGCTCGCGGGTGAAATGCAGGAGCAGCACGCCGTCCATGCCGGCATCGGCCAGGCCGGCCAGTCGTTCGTGCAGGTGACAGAGGCGGCGCGGTTCCTCGGCGGGATACAGCACCGCGCGCGGATGCGGCTCGAAGGTGACGGCAATGGCCGGGCCGCCGACACTGATGGCATGGCCGCGCGTTTCGGCCAGCACCTGCCGGTGACCCATGTGCACGCCGTCGAAATTGCCGATGGTGATGGCGCCGCCGTGCAGGTCGTCGGCGGCCGCGGCGCCGTCCCAGGTTCGCAGAATCTTCATGACTTCACTCTATCCCTGTGCCGTGTTGTCCGGCGCCTGCGGCGCAATGCGCTCGAGAATGCGGAAGGTGCATGCGTGCGCGTTGCGCGCATCGGCCGCATGCTCCTCGCGCCGGGTTTCGCGCCACTGCGCGGCATCCCACGGGGGGAAGAATACGTCGCCCTCAAACGTGCCGTGCACCAGCGTCATGTAGAGCCGTTCGGCGCGGGGCAGTGCCAGACGATACACCTGCGCGCCGCCCATCACCATCAGCTCATCGGCGCCCGCGGCCAGGCGCATGGCCTCGTCCAGGGAACGGGCCACCAGGCAACCTTCGATGGTTCGTTCGGTTCTTGTTAGAACAATGTTTGTGCGCTCTGGCAGGGGGCGTCCGATGGAATCGAAGGTCTTGCGCCCCATCAGCACCGGCTTGCCGAGCGTATGCCGGCGGAACCAGGCCATGTCCGCCGGCAACCGCCAGGGCAGCCGGCCGCGGTTGCCGATCAGGCCGCGTTCGTCCTGGGCCCAGATCAGCGCGATGCGCGGCATGGCAAGTGTTTCGTCAGACATGAGGCCAGCCTACAGCAGGCGTTGCAGCAGGGCGAGCGCGGCGGCATGGATGCCGGGGTGCTGGGATTCGCGCGGGCCCGCCACGTTCAGCGTGGCGGGACGCACCCGTTGCAACCAGTCGCGGACAGCCACTTCGGCGTCCGGTGCTTGCGGGTCGGCCACGAACCAGGGTTTGTGAAGCCGGATGCAGACCTCGCGGGTATAGGCCGTGCCGCCGGTCAGCGGTTCAGGCGACAGAATCAGCGTGGCATCGCTGTCGCGCACGTTCCAGCGCGTGCGCTGTTCGTATCGCGGGGAGGGTGTTTCGGTCAGCGGATAGCGATCGGGGATGCGGCCATCCTCGGCCTTGCGACCCTTGGGGCACCAGCCGCCCGTGGCAAGCCCTGCGGTGAGGGCTGCGTCGAGCGCGGCGCGATCCACGCCGCTTTGGCCGCCGGATATGATGCGGCGGATCAATAGAAACTGTTGTCGTCCGGATCGGGCGGCAGGAAACCGTCCACCCGTTCAACCGCGGTTTCGATGCTGCCGTCGGGGTTCAGGCGCAGCCAGCGGTAGCCGGGGCTGGCCACGTCCAGCGCAAAATCCGCCGTATCCGGCTTGAACTGGATGCAGGTGGAGGGCGTGCCCAGCAGACGGATGCTGTTTCGCTCGCCCTCAAAGGCCTGATGCACATGACCGAAGAGCACGGCCCGCACCTTGTCCGAGGCTTCGATCGCGCGCCAGAAATCGCCGGCGTTTTCCAGCATCATGGCATCCATCCAGGCGCTGCCAACGGGCGCGGGATGATGATGGAGCGCCAGCAGCACATGCGCGGCTTCGGTTTCATCGAGCAGCCGTTCCAGTCGCGCCAGCTCACCCTCGCTCAGGCGACCGCCGGGTGAGGCGTCCGGGTCGTGCGAGTTCAGCGGCACGGTCAGCCAGTTGCCCAGCGTCAGTTCGGACGCATCCATCGGCGGCATGTCGAGCGCCGGCAGAAGCGTGCGTTCCAGCACCGGTAGATTGCAGTGATTGCCGGGAGTGACGCGCACCGCATCGCACCAGCCCGTGATGTCGTCGGCCAGCAGGCGATAGGTGGGCGCCAGCTCGTCCTGCGCCAGATCGCCGCCGAGAATCAGCGCATCGGGCTTGGGATGCTGCCGCCAGGCCAGGGTTTTGACGGCCCGGAAGCTGGCCAGCGTCGGCACGCCTTTGAGCTTGCCCGCCGCATCGGCGTGCAGGTGCATGTCCGTCAGATGCAGAATCAAGGGCATGGCGGAATTCTATTCATCCGGGAAGGTAGCGACATGTGAGCCGGCTCACCCGTCCAGCATCCAGACATGGAACTTGAGGTAGCGGGTCTCCGGCATGGCTGGCAGCCAGGGGTGATCGGCGCCGGCGCCGCCCACATGCACGATCTGGCCGGATCGCCCGGCCTCGCGCACGCCGCGCAGACATGCCTTGCGGAACTCATCTTCGCCCACCAGGCCGGAGCAGGATGCGAGCGCCAGCATGCCGCCGGGCGCGGTGACGCGGGCAGCCAGTCGCGCCAGCTTCTGGTAGCCGCGCAGGCCCTGCCTCAGCCGGGCGCGGGATTTCGCAAACGCCGGCGGATCGCAGATCACCACCTCATAGCGTTCGCCATCGGCCGCCAGCGTGGGCAGCCAATCCATCACGTCCGCCTCCACGCCCTGCCAGCGATCCGCGAGGCCGTTGGCCTCCATGTTTCGCCGGGCGTAATCCAGCGCCCGCGCGGATGCGTCCACGCTGGTGACCGACGCCGCGCCGCCAGCCAACGCCCGCGCCGCGAAGGCGCCGACGTAGGCGAACAGATCGAGCACGCGCCGTCTCTTGCAATGGGCGCCGATCCAGGCGCGGTTGGGGCGCTGGTCGTAGAAATAGCCGGTTTTCTGGCCTTCGAGCGCATGGCCGTGCATGGCAAGCCCGCCCTCGTCGGCCACGATTTCGCCATCGCCGCCGCCTTTGGCCATGCGGGCGTCCATGTCCAGCCCCTCCAGTTGGCGGGAGCCGGCCTTGTTGTTGATGTAGATGTTGTCGGGCTCCAGCAGGGCGTCCACGGCCGCGACGATGTTGGGCAGCTCGCGGTCGGCGCCGGCGGTGTGCGCCTGGATCACCACATCGCGGCCGAAGCGGTCCACGACCAGGCCCGGCAGCCGGTCGCCTTCGCCGTGCACGAGCCGGTAGTGCGGGCCGGGAAAGAGCCATGACCGGCGCGCGAGCGCCGCGCCAAGCCGCTCACGCCACCAGCGGGGCGTGAGTTCGTCCAGCGGCTTGCGGGAGATCATCCGCCCCACGATCTTGCTGTTCGGATTGGCCCAGGCCGAACCGATGACGTGGCCGCGCGCATCCTGCACGCGCACGAGCGCGCCCGGCTCGTCCACGTCCAGCCGCGCCACTTCGTCGGCATAAATCCACAGATGCCCGGCCTTGAGCCGGCGCTCCTCGTCGCGTTTGAGTTTCAGCGTGCCGCTCATGCCGCCTCCTGAGAATCGGGGGCGGAACTATAGCG
>CAYQMA010000056.1:0-6693 GCA_964418535.1 uncultured Zetaproteobacteria bacterium | reverse complement strand
TCGGAAAACTCGGTGGCCGCCACGTCGAATCCGGCATCCGAAGCCAGTTGCAGAAAATCGCCATCGCCGGCGCCCACCTCCAGCAGTCGTCCCTTCGGACACGCTGCACGGACCCTCGCCAGCCGCCAGGCCCACATACGCCGCCGCGCATTCACATACTCGCTTCGCCAGGGCTCGTAATAGGCCTCCCCATAAGCCTCGGCCAGTCGCTCTCGACTCGGCAAGGGATGCACAAAGCCGTAATCGCAGGCCGGACAGGCCAGCACCCGATATGGCGGCTCGTTGGCCTCCAGCACCCGAAAATCACCTTCATATCCGCACAAGGGGCAGGCCACCGCGCTCAAGGCAGCACCTCCCGGTAGATGCCGCAAATCCGCTCCACATGCCGCTCAATGCTGAACAAACGCGCCCGCTTTCTGCCTGCCTCGCCCATCCACACACGCAAGCCGTCATCCTCCAGTAGCCGCGCCACGGCCCCGGCCATGGCTTCCACATCCCCGGCAGGAACCAATAAGCCCTGCTGCTCATGCTCCACCACTTCCGACACACCGCCGACGGCAAACGCCACCGGCGGCACGCCTGCCGCCATCGCCTCGACCAGCACCCGTCCGAATGATTCATAATCGGAAGGCAGCACAAGCACATCCGCCGCGGCATACCATCGAGCCAGATCTTCCCGATTCGCCTCTCCCGGCCAATGAATGCGATTCGCCGCCCCGAGGCGCGACGATCGTTGCTCCAACTCGGCCTTCCACTCGCTGTCGTCCACGCCGCCCACCAATGCCAGATGCAAATCCGGGAACCGATCAGCCAAGCGAGCAAACACCTCCAGGGCGATATCATGCCGCTTCAATCGCGACACCCGCGCCACCATGAGCATCAAGCGCCCGGCCCCAAACGGCTTCGCTTCCGTCCGCCCACCCTCAAAGGCGGATAGTTCCAGCCCGTTGTGCACCACCCACAACGGCTTGTTTTTCCATCCGGAAAAGCGCCCGGCCGTGGCCTGACTGTTGGCAATCACGCCGCTGCTCAAACGCACCACCAGAGCATCCAGCGCCGGATCCGGCAGGTTCACCCGGCAATGAAACAGCATCGGCGTGTTGCTTCGCTTGCCCGCAAACCCGGCGTAAAACGCCGCACGGGAATTGTTCGCATGCAGGATGTGGGGCCGAAGCTCGCGCAACAAGGTTCGCCAGCGCCCCAAAGCCAGCGGCGTTCGCCACCCGATGGGTGGCATGGGCGCCACGCACCAAGCAATGCCCGCCTCATCGGCGCGGCGCGACAACCCGCCCTCGCCCGGCAACAGCAACACCGGATCGATTGTTTCCGGCAAATGCGTCATCAACTCAAACAGCGAGTATTCGCCGCCGCCCACGAAATCCGCATGCGAGGAGACATAGGCCACCCGCATCAGGAGCCCCCCGCAAGCAAGGCGCGAATTCGTCCCCAATCGGTCGCCGCATCCATCACCAACCGCACCAAGGGCGCAACGAGAATCGCCCGCTTCGGCACGGCCGCCTCGCGCCAGGCCCAGGCCAGCCGCCACCACGTTGCGCCAGCAATGACGACAGGCAGCAGCCATGGCAGCCACCATCCCGCCCACGGGGCCAGAACAAGCAGCACCGCCAGCTTCAGAAACAGCGAGGAGCGCAACAGAAATCCGGCATATCCGCTTGGCGCAAGGCCCGCCCGCCACAAGGAAATCTCGGCCTGCCCCCGGCGCACGAACCAACGCCAAATGGCCGCGAGCGTCCCACGTGCCGCATGCCGAACCAGCGCCTCGGGCACAAACACCAATCGCCCCCGCGCTGCCACGCGCTTGGCCAGCAGGTAATCCTCACCGCCCCAGCGCGCCGCTTCGTCAAAGCCTCCGGCTTCCCGCACGGCCTGCTTGCGATAGGCCGCGTTCAGCGTGGAGACCTCGAGGGTGTCCTTGGCCTGTCCAGCCGAATGGATGATGCGCGCCACGCCACCGCCCGGAAAACCGAGCAGGCTCTCGGCCCAGCCGATGGCATTCGTGCCCTCGGGCACGGTCACGCCGCCCTGCGCGCCCAGCACGGCATCATCCTCCAGAAGCGGCGCAAGCAATCGCCCCAGCCAGTCCGGCGCCACGCGGCAATCATCGTCCACAAACACAATCAGGTCGTGCCGGGCATGCGCCAGCGCCAGGTTGCGAGCATGGGCAATGCCCAGGTTCCTTACCGGATGCGGCACATAGTCCGCGCCCTCGACGGGACGGGGATCGTCCGTTTCCTCCACCACCACGATCTGCACATCGCCGTCATAATCCTGCCGCCGCAAATCTTCCAGAAGCGCATCCAGCATGTCGCGTCTGCCGCGCGTGCAGACGAGCACGGAGACCGGCGGTCTCAGCAAGCCCAAACTCCCTTACGGCTTCCCGAGCAACGCCCCCATGTCATGGCGGCGGACTTGAGAATCAACAGCGCGCCCATCCAGAAGCTTTCAGACAGCGACAGGTCATGCCCCAGCAATCGCGCCCGCCGGCGCAGAAACCTCCCCAGCCACGCCACATAAGCGGGCAACAACGCCGCCAGCCAGGGTTGATACAGGGAAAGCGCAAGCAGAAACAACACCTTTTTGTCCGCCGACGCGAGATTGCACCAAAATTTGAACGGCGCGAGCAAGGACATCCTTCCCGCCAGCGGCAAATCCAGGTGCACGCCGGGCTTTCCGTGGCGCTCCAGCAGCAGGGCATGCGCCTTGCCGTAGCTGGCCGTTTTGCGCCACATGTTTCCAATGCCCGAGGCATGCAGGTGCATGACGCGCAAACGCGGCGAATAAAGCATCCGATGCCCGGCAGCGAACAGGCGAGCGCAGAAATCGAAATCCTCGCCCGCGATGGACAACGACTCATCGAAACCGCCCAAGGCCGCAAACACGTCGCGCCGCACCCACAGGTTGGCGGCCGGCGCCCCATTCGTTCCCGTGGGTCCGGCATCGCTCATCACCCGCTCACGGCCATCGGCGGCAAGCGACGTCAGGCCGAGCAATCTGGCCGCCGCATCGCCTTCCCACGCGCCCCAAGCCGGCCCGGCCAGCGCTGACACATCGTAACCTCCGATCAACGCAGCGCCGGTCGCCAGCCACGCAGGCTCAGGAATACAATCGCTGTCGGTAAAGGCCAGCCAGTCTCCCTTCGCCTGTGCCGCAGCGGCATTGCGCGCCGCTGCCGCGCCACGCCTGGCCGCATGCACCAGGCGCAAAGGCAGCGCGCTTTCCCGCATTCGCCGTTCAACGATCTCCAAGGAGCCGTCTCTTGAACCATTATCGCCAACAATCACCTCAAAGGGGAGCTTGGTCTGATGTTCCAGAGCATCCAGACATCGTTCCAGTGTCGCTGCCGCATTCAGACAGGGAATAATCACGCTGATCTTCGGATCGACCTTTGTCTTCAATGCAAAACTCCCCATCGTTCCTTGGGAAGCCGCCTCATCATTGCCGCGACATCAGCTTGGGTTCGTACACGCCAGAGTCCGTACAAGTGACGGGCGACATCGCCCGCCAAGCCGCGCATCCGCACAGGAATCGAATCCAGATCGGTCTGAATCTCATCCAGACTGTAACCCATCAAAGCCAAGCGTTCGCGACCAATCCATGCAAGATACCGCCGAGCCCATGCCTTACGAAACGGATTCCGGAATGAGTCCCTCCATTTTGTCAGCGGTTCGCTGGACAAAGTCTTATAGGCGTTCACGCCGGTCGGATCCTTCATGCGACCGTGCAATTCGACCCGGGGAAAGCGTCGCCAATCAGCCTCGTCCGCCGACAGTCCGAGGTAGGAAAACAACCGCCTCATCTCTCTATCCGGATTGCAAAGCAGGTCCTCATACCGCAGCTTGATCATGATTTGCTGGTTGGCCTCATAACAGGCTGCCAGTTCAGCAAGGCCAAGATACAATTCATGAAGCCGCCGATAGATATACCATTTCCCGTCGGCAAAGGTTTCTGTCATTGAGGCAACGACAGAGAGGGGATGCCGAACCAGCCACACAAAACGAGCCTCGGGAAACATTTCTACAATCTCTCGGCAGATCAGACTGTAGGCTGGCGTTTTATCGAGGAAAAAATGCGCATTCTCGCCGGCCGCATCGGCATAGAGCCCCAGAACAAGTTGTCTGATTCGCTCCACCATCGTCGCACGCCCTTCCGGAAGGTTTTCGGCAAATTCCATCACCGCGCGCGTTGCCAGTTCATGCCCATAGAGGGAAAAGGTGCGTCCCGAATGATCAAGGACATCCCAGAAAGGGAGAAGCACCCATGGTTCCGCACTGGTCGAGACCTGCGGATGGGTTGCCAGCATGCGTTGCAACAATGTTGAGCCCGAACGGGAGAGCGCGAACAGAAACAAGGGGCGCAGATTGTTGTTCCCAGCCGTGTTCACCGGAGAAATTCCATATAATCATCGGCATCGGCATGCCTGTTTTCTGGTGGCAGAGGGCTCAGCGTGATGCATTTGCGACGTCTATTCATGATCCAGTACAACCTCTCTTCCTGTCGCCGTCCGCTGCCGGACAGGCAAGTCCCGTTTCCGATGCACCCTGCAAGGCACGCCATAGGCCACGGACCAATCTGGAATGGACTTGGTTACCACACTCCCAGCGCCAACAATGCATCCTTTTCCAATCGTCACGCCTGGCAAAATCATCGTTCCAGCCCCGATCCATGTGTTCGCCCCGATACTTACAGGCATGCACCTTAAGTCGAACGTCTGATCGTCATGAGTGGCCGTCAGAATGCGAACATCCCCGCCAATCAAACAACCTTCACCGATTGCAATCGAAGCATGATTATCAAAGTAGACATGACGACCGATAAAGCTTTCGGCTCCAATGCGTATCCGACGCTGGGCCGGAAGCGCGATCCTCACGCCCGAAGCGATAAATACATTCCGTTCGCATCGAATGCCGGAAAGCAACAACCCGCGCGCCTTCAGCGAGGCAAGATGCGCGCTCAATCCTGAATAACCCATGCCCGCATCCCAGAGCATATCCAGAAAGAACCGCCACGGTTTCTGGAACCAGATGCTGAAGAGCAGGAAGCGCAACGTGCTCACCGGCTCTCCCAGGCCGCGCGGAAACGTTTGATGTCATCCATGGTGATGGCCTTGGTCAGGAAAATCAGAAAGAAATAGAGCGTACCGCCAACCACCAAACATTTGATCACCGCCGGCAAAGAACCTGGGGATAACGGCAGTATGCCCATTGCAAGAATGGTTATCGCTGTTGCCGGCATGGGCCGCAGCCATGCATCCTTCCAGCAGCCCGCGGATATGATCCTCTCCCGAAACAGAGCGGCGAAAAAGAGCGCCGACGCAATAACCACGGTCGTCAGCGAACCCCAGCATGCGCCCAAAAAGCCATAGTGCCAGACAAGAATCGCCGAAACGGGAACATTGAGCAGGACCACGATCAGCGAAAAACGCAGAACCACATGCTGCTTCCCCATGCCGAGCAGAGCATTGATCATGGGCTGCTGAACCACCAGCAGGAAGAACATACCCAGCAGAACACGCGCCGAAATCACCACACTTCCATTGACATCGCCGACCCACCAATGCAGCAGCGGAGGAGCATACAACCACAAGAATCCAGCGAGAGGAAAGACCAGTAGATTGAGATAGCGCGAAGACAGCCGCATCATGTCCAAGGCACGATCATGGGCGCCGCTTCCGCTTATGGCGGCCACCGCCGGCGCCAGCGCCGCCAGCATGAAACCGGGCAGATACAAAATCGCCCCCGCCAACCGGGCCGACAGCTCATACCAACCGGCCATCACAGCGCCGACAAACAAAGCCAGCACAAACTTGTCCACTTGGCCCAGAAGGGAACCGGCCAAACGATTCAACTGCAGGGGCAAGGCAGCATGCCAAAGTTCGCGGATGGCCGCACGCGAAGGCCGGGCCAGCTTCATACGCACCGGAACCCTTTTCATCCAAAGGCTCCACGCCGTCACAATGAATCCAGCGCTTCCGATGAGCAACCACCATCCGATCATGTGCAGATCCGCATGTCGGTGCAGCAGCCAGATAATCCCGAGCGTCTTGACCGTCTGCCAGATCAGATTCCATATTCGAAACTCCGAAAGAAGTTGATAACCGATCAGTACGCCGCCGATCAGGCTCCCGGCAATCTGCATGCCGATCACGCCAAACACGAAGGCAAACAGCGTGGCGGCCTGGCCGTTCCACTCCGAATTGCGGATCAAAGAATCCGCCAGCCAGGGCGAGGCGAAAACACCGGCAAACGTCACAACCGCAGCCAGCGGAAATGCCATTGATGCATAGGCGTTCAACGCCTCGTTCAAACGATCGCCATCGCCGCTTCCTGCATGACGAGCCACGACTATCCCCAAAGCAGCGCCAAGACCGAAATCGATCAATGGCGACATGACGAGCAGACCCATCGCCAGCGACCAGACGCCGAGACCGGCGTCCCCCAGCGACTGCCGGGCGGCAGACAACACGAGGAAACCCAGAAAGAAATTGACGGCGGAAGTGAACGCCGTCACGCCCGTATTAACCAGAAACCGCCGCGGCGAGGTGTCAGGCACCAATGCGAATCAAACCTGCGCGTCGGTTTCCCACATCACCCGCTGATCCAGCGCCCGGCCCAGCGTGAACTCGTCCATGTATTCCAGCTCGCCGCCCTCGGGCACGCCGCGGGCAATCCGCGA
>CAYQMA010000055.1:0-6792 GCA_964418535.1 uncultured Zetaproteobacteria bacterium | reverse complement strand
CCGCCCACCGTGGCCGTGCCCGAACTGGGCGGCAGGTAGCCGGTGAGCATCTTCATCGTGGTGGATTTGCCGGCGCCGTTCGGGCCCAGCAGACCCATGACCTCGCCCCGGCGGACATGAAAGCTCAGGTTCCGCACGGCCGGCGTATCGCCAAATGCGCGGCTCAAGGCTTCCGCTCTGATCATGGCCGGCGATTATAGGCGGCGCTGGAGCCGTCGCAACGCCGCTGAAATCCGATGGATGATTTTTGCGAAACGGAGGCTATAATGCGCCGCCGACCGCGCGATATTCGCGCCCTGGGGCCGTAGCTCAGTTGGGAGAGCGTCACGTTCGCAATGTGAAGGTCAGCGGTTCGATCCCGCTCGGCTCCACCAGATTCCAGTGCTTGCCTGAACAGTCCGGGCCGTGGCTTTCCGCCGCGGCCCGTTTCGTTGTAGCGTCGCCGCATGCTTGCCGCCTACGAAATCCACCGGATGCGCAACGCCCTGCAAACGGCGTTGCTGCTGGCCGGCATGGGCGCCCTGGCGCTGGTGATCGGGCGCATGCTGCTGGGGCCCGGCGCCGCATGGTGGCTGGCCGGCATGACGCTCGTCGCCATTGCGCTCGCGCCCGGTTTGTCGCCAATGTGGATGCTGCGCCTGTACCGGGCCCGCGAACTGTCGCCCGCCGAGGCGCCGGAGCTGCACGAACTCGTCGCCCGTTTGGCCCGGCGGGCGGAACTGCCGGCCATGCCGCGCCTGTTTCTGGTTCCCTCGCCCATTCTGAACGCGTTTGCCACCGGCAGCGCCGAGCGTCCGTTCATCGCCGTCACCGACGGTCTGCTGCGGGTGATGAACCTGCGCGAACTGGCCGGCATTCTGGCGCACGAAATCAGCCACATCCGGCATCGCGACCTGCGCGTGATGATGCTGGCCGATGTCATCAGCCGTCTGACGGCCAGCCTGGCCACGCTGGGCCAGTTGATGCTGCTGATGAACCTGCCGCTGATGCTGCTTTCCGGTCGGGGCATGCCGTGGCTGCCGCTTCTGCTGCTGTGGGCCGCGCCCACGTTGATGACCCTGATGCAACTGGGCCTGTCGCGCACCCGCGAGTTCGATGCCGACCGGGGCGCGGCCGAACTGACCGGCGATCCGATGGCGCTGGCTGGCGCCCTCGCCAAGCTGGAACGCGCCCAGGGCGGCTGGTTCCGGCGCATCCTGCTGCCGGGCCAGGGCGTGCCCGAACCCTCCTGGCTGCGCACCCATCCGGCCACCGAGGAGCGCATCGCGCGCCTGCGCGAACTGGCCCGGGCAATCGCGCCCGCCGACGATCCGCTTCCGGATGCCTCCTGGCACTGGGACGGCGCCATGCCGCCATCGCCGCGCCGCCGCTGGTGGAGCGGCCTCTGGTACTGACCGCTTACCGAACCGGTCTCAGGCCCTGAATGGGTTTCAGACCCACTGCTCCAGCCGCTGTTTCAGGGCGCTGGCCGGCATCGCACCCTGGATGGTGTCCACCACCAGCGGCCCGCGGAACAGAATCATCGTCGGGATCGAACGAATGCCGAACTGCGACGCCGAGCGCGGGTTCTCGTCCACGTTCACCTTCACCACCTTGACGCGCCCCGCCATCTCGCGCGCCAGCTTCTCCAGCTCCGGCGCCACCATGCGGCAGGGGCCGCACCACGGGGCCCAGAAATCCACCAACACCGGAATCGGGCAGTCCTCCACCTCGGCCCGAAATGTCGCGTCGGTCGCATTGACCGGCGCATCCGGGAACACCGGCTTGCCGCATTTACCGCATACCGGATTCGCGCGCAGCTTGTCCGGCGTCAACCGGTTCTTCACGCCGCAGTGGGCGCAGGGATAGATGATGTCCGCCATTTCTCACTCCTCGGAAAGAATCTCCGCCACCTCATACATCGCGCGCGCCAGTCGCCGCACGTCCGGCCCGCCCGTCACATACGGCGGCATCACGTATATAAGGTTGGCAAACGGCCGAATCCAGACCCCGCGCTCGACAAACATCGGCTGCGCCCGGCGCGCATCCACCGGGCGGGTCATCTCGACCACCCCAATCGCACCCAGCACCCGCACATCGCGCACGCCCGGCAGGCGCCGGCAAGGCGCCAGCCCCTCCTTCAGCCCCTGCTCGATGGCCTGCACCCGCTGCCGCCAGGGCGAGGCCAGCAGCAGCTCGATGCTGGCATTCGCCACCGCGCAGGCCAGCGGATTGGCCATGAAGGTGGGGCCGTGCATCAGCACATGGCCGCCGGCTTCCACGCCCTCGGCCACGCGCCGCGAGGCCAGCACCGCCGCCAGCGTCAGATAGCCGCCGGTCAGCGCCTTGCCCAGGCACATGATGTCCGGCGCCACCTGCGCATGCTCGCAGGCGAACAGCCTTCCGGTGCGGCCGAAGCCGGTGGCGATTTCATCCAGAATCAGGAGCGCGCCGTATTCGTCGCACAGCTTTCGCACGCCTTGCAGGAATTCGGGATGATAGATGCGCATGCCGCCCGCGCCCTGCACCACGGGCTCCAGAATCACCGCCGCCACGCGCTCGCCGTCTCGCGCCAGCGCCTGCCGCATTCCGTCCAGACAGGCATCGTCCCAAGGGCCTTCGGTGACGTTCGGCGGCGCATCCACGAACAGTTGTTCGGGCAGCATGCCGGCAAACAGATGATGCATGCCCGTATCCGGATCGCAGACGCTCATCGCGCCCAGCGTGTCGCCATGATAGCCGCGGCGGATGGTCAGAAGCTTCGAGCGCTCCGTCACCCCCTGGGCGCGCCAGTATTGCAGCGCCATCTTGAGGGCCACTTCCACCGCCACCGAGCCGGAATCGGCGAAAAACACCGCATCCAGCCCGTCCGGCGCCAGTTGCAGCAGACGCTGGCCCAGCCGCGCCGCCGGCTCGTGCGTCAGCCCGCCGAACATCACATGCGACATGCGGCTCAGCTGGGCCGCGGCCGCCTCGTTCAGTTCGGGCACGTTGTAGCCGTGAATCGCGCACCACCAGGAGGCCATGCCGTCCACCAGTTCGCGGCCGTCGGCCAGCCGCAGGCGGTTGCCCGAGGCCGAAACCACCGGCCAGACCGGCGGCGGATCGAGCACCGAGGCATACGGATGCCACAGATGCTCGCGGTCGAAGCGAAGCCAGTCCATCAGTCCCGGACGTCCATCAAACGCTGCCGCCCACCAGGCGCAGCACCAGCCGTTCCAGCGCCACATCGGGCGGCTCCAGCCCGCCGCCCTTGATGGCCCGTTCCGTTTCGGCAATCCAGACCATCGCCTGCATCAGCTCCGCGCCGCGCCAGTGCCGCGCCTGCTTCGGCACCTCGCGGCGCGCGGCGCCAAACAGCCGGGCGCGCGAAGCCGCCGAGCGCGGATCGGAGGCCGCATGCCAGGCATACAGCAGCAACTGCTGCATCCGCGTGGTCAGCCAGGCCAGCACCTGCGCCTCGGCCGCGCCGCCCTCGCGCAGCAAACCGCGCAAGATGCCCACGGCGCGCGGCGAGCGTTCGCCCACCGCCCGGCACAGCGCATCCAGATCGCGCGGCGCGCGCTCGCCCAGCAGTTCGCCCACCACCTCGGCATCCAGGGTTTCGCCGCGACCGCCATCAAAGAGCGACAGCCGCGCCACGGCCTGCCGGGAGGCCATGCGCATGCCGCACAAACGCTCGGCCATCATCGCCAGCGCCTCCTCGCTCAACCGCACCCCGGCCTCTTCGGCCACGCCCGCCAGCCAGCGCGCGAACGCCGCCTCATCCATGCGCGGGAAATCGCACCAGGCCAGCCCGTCCAACGCCGCCAGCCGCTTGTGCAGCGCCTTGCGCGTGTCCATGCCCGGCGCGCACAGCACCAGCCGCAGGCCCTCGGGCGGGCGCGCAATCCAGCGTTCCAGTTGTTCGATCTGTTTCGGCCGCGCCGCGCCCGCGTTGCGCACCAGCGCATGGCAGGCCCGCGCTCCAAAGAGTCCCGGCGCCATCTGCTCGGCGATGCGCGCCAGCTCGTCCACGTCGGCGCGCACCACCACGGCCCGGTCGGCCTCATGCGCCATCAGGGCTTCCGCCGCCTCGAATACGGCGTCCTCGTCCTCGCCGGTCAGGTAATAGCAGGCATGCGCCGGCGGCAGAAGCTGCGAAGGCTGGAGCCGGACGGCCATCGGCGAACGCGGCTCAGAATCCGGATGTCAGGCGCTGCCAGGCCTCGCGCAGCCATTGCCGCGTCAGATCGCGCCGTACGCGGGCGCGCGAGGCGTCAATGCTCGCCGGTCCGCCCACCGCATACACCTCGTCGCTGACGGCGATGGGGCCGGAGCGCCAGAGCTGCTTGCCGTTCCGCCACAAGGACAGCGAGCCCGTCAATGTCAGCCGGTAATTGACCGCCACGCCATTGGCGTCGTACCCCACGGGCACGAATTGTTCGCGCACGTCCCCAAGCCGCAGCTCGGCATCGGCCGCGCCGGCATCGTCCGTCACCGCCCAGTCGCGGGCATTGGAACGCGCCTGGCGCTTCAGCTCGTTTGCAAGCCTTACGTCGGCGCCGGTGATCGCGACCGCGCGCACATCCTCGGGCACCGCGCCGCGCCCGTGGCCGGCCAGATGGTAGCCGCAGGAGGCCAGCAGCACTGCGGCGCCCAGCCAGACCAGCGCGCGTCTCATGCCGGCCTCGCCACGATGTTCAACAGCCGCCCCGGCACCAGAATCACCTTCACGATCCGCTGCCCCTCCAGCCATCGGGCGATGCCCGGCTCGGCCTGCGCCGCCGCCAGCGCCTCGTCCTCGCCCGCATCGGCCGGCACCTCGATCTCGCCACGCTTCTTGCCGCCCACCTGCACCACCAGCCGGATGGTGTCGCGCGCCAGCGCCGCTTCGTCCACCTCGGGCCAGGCGCGCAGCGTCGCCATCGAAGCAAAGCCCAGCCGCTCGCCGCACTCGCAGGCGAAATGCGGCACGAACGGCGCCAGCATCGTGACCAGCGCCTCCAATCCCTCGCGGAAGGCGTCGCGCCCCGCCGCATCGGCCGGCCGGAACGCCGCCAACGCATTGGCCAGCTCCATCAGCGCCGCAATCGCCACATTGAACGCAAAGCCATGCTCGAAGGCGTCGGTCACGCGGCGGATGGTTTCGTGGATGGTCCGGCGCAGTTCGCGCGCATCGCCGTCGCCGTCCATGGCCGGATCATTGGCGCGACCGACCAGCCGCCAGACGCGGTTCAGGAAGCGATGCGCCCCCTCCACGCCGGCGTCGTTCCACTCCAGATCCTTCTCGGGCGGCGCCGCAAACAAGGTGAACAGCCGCGCCGTGTCGGCCCCGAAGCGCTCGATCAGCGCGTTCGGATCCACCGTGTTGCCCTTGGACTTGCTCATCTTCGCGCCGTCCTTCAGCACCATGCCCTGGGTCAGCAGGTTCACGAACGGCTCATCGCCCCCCTCCTCCGAGGTGAACAGGCCCGCATCGCGCATCAGCTTGTGATAGAAGCGCGCATAGAGCAGGTGCAGCACCGCGTGCTCGACACCGCCGATGTACTGATCCACCGGCATCCAGCGCGCGATCTTCTCTCGATCGACCATGCCGCCCTCAAAACGCGGGCTGGTGTAGCGGTTCATGTACCAGGACGATTCCATGAAGGTGTCGAAGGTGTCCGTCTCCCGCCGGGCCGGCTTGCCGCAGCGCGGGCAGTCCGCCCGCACGAACGCCTCGCAGGATGCCAGGGGGCTGGCGCCGCCGGTCGGCGTCAGGTTCTCCGGCAGCACCACCGGCAAGTCCTCGTCCGGCACCGGCACGGCGCCGCAATCCTCGCAATGGACGACCGGAATCGGCGCGCCCCAGTAGCGCTGGCGGGACACCAGCCAGTCGCGCAGCCGGTATTGCACCCGGGCACGGCCCTTGCCGTGCTCCTCCAGCCACTCAATGATGCGCATCTTGGCCGTTGCCGAATCCAGGCCGCTGAACGGCCCGGAATCCACCAGCACGCCCGGCTCGGTGAACGCGCCTTGCGCCACGTCCCAACCACCATCGGCGGGCGCGATGACCTGGCGGATCGGCAGGTCATACTGCCGCGCAAACTCGAAATCGCGCTCGTCGTGCGCCGGCACGCTCATCACCGCGCCGGTGCCGTAGCCCGCCAGCACGAAGTTCGCGACCCACACCGGCACTTCCTCGCCGGTGATCGGGTGAATCGCATGGATGCCCAGCGGCATGCCCTTCTTTTCCATCGTTGCCAGATCCGCCTCGCGCGTCGGCGCCCGGGCGCACTCCTCCAGAAACGCCGCCAGTTCCGCATCGCGCTTCGCGGCCTCCGCGGCCAGCGGATGGCCCGGAGACACGGCCATGTAGGTCACGCCCATCAGCGTATCCGGCCGGGTGGTGAAGATGGTCAGCGCGTCATCTCGGCCCTTCAGCGGGAACACCACCTCCGCGCCCGTGGACTTGCCGATCCAGTTGCGCTGCATCTCGACCACGCGCGCGGGCCAGCCGGTCAGCTTGTCCAGATCGCGCAGCAGTTCCTCGGCATAGGCGGTGATGCGCACGAACCACTGCTTGAGCTGGCGGCGGGTCACCGGCGTGTCGCAGCGCCAGCAGGCGCCGTCCACGACCTGCTCGTTGGCCAGCACCGTGTGGCAGGACTCGCACCAGTTCACCTCGGCCTCGTCCTGGTAGGCCAGCCCCCGCTCCATCAGGCGCGTGAACAGCCATTGCTCCCAGCGGTAATACTCGGGCCGGCAGGTGGCGATTTCGCGGCTCCAGTCGTAGGAGAGCCCCAGCCGCTTGAGCTGCGCCCGCATCTGGCGGATGTTCGCATAGGTCCA
>CAYQMA010000054.1:0-6935 GCA_964418535.1 uncultured Zetaproteobacteria bacterium | reverse complement strand
CACCCACGAAGCGCGCCTACATGCCCTCCTTCCGGGCGATTCTGGATACCTTCCAAGGATTCCATGGATCCTGATACGACGCCCCATGGAGGAATTCCGTGACATAGGCATAGGTTCGGATCACGCGGATGTACAGGCCAACGTAGAAAGGCATCAACGGCAAGAAAAGGGCCAGCGCGAAATCGCTCCGGCGAGCCGTGTCCTTGAGAAGCACGATGGCAATCAGGTAGGCAATCACGTTGGCCAGAAAATAGAGCAGGTAATTAACCGCCACGATTCTCGGAAACAACGGTGCCTCAAACACTGTGATCTGCACGATGTAGACCCACCACAATGCATTGAGAAAAATGTTGGAAAAAAGGTTCTCGAAGACGGTAATAAAATTGGTGATCCGGAAAATTTTCGACGGACGCAGCATGTCCGCGTGCTTGCGCCCCCGGAAACGCACCACTGAGCGATCCCAGCGCACCCGCTGCTTGGCCAGCTTGACGGCCGTATTCGGCACATGGGTGTAGCAGACCGCCCAAGGCTCATGATGCACTTTCCATCCCAGCTTCCGGAACTTGAGGGTTATATCCCCATCTAGTCCGGGACCGACATCCCAACCCTTCAATTCACGGAGCACATCGGTCCGAAACGCTCCGAACGCACCGGCGACGATGCGAAGCATGCCCAGCATCGAAGCCACGGTCCGCCCAACGGAAATGCCCTTCATGTATTCGATGGCCTGCAGCCGGGTAATGAAGGAGTCCGTCGTGTTACGCACGCGAACATCGCCACCCACGATACCAATGGCCGGATCCATGAAAAAGGGCGTGATGATGCGCTCGATGGCATCGTTGTTCAGGTGCAGGTCGGCATCCAGGTGCACGATAAAACGACCCTTGGCATAGACGAGCGCCGTGTTCGCGGCCGATGCCTTGCCTCCTCGCACCTCATTGCGAATAAAGTGGTCGATTAGCCCCTGCCGCTTCAGCCGTCGGCCGATGCTCTCGGTATCATCATCGGAGCCGTCATCCACCACAATCAGCTCCAGCCGGGAGTAGGTCTGCCGCCGAAGCGATTCGGCCAGCGCCGGCAGATGCTTGCCCTCGTTCTTGCCCGGGACGATGACGGACACCAGCGGACGCTCGCGGAACAGTCGTCTGCGCGCGATTTTCCACCGTCCCTCTCGCAACTTTCGCATCGGGAGGTAGGCGAAAAGAATGAGGAAATCGAGCAGAATGTAACGGGGAAGATCGATCAGCAGGAACGACCAAAAATACCGGAACATCCGCTCCGAATCCAGGTAGAAGATAAAGTGTAGGAAATCCTGGACGAACGGAATGCTGTCGCGAAGCCAGTCCATGCCGGATCAGCCCGTCGCCACTTCGTCCCAGGATTGAATATCTTCAACCGGAAGCACTCTCCCCTCGGCGCCCGAGGGCATGGACAGCGCCTCGTCAAAAAGCCTGTCCAGCCGGCCGATCACGCGCCGCATCGCCGTTTCAGCCCCTTCCACGTCCGTCTCCGGCATCAGCACATTGGCCACCGAACGCCCGACGATTGTCATGATGTCCGACGTACGTATCTCGGCCACGAAGGCATTGGCCATGTCCCGGTAAAACTCCACCCCCCGATCCCCCAGTTCGGCCAGCGCATCCGCCAAGCCCTTGATTTCGACAACCATCAGGCTGCTGACGGACTTTTTGTAACGATGTATCCGCTCCCTTTCCATTTTCACCAGGCGGGAGAAGCTTTCGTTATCAATCAGCTCGAGGTTCTCCTTGAGCAGTTTGGTAAACAGCTGCTCCTGACCGAAGAGCGCGATATTCGACCCCAATGCCGTGATGGTGTAGGCCTGAACCGTACGCTGCATCTGATCCTCGGGAGCGGTCCGGCGCCCGCAGTTGTAACAGACGGTGGTGGGAACCGGCTCCTCGAACACATACTGGCAGTCGTTGCAACGAAATGTCAGCGAGGGCTTGTCGTAATCCACGCCGATGTGCTTGAGTCCGAGGTCGCACTTGGGGCAGACCAACACCCCGCCCCGCTGGAACTCGCTCATCGGGCCCGCATAGGCGCACCGGAAATGATGAATCAGTTCCTCGCTTTTCAGATTCGGCGAACCGCAATCGGGACAAGTCTCCATGAAATTCAGAAAGGCGCATTCGCAATGCACGCAGTGGTAGGCGCGGGCGATGAACCGGCCCTCCACAAGATGCTGTTTCTCCAGCTCTTCCAGCAGATCCCAGATGCTGAAATCCTCCTCGGGGAAAAACATGTTGAGCTTTGGATAGACATACCCGCCCAGAAACTCGGGCGTCTGGATCGGCTCCTGCTCGTCGCCGCGCGACGCCATGAAGCGAAGCAGCCGCATCGAAACCTGCTGCTGACCAATGACCGAAGGAATCTTTTGCTGATAATGACGCGAGGAACGGATGGCATTGATCGTTTCTTCCTGCTCGGGACTCACAGGGAACCCGTCGTCGCGGGGCGTCCCCACCACATCCACCGCGGATGACACCAGCAAATCGTTTCGGGCCGGCCCCTCGCCCAGCACCACCGGTTTCAAGTACACCTTGGTGTCCGCATGACCCCGAATGGCGCGCAACAAGCCTAGTGCCTCGTCCCGGTCGTGGCCATCCAGCAGAAAGAAGTAGGCGTCGCGAGCTTCCACGCTGTCCAGCGCTTCCGGCGACAACCGGATTCCACCCTGCGGCACGAGCGCATCCGGGTCAGAACTCAGCAACGCGAAGGGAGCGCCTACCGCCATCCCATCACCTCCACTTCCATTTCCTGGAACGCCTTCCAGACGCGGGCGTCATGCCGGTTCAACGGCCGGATGACGGCCAGAACGCGAGTGCGTTCGGGAATGTAATTCTTGCGAAAGTGATCCCACGAGAACGGCACCGAAGTGGATTCGATTCGGTAGATGCGCCCGGGGGTTTCACTGTCGTCCGGGAACCGAATGCGCACCTCCTTGCCCAGGGTCAGCGATTCGAGAAAATCGTTCTTGAAAATGGCCCGTATCTCCACCTCCGCATCGTCGGGGACGAAATCCATGATCGGCGTGGAACGCATCACCACCTCGTTCGCCGTCCGCTCGACGGCGACAATCCGCCCGTCGGACGGCGCCCGGATCAATTCGGGGCCGCAACCGTGGTCGCCACGCGCCAGCGCCCGGATTTCTCCGATCTCCTTCGTCCGGAGACGGATCTGCCGCCGCAGCAGCAGAATGTCGCCGTCGAGATCGCGAAGCTTCTCCTCCAGCTCCCGGACTCCGCCCGGACTGTCGCCAAACAATTCCAGCGCTCTGCGGTTCTTCATTTCACGCAACTGCCGCAGAAGCAGGCGACGCTGATCGAGCAATCCCCGCAACCGAAAACGATCCACCTTGTTCTTCACTTCCAGATCGCGCAAGGCACGATCGCCGGACGAAGGACGACAGTCGAACGGAGCGCCCACGCGCGCCAGAAGCTGGCCCTTCTTCACGCACGCCCCCACTCCGAACGGCTCCTCGAGAATGCGGCCGCCTCGGGCGGATGCGATCACCACATGCTGCACCGTCACCCGCCCGCGCTGATTGAAGTAAAGCATCTGGTAGCCGACGTAATAGAAGGCATACGCGACCAGAAACAGCAGCACGGCCAAATAGGCCCACTGCGTCAGCTTTCGACCCCATGTCCAGGGAGGCGCGGGCGTTTCCTTGTACTGGGTCAGCTTTCTTCTCGGGTGCCGAAGCCTCATTGTCTGGCTCCATGCCGGACTCCCGGTTCTAGTGCATTCCTGTCCGTCAGATCGAGATAGCCCTTCAACGCGTGAATGGCAAATCGCCGGATGCCTGTGCGTGAGCGAACAACCTGAATCGCATGTTCCAACTCCCTCTCGGAACTGAAATCCGAGGCTCGCAAGGCCAACGCAAGACGATCGTCCGGCAACGCCAGCCGGACCTCGTCCATTCTCCGTAGCAGCACCTCCGGCTTCGAACTGCCGTAATCCATCAGATACAACCGATCCGCGAGATTGGCGACGCGCAGATAATCCCCCGCATCCCAGAAAACGGGCACCGACACCGACAGGCGAATATCGGCCGGAAGATGACGCCGCAGATAGACCAGCAAGTCGATCAGGGCTTTCGCCTGAGCATGGTGATCTCCCTTGAAGCGCGGCAACGCCTGCGGCTCGACATCAAGGTGCGCCATCCGATACCCGGTTCGAACCGCCCCGGTCGTCTTGGGCAAGGGGCGCTCAATCGACACGGCCGGGCCGCCCAGCGGTTGCAGCGGCGGCGGGGTTTCATCCTCCACGATCGGTTCGGGCAAGCGAACCGGCGTGACGGCCTTGACCCGCATCGTCTGACGAATCCGGCGCACCGCCTCATCGTAATGCTCGGGAGACAACCAGACATTGCTGGCGAACATCGGCTCCACCCGAAGCCGGAAACGGCGCGCCTGGGCAAGAAAGGCCTCCAACTTGCCCCGATTCACGTCCTTGCCGACGGACAGCAACACGCCATCCACCTGCTTGGCCCGCAGAAAAGCGCCCAGAAAGGCATTGGAGTGCGCATTGAAAGTCTTCGACCACACATAAATCGCCCGTTCGCCCCCGCGTTCGCGCCATCGCTCATCCGCCATCGGCAGCACCCGCACAAATCCGGGGCGATAGAGCACATGGGCATAGCTGAACACTTCCGAGGCGCGCCGGTACAGCAGCTCGTCGGCGCGTTCCAGCTCGATGGCCGCATCAATCGCCTCGCTGGCCCTCTGCGCCGCCGCGCGCGTATCCACCGCCCAGTGGTTGTATTCCTCTTCCAGGCGCGAACGACGCAAGCGTTCCATGACCCTTAAAAACCGGTACCACTGGCGAATCACCCGCTCCCGCTCCTCGACAAACTTCCGATAGGCATGGCGGGCATCGCGCTTGCGGCTGGCCAGCGTGGCCCGAAGACGCGCGCGACTGGCTTCGCGGTATGCCGCCACACCCGCCGTGGTGTCCTCAAAGAGCGGAATGCTGAAGCGCAGCCCCGCCGCTGCCCCCCGGTTACGAAAAGCGGTTCCATTGGCCTCGTAGCGCAAAAACGCATACAGACGCGATGTTTTCTCGTTTTCGCGTTTTTTGGCGAGAATATCCGCATCAAGCAGCGTGGCGCGACTCGTCAATTTGTCCTGGTCGATCGCACGCATCACGGCATCCATGTCCACATCCAGCAGCGGAAACATGCGCGGATGCAGCAGCGCCTCCCGGGAGAAACCCGCCAACCGGGCGCGAATGCTCGACAGGTCGTTGCCGGCCGCCCGAAGTTCCTGCTCCACCTGCAACACGTCTTCCAGAAACACGCCGCCGCGCAGATATGCTTGACGATAAGCCGTCAGCAAGCGCGCCAGCAATTCGGTTTTCAGCGAAAGAAGCCGGTAGCGCATGGGAAGAAAGGCATCGGGAATCCGGTCGGCCCGGCACTGATTCAGGCGGTCATGGTATTCCAGGCGAGCCAGCGCGTCCTCCTTCTCGGCGCGCAACTCATACCAGCGGGAACGGTCCCGATGCTGCAACAGCCCGCCCCGGAGAAAATCCCATTTCAGTCCGATAAAAGCGCTCTGCCGGGAACCGGAGGATAAACCCGAGTTCGTCTGATCGAATCCCTTTCGGATGCCTCCTTCAAGGTCGAGCCCCGGGTCGTTCGCCGAGGCGCGCGCTTCCTCCCGAAGGGCTCTGGCCCGGCCGGCCAGCACGCCAATGTCGGCGCATGGCATCGAGAACAGCCGGTCAACGTCATCCAGTCGGGCAAGGTTCGTGCCATGCATGTCGCGCAAGAGACGCTCCATGCGCTGAAGCAAGGCCCAGAAGCGCATCACCTGATCGCCGGCACCGGCTTTGGAGGTGTCCGTTGCCTTCGGCATGGGCCGCGCCAGCGGCCTGCGTTGCACCGCGTTCGCCTGCCGAGCCTGGTGATGCGAAACGGCACGAACGGACGGATCGCGGCTTGGTTTCTTGCGGGACGCGATCGGCGCCTTACGCAACGTCTTGTCCGACACATCGGAATGCTCGGCATGTGCAACACCGCCAACCGACTTACCGGAACGGAGCAAATCCACAACCAGATAAACCTTGCCCGGACCGCGATTCATCAGAAACGCGCGCGGGCGCACCCGCTCCTTCAGGCGCAGCTCCACGCGAGCCGTCCCATCCTTGCCATTGCGCGCATTCATCCCCGCCACCACGGCGTTATGAATGAAATAGCCGCGGATATCGGCCTCAAACCGTGTGCTTGCCACCTCGACCATGACGCGGAGCGGCTGATTTGCCGTTGTCAGCCGCCAGGAAACCGGACGATCCATCCAGAACACCACTCGCAGCCGCTTGGGCGTGGTGCTGTAATGCACTTCGCGAATCGTGGCTGTCGCAACCCCTCCGTCCGGCCCGGCGGCGAGGGCCGCCGAAACCATCAGCATCCATCCCGGAAGCACGGCGAGCGCCAGCAAGCCCAAGGCGAGGCGTCGGCTCATGGCTTGTCCGTTGGAGACGAGGCGGTGGGCATGGTTGCTTCCGTCGAATCTTCCGGCGCCTTGCCGTGTTCCGCCAACATGGCCTGAAGCGCATCGACACGGCGCCGCAGCACCGGATCGTCGTGCCGCTCCAGCACCTTTCGATAATAGCGCAACGCCAGACGAGCATGCAGCCAGCCAAGGTTCCGCCGTGCCATCGTTGAATCCGGAACACGATCCAGGTAGAGGCGTTCCTCGCGGGCTGCCGCCTCCAGATCGCCTGCCCATGCATACAGCGAGGCAAGGTTTGCGTGAGGTTCCGGCCACTCGGGGTGGTGGACGGAAATCAGGCGAAACCGCTCAATCGCCTCATCCCGCCTTCCAAGTCGGGCACTTTCCAAGGCCAGCAGAAACCTTGCTTCATCGTCCGCCGGATGCGCCGCCATCCACGCTTCCAGCATGCGCGCCGCC
>CAYQMA010000053.1:5980-7146 GCA_964418535.1 uncultured Zetaproteobacteria bacterium | reverse complement strand
TTCGAATCCATCCGGTGCGGAAAGCCGCCGGCCAGGTTGGCCTTGGCCGCCGCCAGCTCCTTTGCCGTGATATGACCGGCCGCCATGTCCCGCATGACGCGGCGCACCACCTGCAGCGCCTGCGCCGTCTGGTCGGCACGCGTCTTCAGGCTGACCACGAACGGCCCCGGCGCGGCCAGCGGCACGAAATAGGAATACACGCCATAGACCAGGCCGCGTTTCTCGCGCACCTCGTCCATCAGGCGTGAGGAAAACCCGCCGCCGCCCAGGATGTGATTGAGCAACATGTCGGCGAAGAAATTCCGGCTGTAGCGGGACGGGCCGAGGCGTGAGAGCTGCACCGTGGCCTGCCGCGTCGACATCGGAATGTGTTTGGCCTGCGGCGCGGCCGGCGCGGGGGCGGCCACGTCGCGCACGCCCTGCTCGGGCTTGCCGCGCCAGTCCTTGAAGGCGGCATTCAGGCGCGAAAGCAGCGCCGGCATGGTCACGTCGCCACTCACGGCCAGCACCGCGCCCCGGGGCTTGAACTGGCGGCGATAGATGCCTTGCAGATCGGCCAGCCGCACACGGGCCAGACTCGTCACGCTGCCCTCGGGCCGGTGGCCATAACCGTGATGGGGATAAAGCAGCGACAGCGTGACCTGGGCTGCGCGCACGTCCGGCGTTTCCAGCGACTTGCGCGCCGCCGCCAGAGCATCCTCCTTCAGGATGGCGAAGCGTTGTTGGTCCCAGCCGGGCTTCAGCGCCGCCTCGGCCAGCGCCGCGATGCCGTCGTCCAATGTTTCGGTCAGCGTCGTCACGCCCAGGTACAGCGAATCGCGGTCGGCATCCGCGCCCAGTCGGATGGCGCGGGCATCCAGCCAGTCGGCCCAGGCTTGATAGTCATGGCGCGCGGTATGATCGGACAGGGTCGTGGCCAGCATCGCGGCCGCGCCGCCATGACCGGGCGGATCGAAGCGGCTGCCGGCCGGCACGGTCAGGCGCATGACCACCATCGGCACGTTGTGCGCCTCCATCAGCAGCACCCGCAACCCGTTGTCCAGCCGCGCCTCCTGGATGGGCGGGATGGCCCGGGCGGCGGGCGCGGCCAGCACCAGCGTCAGCCCCAGGCAAAGGATGGCCGACAGGCGTTTCATCCACGATGTCATGCGCGACCTCCGTGGCGG
>CAYQMA010000053.1:3301-5880 GCA_964418535.1 uncultured Zetaproteobacteria bacterium | reverse complement strand
TTGGCGGCGGCGAGTTGTTCCGGCGTCGGCCCTTTGCTCGCCATTGCATCAACCACCTTCCAGAAGGCCTGCTCAAAGGCCTTGGGCGTTTGCTTCGGCCCCAGCATGCCGTAGGCGTTCCACAAATCCGTATCCATCGAGAACGGGTCATAGCCCGCACCAGCCGAGAATGCCTTGCGCCCCTTGTCCACCAGTTCCCGCGTCAGCACCGCCGAACGGCCGCCGGCCAGGATTTCGGTGGCCACGGTCAGGGCCGCGACCTGGCGATCGTTCTCGCCCGGATGCCAAGCCGGCACGGGCATGGCGATGACCGCCATCGGCAAACGCACGCCGGGCAACCGGGCCACCATGCGCTTCGGCCCCAGCGGCTCCGGCTCGACGGGCCGGAAACGCTCGGGAACCGGCCGCTTCTTGATGCGGCCGAGCGTGCGGCCGACCACCTGTTTCACATGCGCGAAATCCACGTCGCCGACGATGACGACCACGGCGTTGCCGGGCACGTAATACTGGCGATAGAAGGCGCGCACATCCTCGATGGTCAGCCGTTTCAGATCCTGCATCCAGCCGATCACCGGATTGCGATAGGGCGACAGCCGGAGCGCCACGGATGAGAGCTCCTCGAACATGCGGCTGTTCGGATTGTCGTCGGTGCGCATCCGCCGCTCTTCCATGATGACACGGATTTCCTTGGCGTATTCGCCGGCATCCAGCGTCAGCCGCGCGAAGCGCTCGGCCTCCATGCCCAGCACCTCGTCCACATGTTCGGACGGAATGATTTCGAAATAGGCCGTGTAATCGGTCGCGGTGAAGGCATTGTCCACGCCGCCCATGGCTGCGATGCGCTTGGAATATTCGCCCGGTTTCATGTGCCGGGAACCCTTGAACGACATATGCTCCAGCACGTGCGCCAGGCCGGTCTTGCCGCGAATCTCGTCGCGCCCGCCCACCTTGTGCCAGACTTCGACCACGGCCACCGGCGCCGAGTGATCCTCCTCGACGACCAGTTTCAGGCCGTTGGCGAAGGTCGCGGTTTGCAGGCGTCCGCCCGTGGCCGCAGCGGGCTGCGGGGCGGCCTGCGCCCATGCCGGCAGCAGCGCCAGCGCCGCCAGCGCGAACATGGAACGGAAACCGAAACGCAAAAGATGCATGAGCGGCAATGTACGCGATGCGCGCCACCGTTCAAGGGGCGGCCCGCACGCCCCGCCGATTCAGGCCAGCGTCCGCTTCCATGCCTCCAGCGAGGCCAGCGCCCGCTCCGACACCATCCGCCGGCGCTCGGCCTTGCCCAGCCGGCGCTTGCCGATGCGCTTCGGCCCCGGCGGCAGCAGGCCGAAATTGATGTTCATGGGCTGGAAATCCTCCACCCGCGTCTGCGAAATGTGCGCCAGCAGGGCGCCGTGGGCGGTGTCCTCCGGCGGCGGCGAGGGTTCGCGACCATGCACAAGGTCGGCCAGAAAGATGCCGGCCAACAGCCCCGTGGCCGCCGATTCCACATAACCCTCCACGCCGGTGATCTGGCCCGCAAACAGGATGCGGGGCTCCGTCTTCAGCCGCAGCGCGCCATCGAGCAGCGCCGGCGACTTGATGAAGGTGTTGCGATGCAGGCTGCCCAGACGGAAAAACTCGGCCTGCTCCAGCCCCGGAATCATGCGGAACACGCGCTTCTGTTCCGGGTAGGTCATCTTGGTCTGGAAGCCCACCATGTTCAGCAGGCTGCCCAGGCGATTGTCGCGCCGCAGCTGCACCACGGCATGGGGCGTTCGGCCCGTGCGCGGGTCTTCCAGGCCCACCGGCTTCATCGGCCCGAAGCGCGGCGTGTCCAGCCCGCGTTCGGCCATTTCCTCGATCGGCATGCAGCCCTCGAAGAAGGGAATCCGTTCGAAATCCTTGAAGGCCACCTTTTCCGCCCGCACCAGCTCGGCGATGAACGCCTTGTATTGTTCCTCGTTCATCGGGCAGTTGAGGTAGTCGCCCGCTTCGCCTTGGGCCGTGTTCTTGTCGTAGCGGTTTTTCCAGTAGCAGATGTCCATGTTCACCGTTTCGGCGTTCACGACCGGCGCGATGGCGTCGAAGAAGCTCAGGCCGGCATCGCCGGTCAGCCGCTGGATGGCGGCATACAGCGCATCGCTGGTCAGCGGGCCGGTGGCGATGAGCGTCAGTCCCTCGGCCGGAATCTCCGTGACCTCACGGCGAACGAACTCAATGCGGGGCTCGGCCTCCAGCGCCTCGGTCACCAGGCCGGCGAACTGCTCGCGATCCACGGCCAGCGCCGTGCCGGCTGGAATCCGCGCGGCATCGGCGGCGCGCATGATCAGCGAGTCCAGTCGCCGCATTTCCTCGTGCAGCAGGCCCACGGCGTTTTCCAGATGGTCGGCGCGAAAGGTGTTCGAGCAGACCAGCTCGGCGCAACGCCCGGTCTTGTGGGCCGGGGTTGTCTTGTCCGGCCGCATTTCATGGAGCCGCACGGGCACGCCGCGGCGGGCCAGTTGCCAGGCAGCCTCGGAGCCGGCCAGCCCGGCGCCGATGATGGTGACAGGTTGCATGGCCGGAAGGCTAGGGCATCCCGGCGCAAGCCGCCA
>CAYQMA010000053.1:0-3201 GCA_964418535.1 uncultured Zetaproteobacteria bacterium | reverse complement strand
TGATGGTGACAGGTTGCATGGCCGGAAGGCTAGGGCATCCCGGCGCAAGCCGCCATGCACCCGTTGGGACTGCATTCCCGCTGGCGCGCAATCAACTCCTGTGGCGCAAATCCCGACCGCCGCTCCATGACCTCGGATTGAGACAGGCTTGTTCAAGCGGAAAGGCCGCCCTTCTCCCAGGCCAGCAGCTTTCGTTTCCATTCCAACCCGCAGGCGAAGCCGCCCAGTCCGTTTCGGGCCACCACCCGATGGCAGGGAATCAGCACCGGCACCGGGTTGGCTCTGAGCGCCTGGCCCAGCGCCCGCGGCGCCGTGCCCAGGCGCGCGGCCAGTTCGCCGTAGCTGACCGTGGCGCCACGCGGAATGGCCAGCAACGCCCGGCGCAGCCGGGCCTGAAAGGGCGTGGCGGGCGGGACGAGCGGCGGCAGGGGCATGGTTTCGCCCGCGAAATACGCATCCAGCCAGCGGCGCACGGGGTGCCCGGCCGGAGCCTCGGGCACGGTTAGCGGGCCGCAATCCAGCCACAACCGGATACAGCAGGCCTCAACGCCGTCCGTGGCCGGCGCGCGCCAGTCGAAGCGGATGGGGCCGAGCGGCGAAGCATATCCAAGCAGCATTGGGCTCAGGCTGGGGGAATTGGTATCGTCCGGCAATGGACTGGAGCCTGTTTCTGTCCGCCTTCGTTTCTTCCACGCTGATGCCCGGCGGCTCGGAAGCCCTGCTGGCCTGGAAGCTGCATCAGGGCGGCGAGGCGTGGCCCCTGGTGCTGACCGCCACCCTCGGCAACGTGCTGGGCAGCCTGGTCACCTATGGCATGGGCCGGCTGGGCAACGCGGCGCTGCACCGGCGCTGGCTGGGCATGGACGAGCGCCGCGTGGCGCGGGCGGAAGCGTGGTTCGCGCGCTACGGCCAGCCGGCGTTGCTGCTTGCCTGGCTGCCGGTGGTGGGCGATCCGCTGTGTCTGGTCGCGGGCATCTTGCGCAGCCCCTTGGGATGGTTCGTGCCGCTGGTGACGGCGGGCAAGCTCGGGCGCTACGCCGTGCTGGCCTGGGGCGTCATGCAAGCCATGCCAGCCACAACGGCAGGGTGAACAGCGACAGCGCGGTTGAGAGCGTCACCGCCTCAGCGTAGATCGAGGCATCCAGCCCGAAGCGGTCGCAGATGACCAGTCCCAGCACCATGGTGGGCATCGCGCCCTCGATGACCGTCGGCGCCAGCAGGCGCTCGGGCATGCCCGTCGCCAGCGCACCGCCCCAGGCGATCAGCGGCATCAGCCCAAGCTGAATGATCAGCATCGGCAAGAGCGCCGGCGCCCGCGCCAGCCAGCCGGCCTGCCAGCGCAGCGCCATGCCGATGGCGAGCAGCATCAGGGGCGCCACGGCCTGTCCCAGCATGGCGAGCGTCTGATCCAGCCAGGCGGGCATTGGGGCGGCAACGGCCGCCAGCGCCAGTCCCATAAGCGCCGCCCAGATGGCCGGAACCCGCAGCATGTCGCGTCCGGCCCGCGCAACGGCGCCGCCCGTTGGCGTTGATCCCGAACCGAAGCGACGCGCCAGCATGATGCCGGCCGTAAACAGCAGCGGCGTGCTGGCGAAGAGATCGAAGGGGATGGCGACCGATTGCGCCCAGTCGCCGAAGGTGCGCGTCAGCACCGGCAATCCCAGATAGGTGAAATTGCCGAAGCCCGAGGCCAGCACCAGCGCGCCCGTCGTGGCCCGGCCGCCGAAGCGACCGCCGCGATAAACGGCCAGCGCGGCCAGCAGCGACAGCAGCACGCAGGCGGCGGCCACCGCCGGCACGCGGACGAGGTTCAGCGACACCGGCGTTTGCCACATCACGTGCAGCACCAGCGCCGGCAGGAACACCTCGTACACCGCCCGGGCCAGGTGCGCGCGGATGGATTCCGCCGTGTCCGCGCCCAGCGAAAGCCGCCAGATCACCCCCGCCGCGATCAGCGCGGCCATGCCCGCCAGCACCGTGAACATGCGCCAAGCCTATCCGCCTCGCACCGGGCCGGCCATGCGCCTCCGCGTTCGGGCGGGGGTAGGCCCTTGGTGCCCGGTTCGGCTCGCTGGGGATGGGATGAGCCTTCGCGCGGGCAGCCGGGTCGCAGCGCATCCCTTTCCGGAACGAAAAGAGCCCGCCGGATGGCGAGCTCTTCGGTTTTCCGGGGCCTGATTTACTGGATCTTCGACAGCAGATCCGGATTCTTGACGAGGTTGCGCACGCCGTGGGCATGGTCCTCGTTGAACATGTTGCCCTCGCACCACTTGCCGACAGTGTTGATGTCCACCTTGGCCACCTTCGGGTACACCGACCAGGAGACCTGGAACGGCGAGCCTTTCTCGTTGTAGCCCGGGCCGGTCGTCGAACCGATGTAGTTCACCGGCGTGCCGAGATTGGTCGGCATGTTCACGGCCTGATACTTGCCGTTCTTCCGGGCGACCTGCGTCAGCTTGCCGAAGTCCAGCGCATGACGGTCGTTGACGACGACATACACCTGAGCCATGACGCGAAGCTGCGGATTGTTGATGACCCCCGGAGCCAGGCAGGAGCCCAGCGTCGGGCCCGGTTTGACTTGGGCGGTTGAGTACACGTAATGCACCTCAATCGTGTCGCCGGGTATCAAGGTGCTGTGGGCGCTGTCACAGATCTTGCCGTGCGTGGGCTTGAGTTCATTCTCGCTCAGCTCGATCACGGCCTTGTAGCCGCTCCGGTAGCCGTGGCCGTCGCCGTTGCCGGCGTATTTGGTGAACTGGCCGCCCTTGTGCTCGGCATTCTTGTGGAAATGGATGTTGCACAGATTCATCTGCGTATAGTCCGGCGCCTGCGAGAAAATCACCGGATTGCGGCCGTCCTTCGAGTCGATGTCGCGCGGCGCCTGCGGGCCAAAACCCTTGCCTGCGGTGTTTCGAGCCAGTGCTTCGCGCTGCTTGGCGATGACAGCGTCGGAAACTGTAGCGTGATGACCGCCCGCATGGGCCTTGTGGTGGCCGTGCTCGCCGGCCTGGGCCGGGGTGGCCATGGCCAGACCGGCGACCATGGCCATGGCAATGGTGTTGCGTTTCATTGGCTTGCTCCTCCCTTTGGATTTGGCTGCGTTTGGCACAGCAGGGCGGAACTTAGCGACTCGGATGGTTTACGCAAGTGTGTGTCCACCCCCTTGCCGGGAGTGAAGGGGTCAGGTCTTGCAATCATGCA
>CAYQMA010000052.1:0-7256 GCA_964418535.1 uncultured Zetaproteobacteria bacterium | reverse complement strand
TCGCGAGGGCGGTCGCACCGTGGGCGCCGGCGTCGTCACCGAGATCATCGAGTAATTACGGCAACGCGGAAGCAGCGGCAGGTCAACTGCCGCTGCTTTGTTGCCCTTGGAGCGGGAAATGCGTGAATTGCTGAGTTTGGCTTGCAGTGAGTGCAAGCGGCGGAATTACACGACAGACAAGAACAAGCGGACGACGACCGAAAAGTTGAAGTTGCGCAAGTATTGTCCGTTCTGCCGCAAGCATACGTTGCATACGGAAGCCAAGGTTTGAGGTTTGGTCGAAGGCCAGTAGCTCAATTGGTAGAGCACCGGTCTCCAAAACCGGGGGTTGGGGGTTCGAGTCCCTCCTGGCCTGCCAGCCGGGCAGACGCCTGAAAAAAGAGGAAGATTGATGAGCCGGATCGGACAAGCGCAGAAGTTTTTGCGGGAAGTGCAGGCCGAGACCAAGAAAGTGGTCTGGCCGGAGCGCAAGGAAGCCATGCAGGCCACGTTGCTGGTGGTGGTCATGGTGATCTTCGTGGCGCTGTTTTTGTGGGCCGTGGACGGTCTGCTGGGCTGGCTCGTGCAGAAGGTGCTCTGATGGCCAAGAAGTGGTATGTGGTTCAGGCATATTCGGGATTCGAGGACAAGGTGGTCGAACGGCTGCGCGAACGCATCGAGCGTTCCGGGCTGCAGGATCAGTTCGGCGAGATCATCGTGCCGCGCGAAGAGGTGGTGGAGCTGAAGAAGGGCAAGAAGGTCAGCTCCCAGCGCAAGTTCTTCCCCGGTTATGTGCTCGTCGAGATGGAAATGAACGACGAAACCTGGCATGTGGTGAAAGACACCCCGCAGGTCTCGGGCTTTTTGGGCTCCGGCGGCAAGCCGCGGCCGATGCCGAAGGCCGAGGTCGAGGCGATCAAGCGCCAGATCGAGGAGGGCGTGGAGCGCCCGCGGCCAAAGGTGATGTTCGAGGTCGGCGATGCCGTGCGCGTGCTCGATGGGCCGTTCGCCTCGTTCAACGGCGTCGTCGAGGAAGTGATGGAAGACAAGGCCAAGCTGAAGGTGAGCGTGTCCATCTTCGGCCGGCCAACACCCGTGGAACTCGACTTTGTCCAGGTCGAGAAGGGTTAAAAGGAAGGACAAATGGCCAAGGAACTGGAAACAACCGTAAAACTGCAAGTGCCGGCCGGCAAGGCCAATCCGGCGCCGCCGGTGGGTCCCGCGCTGGGTCAGGCGGGCGTGAACATCATGGAGTTCTGCAAGGCGTTCAACGCCAGAACGCAGGACGTGGAGCCCGGCCTGCCGCTGCCGGTGGTCATCAGCGTCTACAAGGATCGCTCCTTTGATTTCGTGATCAAGACACCGCCGGCTTCGGTGCTGCTGAAGAAGGCGGCGGGCATCGAGAAGGGGAGCTCCGAGCCCAACAAGAAGAAGGTCGGCAAGGTGACGCGGGCCCAGGTCAAGGAGATCGCCGAAACCAAGATGCCTGATCTGAATGTGTATGATATCGAAGCGGCGATGCGCGTCATCGAAGGCACGGCCCGTTCCATGGGCCTGGAAGTGGAGGGCTGAAGTCATGGCAAAACTGTCCAAACGCATGCGCGCGGCGCGCGAGGCTGCGCCGAAGAGTCCGGTGCCGTTGTCCGAGGCGGTGGCGGCTGTGCTGGCGCAGCCGGCGGCGAAGTTCGACGAATCCGTGGATGTGGCGGTGAATCTGGGCGTGGATCCGCGGCATGCGGATCAGATCGTGCGCGGCTCCATCAGTCTGCCGCATGGAACCGGCAAGGCGGTGCGCGTGGCCGTGTTCGCCAAGGGTCCGAAAGCCGAGGAGGCCAAGGAGGCCGGGGCGGATATTGTCGGCGCCGAGGAGCTGGTGGAGAAGGTGCAGCAGGGTTTCCTGGATTTCGACCGCGTGATCGCCACGCCGGACATGATGGCCCAGGTCGGCAAGCTGGGTCGCATTCTGGGGCCGCGCGGCCTGATGCCGAACCCCAAGCTGGGCACGGTGACAATGGATGTCGCCAAGGCCGTGAAGGCTGTCAAGGCCGGCCAGATCGAGGTGCGTACGGACAAGGCAGGCGTCATTCATGCGCCGGTCGGCCGCCGTTCCTTCGATGCCGCCCGGCTGGAGGAGAACATTCGCTTTTTGGTGGACGAGCTCAATCGTATGAAGCCGGCCGCCGCCAAGGGTCGCTACATGCAGCGACTGGTGATTTCGTCCACCATGGGCGCGGGCGTGCCGGTGGACCTGGCGAGCCTGTAGGCACGCCGCAACGAATGCCGCCCACCAGGCTGTTCGGGCCTGACGGGCGGCGGAATAACGATCCGTCCAAGACCGCGGGCGCCGCAAGGCTTAATCCGCAAGGGCCTGCGCAGATGGAGAGCGAAAGCTCCTTCTTGCGGATCGAAAGAAGGGGGTAGATGTGAATCGGGAAGACAAGCAACGCGTGGTCGAGCAGTTGCATGCGGCCTGGTCGGAGACATCTGCCGGCGTGGTGACGCACTATCGCGGCCTGACGGTGGCCGAGATGGGCGAGCTGCGCCGGAAGTTGCGCGAGGCCGGCGTTCGCATGCAGGTGGTCAAGAACACGCTGGCGCGCAGGGCGGCCGAGGGCACCGGCTTCGCGGCGGCCGAGGAGCTGTTCACCGGGCCGACGGCGATCGCTTTCGGTGACGATCCGGTGGGGCTGGCCAAGACGCTGGCGGAGTTTTCCAAGAGCCACAAGGCGCTGGAAATCATCGGCGGCGTGCTCGACGGCAAGAAGCTGGAGAAGGACGATGTGCAGGCGCTGGCAAGTCTGCCGCCGCGCGAGGTGCTGTTGGCCAAGCTGCTGGGCGCCATGCAAGGGCCGATTTCCGGCTTTGTCCGGGCGCTCAACGAGGTTCCGGCATCGTTCGTGCGCACGCTGGCGGCGATTCGCGACCAGAAGCAGGCCGCGTAGGCATTCGCAACACCCTCATCATTTTATAACAACAAAAAGGAGCTTGAAATGGCAAAAACATTGACGAAAGACGATCTGATCGCGGCGATCGAGAACATGACGGTGCTCGAGATGTCCGAGCTGGTGAGCGCGCTGGAGGAGAAGTTCGGCGTGTCTGCGGCGGCCCCGGTGGCGGTGGCGGCTGCTCCGGCGGCGGGCGGCGGCGAGGCCGGCGCGGCTGAGGAGAAGAGCGAGTTTGACGTGATTCTTGCCTCTGCCGGTGACAAGAAGATCCAGGTCATCAAGGCCGTGCGCGAGATTACGGGCTTGGGCCTGAAGGACGCGAAGGAGCTGGTGGACGGCGCGCCGAAGCCGGTGAAGGAAGGCGTGGCCAAGGAAGAGGCCGAGGAGCTGAAGGCCAAGCTCGAGGAAGCGGGAGCGACGGTCGAGCTCAAGTAATTGCTGATCCGATTGACGGAATCCGGTCAGTAAACAGGCAAACCCCCGGCGGCGCAGTGCCGCCGGGGCTTGCCTTTTTTCGCATTTCTGAAGGTTGGTGAGGTCAAACATGGCAAAACAGGCGTCCGTGAAGCGCATCCGCAAGAACTATGGAAGCATCCATCCGGTGATTTCCATGCCGAACTTGCTCCAGATCCAGACGGAGTCCTACCTCGAGTTTCTCGGCGTGGGTCAGGGCAAGGCCGATATCAATGAGTCGCGGCTGGAAGAGGTGTTCCGCAACGTGTTCCCGATCCGGGATTACGGCGGCAACGCCCAGCTCGATTTTCTGGGGCTGGAATACAGCCCGCCGCGCTACGATCTGGAAGAGTGCATCCGGCGCGACCTGACCTACGCCATCCCGGTCAAGGTGAAGCTGCGCCTGACCATCTACGAATCGGACTCCAGCAAGCGTTCCACCAAGAACAAGACCGTGCGCGAGGTGCGCGATCAGTCCGTGTACATGGGCGAGATTCCGCTGATGACCGATCACGGCTCGTTCATCATCAACGGCACCGAGCGCGTGATTGTGTCGCAGATGCATCGCTCGCCGGGCGTGTTTTTCGACCACGACAAGGGCAAGACACAGGCCTCGGGCAAGTTTTTGTTCAAGGCGCGCATCATTCCCTATCGCGGTTCGTGGCTGGATTTCGAGTTCGACGCCAAGGACAAGGTGCATTTCCGCATTGACCTGCGGCGCAAGATGCCGGCCGGCATTCTGCTCAAGGCCCTGGGCTACAGCGAGCAGGAAATTCTGGACCGGTTCTACGATCGTCGCACTTATCGCTTCGGCAAGAAGGGCCTGCAGATGCGCTTCGATCCGGAGCTGTTCCAGGGCAGCCGGGCGCCGGTCGCCATCCGTCTGAACGGCCGCCAGCTGGTGGCCGAGGGCAAGAAGATCACGCCGCTGGCGGTCAAGCGCCTGAGCGAGGCCGGCGTGGAATGGATTGATGTGCCCGAGGAGGCCGTGATCGGCGAGATCATTGCGGCGCCGGTGGTGATCGAGGGCGGCGAGATCCTGGCCGACACGAACACCGAGGTGACCGCCGAAACGCTGGAGGCGATGCGCACGGCGGGCGTGGAGCAGTTCGACTGCCTGTTCATCGACGCCTTCCGTCGCGGCCCCTGGCTGGCGGACACCCTGCGGCTGGACAATGTGCAGAGCAAGGAAGAGGCGCGGGTCGAGATTTACCGCATGATGCGCCCGGGCGAGCCGCCGACGGTGGAAACGGCGCGGGCATTGTTTGAGTCCCTGTTCCACGATCCGGGCCGCTACGATCTGTCGCGCGTCGGCCGCATGAAGCTGAACAGCCGGCTTGGCATCAGCAACGACGAGGTGCCGTTGGATCAGGGCACGCTGCGCAACGAGGACATCCTGCTGACGCTGGACACGTTGCTGAAGCTGCGCGACGGCATCGGCGAGGTGGACGATATCGACCATCTGGGCAACCGCCGTCTGCGCTCGGTGGGCGAGCTGCTCCAGAACCAGATCCGTCTGGGTCTGGTGCGCATGGAGCGCGCCATCCGCGAGCGCTTGAGCTCCGGCGATCTGACGGAGATGATGCCGTCCGATCTGGTGAACGCGAAGCCGATGATCGCCGCCGTGCGCGAGTTCTTCGGCTCCTCGCAGCTTTCCCAGTTCATGGATCAGACGAATCCGCTGTCCGAGGTGACCCACAAGCGCCGTTTGTCGGCCTTGGGCCCGGGCGGTCTGTCGCGCGAGCGCGCCGGCTTCGAGGTGCGCGACGTGCACCCGACGCACTATGGTCGTCTGTGCCCGATCGAAACGCCGGAAGGCCCGAACATCGGCCTGATCAATTCGTTGTCCTGCTATGCGCGGGTCAACGAGTTCGGCTTCATCGAAACGCCGTATCGCAAGGTGGAGAACGGTCGCGTGACCGATGAGGTGGTGTATCTGTCGGCCATTGCCGAGGCCGGCCATGTAATCGCCCAGGCCAATGCGAAGGTGGATGAGAAAGGTCGCTTCGCGGCCGACTATGTCCAGTGCCGCAAGGATGGCGAGTTCGTGATGGCCAGCCCTGAGGAAATCGACTACATGGACGTGTCGCCGACGCAGGTGATTTCGGTTTCCGCCGGCCTGATTCCGTTCCTCGAGCATGACGACGCCAACCGCGCGCTGATGGGCTCGAACATGCAGCGGCAGGCCGTGCCGCTGGTCAAGAGCGAGAAGCCGCTGGTCGGCACCGGTCTGGAGGCGACGGTGGCGCGCGATTCCGGCGTGGCCATGGCGGCGCGCCGCGGCGGCGTGGTGGAAGGCGTGGATTCCAGCCGCATCGTGATTCGCGTCAACGAGGCCGAGCAGGTGGAGGGCGAGCCGGGCGTGGACATCTATCGCCTGTTCAAGTATCGCCGTTCGAACCAGAACACCTGCTTCAACCAGCGGCCGCTGGTCAAGGTGGGCGACGTGGTCGAGGCCGGCGATATCATCGCCGACGGCCCGTCCACCGATCAGGGCGAGCTGGCGCTGGGACGCAATGTGCTGGTCGCCTTCATGCCCTGGCGCGGCTACAACTTCGAGGACGCCATCGTGATCTCCGAGAAATTGGTGCGCGAGGATGTCTATACCTCGATCCACATCGAGGAATTCGAGTGCACGGCGCGTCAGACCAAGCTGGGCGATGAGGAAATCACCCGCGACATTCCGAATGTGGGCGAGGATGCGCTGCGGCATCTGGACGAGTCCGGCATCGCCGTGATCGGCGCCGAAGTCAAGCCTGGCGACATTCTGGTCGGCAAGATTACGCCCAAGGGCGAAACCCAGCTTTCGCCGGAGGAAAAGCTGCTGCGCGCGATCTTTGGCGAGAAAGCCAGCGACGTGCGCGACACGAGCCTGCGCGTGAAGCCGGGCGACGAGGGCGTGGTTGTGGACGTGCAGGTCTTCACCCGTCGCGGCGACGAAAAGGACGAGCGGGCCAAGGCCATCGAGGAGGCCGAGGTCGAGCAGCTCTATCGCGACAAGGAAGAGGAGCGGCGCATTCTGGAGACCAACGCCATCGCGCGCCTGGTGTCGCTGTTCACCGGCCGCAAGGCGGTCAAGGCCAAGGGCCTGAAGAAGGGCGAAACGATCACGGCCGAATATCTGGAAGGCCTGAAGCTGCGCGATCTGTCGGCGATTTCGACCGATGACGACGAGGTCAATGCGCAGGCCGCGGCCATTCTGGAAAACATGGACAAGGAACGCGCGCGACTCGAGAAGCGTTTTGAGGAGAAGGTGGCCAAGGCCCGCGAAGGCTCCGAGCTGCAGCCGGGCGTCATCAAGGTCGTCAAGGTGTTCCTGGCCGTGAAGCGCAAGCTGCAGCCGGGCGACAAGATGGCCGGTCGTCACGGCAACAAGGGCGTGATTTCGATTATCGTGCCCGAAGAGGACATGCCGTTCATGGAGGACGGCACGCCGGTGGATATCTGCCTGAACCCTCTGGGCGTGCCCAGCCGCATGAACATCGGCCAGATCCTCGAGATTCACATGGGTCTGGCGGCGCATGGCCTCGGACGCAAGATCGCGAGCCTCCTGGAGCGCAAGGCGCCGCACGCCGAGCTCAAGCAACTGCTGCTGGATATCTACGAAGGCGACGATGACGCGGTGAAGCGCATCAAGAGCATGAACCAGACGCAGTTGCGCGAGCTGGCGCAGCAGCTCACCGATGGCGTTCCGATCGCCACGCCGGCCTTCGACGGCGCCAAGGAAGAGCGCATCCGCGAACTGCTGCGGATGGCCGATCTGCCGGAATCCGGCCAGATGACGCTGTATGATGGCCGCACCGGCGAGCCGTTCGATCATCCGGTGACTGTCGGTCATATGTATATGCTGAAGCTGCACCATCTGGTGGACGAGAAGAT
>CAYQMA010000051.1:4178-7459 GCA_964418535.1 uncultured Zetaproteobacteria bacterium | reverse complement strand
GGCAGCGGCGCGAACTTCGGCCGGCGTGCGGCCGGCAACGCATCCAGCGCAATCTCGGCCACGAACACCGGCGCCTCGATGCCATAGCGATCGCATGCTTCGTCGTCCACGCGACCGATGCGGCCGATCTCGCCGCGACCGCAGAAGATGCGCGCGCTCTGCCCCGGCCGCAGGCCCGGAATGTCGTCATCGGCGATCAGGCGCGCCTGCAGGCCGCCCAGCGCCAGCCAGGCCTCCACCGCGCCCTTGAGGTCGAAGAAATCGACCGCCCTGGCCGGCTCGAACCACTCGGCCGAACGCGCCTCGCCGGCCATCAACAAGCCCAGCATCTCCCGCTCGCTCAGCCCCTTGGGCGTGCGCTCGTAAACGCGGCCAAGCTCGGCCAGCGCCACGCCCGGCTGCTGCCGGTTCAGGTTGTGCCGCGCCGCCGCCAACAGCCCCGGCCACAGCGAGCGCCGCATCACGCTCATCGCATCGGAAATGGGATTGGCCAGCCGCACATCGGCGCCATCGTCCGGTACGAACAGCCGCTGCTCCTCCGGCGCGATAAACGCATAGGTGACGACCTGATCGAACCCCACCCGCGCCGCATCGCCGGCTGCATCTCGCGCAGTCTCGATGGAGGCGACCGGCAACGGCGGCAAGGCATCGGGAATGGCATCGAAGCCAATCACGCGCGCATACTCCTCGGACACGTCCTCGGGGATGCTCACATCGTGCCGGAACGGGGGCACCTCCAGCGTCAGCCGGTCGTCGTCTCGTTCCACGCCGAATTCCATGCGCCTGAGCACCTCGTCGGCCGAATCGGGCAGACGCAGCCCCAACCGGGACTCAATGCCGGTGACCGAGCATTCGATGCGACGGCGCGCCAGCAGGGGGCCGACCTCACCGGATGCCCGCACCGGCCCCGCCCGGCCGCCGAACAGTTCAAGAATCATGGCCGTGGCCCGCGCCATCGCCACCTCGACCATGGCCGGATCCACGCCGCGCTCAAAGCGCATCGACGCCTCGGACACCATCGCATGCAGGCGCCGAGTCTCACTGATGCGCGCCGGGCGGAAAAAGGCCGATTCCAGCACGATGGCGGTCGTCTCTCCGGTCACGCCCGAATCCTCGGAGCCCATGATGCCGGCCAGCGCAATCGCAGCCCGCTCATCGGCGATCACCAGATCGCCGGCCTGCAAGCTCAACTCGCGGCCATCCAGGGTCCGGAACGGCTCGCCGGCCCGCGCCGCGCGCACCGCGATATGGCCCTCCAACCGGTCGGCATCGAAAGCATGCATCGGCTGGCCAAGATCCAGCATGATGTAGTTGAGCACATCCACCACGCCGTTGACCGGCCGCATGCCGGCCAGCACCAAACGCCGGCGCATCCATTCGGGGGATTCGCCCACGCGCACGCCGTCGATGCGGCGCGCCAGATACAGCGGACAATCCTCCGTCGCTTCGATTCGGACATGCGGCGCCTCCAGCGCCTCCTCGCTGGCCGGCGCCGGCGCTTCCACCGCTGCCAGTTCCGCTCCGGCATCGGCGGCCAGTTCGCGCGCCAGCCCGCGAATGCTCATGCAGTCGCCGCGATTGGGGGTGATCGAAAGATCGAACACCGCCTCCTCCAGCCCCAGATACTCGCCGATTTCCATGCCCACCGGCGCATCCTCGGGCAGAATCAGCAATCCTTCCGCATCCTCGGCCAGCCCCAGCTCCGCCTCGGAACAGCACATGCCGCAGCTCGTCTCGCCGCGAATCCTGCCCTTCTTGATGGTCAGGCCATTGGGCAGGCTTGCGCCCACGGTCGCCACCGGCACCTTGTCGCCCTCGTTCATGTTGGTCGCGCCGCAGACAATGGCCAGCGGCTCGCCGGCGCCCACGTCCACGGACAGCAGGCTCAGCCGGTCGGCATTCGGATGCTTGCGTTTCTCCAGAATCCGACCCACCACCACGCCTTGCACCGCGCGACGGGGATACTCGACGCCCTCGACCTCGTGCCCCAGCCGGATCAGCGCCGCCGCCACATCCTCGGGCGCGGCCGCAAGATCCGCATGCTCGCGAATCCATGAATACGGCGCCTTCATCGTGCCACCCCCATCCGGCGCAAAAAGCGCACGTCGTTTTCAAAGAACAAACGCAGGTCGGGGATGCCCTGCTTGAGCATCACCATGCGCTCCACGCCCAATCCGAAGGCAAAGCCGGAATAGAGCCCGGCATCAATGCCGACAGCCTTGAGCACATTGGGATGGATCATGCCGCTGCCCAGCACCTCCAGCCAGCCGCTGCCCTTGCAGACCCGGCAGCCCTTGCCCTCGCAGAACACGCAGCCGATGTCCACCTCCGCCGAAGGCTCGGTGAACGGAAAATAGTGCGGCCGGAGGCGAATCGGCACCTCCTTCTCGAACCAGGCGGAGAGGAAATGGCGCAGCACCCCCTTCAGATGCGCCATCGAAATGTCGCGGCCGACCATGAACACTTCCACCTGATGAAACATCGGCGAATGTGTGACATCGTAATCGCAGCGATACACCCGCCCCGGCGCCACCACGGCCAGCGGCGGTTCACCCCCCTCCTCCACAAAGCGGCGCATGGCGCGGATCTGCACCGGCGAGGTATGCGTGCGCAGCAACGCCTCGTCGCCCTCGATGAAAAAGGTGTCGTGCATCGCGCGCGCCGGATGCTCCGGCGGAATATTCAGCGCATCGAAGTTGTGGAATTCATCCTCAATCTCGGGGCCCTCGGCCGCCTGAAATCCCATGCGCTCGAAGATGCGGGTCAGCTCCCGCAGCCCATGCCAGACCGGATGCAGCCGGCCCAGCCGCGGGGTGCGCCCCGGCAGCGTGACATCCACGCGCTCGGCCTCGATGCGCGCCGCCCGCGCCGCCGCCGCCAGTTCCGCTTCGCGCGTCGCCAGCGCCTCGTTGAGCTTCGCCTTGATGCGGTTCACCTGCTGGCCCGCCGCCGGCCGCTGTTCAGGAGGCAGGCTTCCCAGCCCCTTGAGCACGGCGGTCAGCTCACCCTTCTTGCCGAGGAATCGAACACGAAGCTGTTGCAGGGCCTCCAGATCGTCCGCAGCGGCAAAGGCTTCGAGCGCCTGCGCCTGCAGCGCCTCCAGTTTTTCGGTCAGCGACTCCATTGCGCTCATGTTCACTCCTTCCCCCTTCCGGGCCGTGGCATCGGTCGCGGGCGCGACATCAACGCGTCAACCCGGGATCCAACAAAAAAGGCAGGACTGCCCGACAGCCCTGCCTCGATGCATCCGGCGCAACCGGCGCCTCGCCGGTGTTGCCGCC
>CAYQMA010000051.1:0-4078 GCA_964418535.1 uncultured Zetaproteobacteria bacterium | reverse complement strand
ATTACTGAATCTGCGCGCGGGCCGTTTCTGCCAGCTTCGCAAAAGCTTCGGCGTCATGCACCGCGATATCCGCCAGCACCTTGCGGTCCAGCTCGATGCCGGCCTTGGACAGGCCGTTCATGAAGCGGGAATAGGACAACCCGTTCATGCGCGCCGCGGCATTGATGCGCGCGATCCACAGGCGACGGAATTCGCGCTTTCTGACGCGACGATCGCGGTAGGCATACTGGCGCGCCTTATCCACCGCCTGGGTGGCGACGCGGAAGCAGTTCTTGCGACGACCGCGATAGCCCTTGGCGGCCTTGATGACTTTCTTGTGGCGGGCGTGCGCCTGCACGCCGGAATTGACACGAGCCATGACTTGTCTCCTAGTTCACAACCTTATTTGTAGGGCACCAGGCGGTTCAGCGCCTTCACGTCCGCCGGCGCAACCAGCGTAGTGCCGCGGAAGTTGCGCTTCCGCTTGGGCGACTTCTTGGTCAGAATATGGTTGGCAAACGCCTTGTTGCGCTTCCACTTGCCGCTGCCCGTCTTGGAAAAACGCTTGGCGGCGCCACTGTTCGATTTCATCTTCGGCATCGTCTTGTCCCGTTGTTCACTTTTTTTTCAGCGGCCCGATGATCATCACCATCTGCCGCCCTTCCAGATTGGGCTGGTTCTCCACCTTGCCCAGATCCTTCAACTGCTCGGCAATCTGCCGCAGCTGCTCCGCGCCCCGCGTCGCATACACCATCTCGCGGCCGCGAAAACGCATCGAAAGCTTCACCTTGTTCCCCTCTTCGAGGAACTTGCGCGCGCGCTTCATCTTCACTTCCAGGTCGTGCTGGTCGGTGCTCGCGCGCAGCTTCACTTCCTTGACCTGCACGACATGCTGCTTCTTCCTGGCAAGGTTGGCCTTCTTGCTCTGCTCGTACTTGTACTTGCCGTAGTCCATCACCTTGCACACCGGCGGGCGGGCATTCGGCGAAACCATCACCAGATCCAGCCCCTTGTCGCCGGCGACTCTCAGCGCCGCATCCAGCGGCAGCACGCCCAACTGATCTCCCCCCTCGTCAATCACGCGCACTTCACGCGCCTCAATCTCGTGATTGACCGGTAACTCCTTTATAGCGATGAACGCCCCCTTTGCCTCTTGCCTGTCTTGCTATTGATATTGCTCGCGCATGCGCCGCATTTCGGCCAGCCATGCATCCAGCGGCATGGAACCCAGGTTTTCACCCGCCAGATTCCGCACCGCCACCGTCCGCTCGGCGCGCTCCCGATCGCCCACCACCAGGATGAACGGCACGCGCTCCAGCGTAAGGGCGCGCACTTTATAGCCCACCTTCTCGTTTCGCAAGTCCGCATCGACGCGAAAACCCTCCGCCCGCATCGCATCGCGCACCTCGCGCGCATATTCGGCCTGGGCGTCGGTGATGTTGCAGACCACGGCCTGCACCGGCGCCAGCCAGAACGGAAACTTGCCTTCATAGTGCTCGATCAGAATGCCGATGAAACGCTCCATCGAACCCAGAATGGCCCGATGCAGCATCACCGGCGTCTTGCGCGAGGAATCCTCGGCCACGTATTCCGCGCCCAAGCGGCCGGGCATCGAGAAATCCACCTGGATCGTGCCGCACTGCCAGACACGCCCCAGACAGTCGCGTAGCGAGAACTCGATTTTCGGCCCGTAGAACGCGCCCTCGCCGGGATTCAGGCCGTATTCGATGCCCTTGCTCTTGAGCGCCGTGTGCAGCGCGGCCTCGGCCTTGTCCCACTGTTCGTCCGTGCCCACCCGCTTTTCGGGCCGGTCGGAAAGATAGATGATGACATCCTCGAATCCGAAGCGACGATAGACCTCGAAGGTCAGGTCGATGAAGGCGCACACCTCGTCCTGAATCTGGGCCTCGGTGCAGAAGATGTGCGCATCGTCCTGGGTGAAGTTGCGCAGCCGCATCAACCCGTGCAGCGTGCCCGAGGGCTCGTTGCGGTGGCAGGAGCCGAACTCGGCCAGCCTGAGCGGCAGGTCGCGATAGGAATGCAGCGTCTGGTTGAACACCTGGATATGGCAGGGACAGTTCATCGGCTTGATCGCATAATCGCGATTCTCGGTGTTGGTGGTGAACATCTCGTCGTGGAACTTGTCCCAGTGCCCGGAACGCTCCCAGAGCTTGCGATCCACGATCTGCGGCGTGCGTATCTCGCGATAGCCGTGATCGCGCATCACGGCGCGAATCTCCTGCTCGACCACCTGCCACAGGCTCCAGCCCTTCGGATGCCAGAACACCATGCCCGGCGCCTCTTCCTGCAGGTGGAACAAATCGAGCGTTCGCGCAAGCCTGCGGTGATCGCGTTTTTCGGCCTCCTCCAGCCGGCGTAGATAGGCCTTCAGATCCTTCTTGCTGGCCCAGGCCGTGCCATAGATGCGCTGCAACTGCTCGTTCTCGGCCTTGCCTTCCCAGTAGGCGCCGGCCACCTTCATCAGCTTGAAATGCTTGAGCCGGCCGGTGTCCGGCACATGCGGGCCGCGGCACAAATCCACCCAGTCGCCCTGCCGGTAGAGGCTGACCACCTCGCCTTCGGGAATGCGCTCGATCAACAGCGCCTTGTAGCGCTCGCCCTTGTTGCGAAAAAATCGCACGGCTTCGTCGCGATCCCACTCCTCGCGCACAATCGGCAGCTTGCGACCGGCGATCTCGCGCATTTTGGCTTCGATCTTCTCCAGATCTTCCGGCGTGAACGGCCGCTCATAGGCGAAATCGTAATAAAAGCCGTCCTCGATGACCGGGCCGATGGTCACCTGCGCCTCGGGAAACAGCTCCTGCACCGCCATGGCCATCAGATGCGCGGTGGAATGACGGATGATCTCCAGCCCCTCGTCGCTGGAGTCGGTAATCAGCCGCACCGAATCGCCGTCGTGCAGCACATGGGAGGCATCCACCAGCTTGCCGTTCACCTCGCCGGCGACCGTGGCGCGAGCCAATCCCGGGCCGATGTCGGCCGCCAAATCGGCGACGGTCGCGCCTTCCGGCAGCGTGCGGCTGGAACCATCCGGCAACAGGACTTGCATCAACACCTCCCGAACGGGCCGCGCTCCGGCCCTGACCTTGCCAAGCCGGCGCACTCTAGCCAACATGAGGCTGGCATGAAACCGGCCCGATCCGGACTCCGGCTTTGGATGCCCTTGACACCTCCCGCCCCTGTTGGCATCATAGACAACATGAAGGCTAACCTGATCCTGCGCCACAAGGATATTTCCCCGGAGGGCCATATTCTTGAACTGGTCATATGGCGCGTGCCGTCACCGGCGCCTCCATGTTCGCATCCGTTATACAGGCTGGCATACATGGTGAACGATGAGCGCGTGATCGGATTCGACAACGAACGAGGCAAAGGCGACCACTGCCATGTCGCCGGAGCAGAACGTCCCTATGTTTTCCGGGGCCTGCATGCGTTGGTCGAGGACTTTATCGCGGAGGTCGAACAATGGAAAAGCGCACACTGACCATCACTGTCGATCCGGACTGGCGGCGCAAGCTGCGCGAGGCGGCCAACAAAGGCGGCGCCAGCGCCTATCAGGGCGAAACGTTGAATTTCCAACGGGCCGACGAGTTCTTTTCATGGCTGACGGGCAAACGCTGGCGCCTGGTGCATGAGTTGGTGGGCGCCGGCGAGATGAGCATACGCGAACTGGCGCGGAGAGTCGGCCGCGATGTCAAGCGCGTGCATGGCGACGTGCAGTTACTGCAACGTCTGGGCCTGATTGAACGAACCGCAACCGGCGGTGTCGTTTGCCCCTATTCGGATATCCACGTGGATATCCATGTCATGCGCGAAGCGGCTTGAATGAAATGCCGTGTTTGAAATCCCGCGCATGCCAGCCAGTATAGGCTCGGCATGAAACGGGCGGCCTCGATTCTGATCCTTGCCCTGCTGGCGGCGAGCCTTCCACGCGCTGCCGCGGCACTCGATCTTGCGCATGAGCCCCTGCAGCCCCTGCCGGCGCCGCATGTGCAGTCAGAAAAGGTCAAACTGGGCGAGAAACTCTTTTTCGACACCCGCCTGTCGCGCGATGGCACCGTCTCCTGCGCCCATTGCC
>CAYQMA010000050.1:0-7519 GCA_964418535.1 uncultured Zetaproteobacteria bacterium | reverse complement strand
AATAGCGATCCATCTTGTACTTGGCGTAATCGGCCGTCATCTCGCTGCGCACGCCATTGAGCACCACGCCCAACACGCGCCCCCCCACCGACTCGATGCTCGTCTTCACGCGTTTGAGCGCGCCGCGCACCACCGCCCCGATATGATAGACCAGCAACACCCCGTCCACCTTGCCGGCCACCACCGTGGCATCCGTCGTATGCAGCAGCGGCGGCATGTCGATGATCACCATATCGTATTCGCCGCGCGCTTCCTCCAGCATCCTGGCCATCGCCGGCGAGGCCAGCAGATCGGGCGGGCTGGCGCTTTGGTGACCGCAGGTCATGATGTCCAGCTGATCCAGACCGGGCGTCATCAACGCCTGATCCACGCCGAAATCCCCCAGCAGCACGTCGGAAATGCGCCGCACCACGTCCCGCCACGGCTGTTGGCCCAACAGATATTCGCTGAGACCCGGCTCGCGTTCGAGCCCGAAGGTCTTGTGCTGCATCGGCTTGCGCATGTCGGCATCGATCAGCAACACCCGCGCGCCTTGCTGGGCCACAACCGTAGCCAGGTTGGCGGACACCGTGCTCTTGCCCTCCTTGATGGTGGCGCTGGTCACGATAATCACGCGGTGCTCGCCACCCTGGGAAAACAGCAGGTTCGTGCGCATGCTGCGATAGGCCTCGGCTATCGTGGAAGGCGGCGAGAAATGCGTAATCAGGCGAATCTGCCGCTCCAGCGCATGACCGCTGGTCGCCAACCCCTCGACACCGGAGAACAGCTCCACCGCCTCGTCATGTCCCAGATGAGGCACAAAGCCGACCACCGGCACTTCGAGAAAGCTTTCCACCTCCTCGATGGTGCCGACCGAGGTATCCATGGCCTCCAGCACCAAGGCGATGATCAGCCCCAGCACCAGCCCCAGGATAAAGCCTGCCAGGGCCGTCTGCCGGGTGCGCACCGGATTGATGCGCACATGCGAAATCAATGCCGGCCGGATCACGCTGACTTCCTCAACCTTTTCGGCCTCCTTGATCAGCACCTCCTGATATTTCTTCTCCAGCAGGTTGTATAAGTCCTCATTGGTGGCCACCGCGCGTTCCAGCCGCCGAAGCTCCAGCGCCTGTTCGGGCAGGCCCCGATAGCGTTGTTCCGTTTCCTCGATGCTCCGCTGGAGATCGGCCATGCGCTGTTTGGTGAGATGCACCTGCTTGCCCAGTTCGTCCACCATGCTGGCCAGAATGTCGTCGGCCTGCTGGCGCAATTCCTGCATCTGCGGATGCTCGTCGGTATAAACCGTGGACAGCTGGGTGTGCTTGAGCGCCATGTCCACCAGCCGCTTGTTCAATTCGTCGAAATAGGCGCTGACCTTGCCGGACACCGTCACCGCCTTGTAATCCCAGCCGCCGTTCTGGATACGCTGCTTGAGCTGGGCGAGCGCGAATTTGAGGTCGTTCAGATGCTCGGCCTGACGGCGGTATTCCTGCTCCATGTCCGCCACCACCTTGGCCATCACCTCGGAATTCTGGTCGGTGGTGGAAAGATGGTTCTTTTCGCGATAATCGCGCACGGCCTCCTCGGCCTGCCGCAGGCGCTCGCCCACCACGACCAGTTGCTGCTGAATGAACTTCTTGGCCTCGAAGACGCGCCGGTTCTTGATCTCGATGTTGTAGGTCCGGAATTCCTCGGCCACGGCCTGCGCCAGATCGCGTGCAAATTCGGGATCGGAAGACACAGCTTTGATATTGATAATGCTGCTGTTGCCTTCCTGCTCGGCCTCCACATCGCCCTTCAGGTTCAAGACGGTTCGCATGTATTCAGGATTGGCGCGAACCTGTTCGCTGGTCAGGTTCTTCGGAATCAATCCCAGACGCTTGGCCACCCGCTCCATCAGGGCATAGGACGTGACGAGCGACAACTGGGTGCTCATATCGTCCGTTTCGGAAAACGTCAGATTTTGCAGCAGCAGCCCGGTCATGTCCGTGGTGTGGGTGATGCGCACCGAAGCCGTGGACGAATACAGCGGCGGCGGCTGGTTCAGCCAGGCAAACAGCCAACTGAACACGCCCAATGAAAAGGCGCAGAACAGAATCACCCACCGGCGCCGGAGGATAATCTGCCAGTATTCCTCCAGATTCAGCTCGTAGCCGGCGGCGGTGGAAATCGGATTGGCCATGTGCGTTACGGCACCGTGCGCTGGAGCACGCGAATGTTTTCGATCTGGCTGGCCGCCGTCAGCGGCTTGAACAGCAACAGATCGATGGTCGGCGTAATATCATTGATATACTGGTTCCAGTTGCCGATCGGGCTGCGCGGAATGATGATGATGTCCTTGTCCCGCAGCGCCAGGTTCTGCGTCAGATCGCCCTTCCCCAGCAATCGCTCGAAGTTGACCGGCAGAATCAACGGCCGGTCGCGGTCGGCGCGAATCACCCGGATATCCGGGTAATAGGGGTGATCGCCGAACCCCCCGCTCTTGGAAATCGCATCCAGCAGGTGGATGTCGCCGACAAACTCGACAATGCCCGGTTTTTTCACCTGGCCCAGCACATAGACCCGTCGCTTGGACTGCGCCAGCGACGGAATAAAGATGGTGTCGCCATCATCGATCAGCGCGTTTTCCCGCCAATCCGCCTGCTTGATGGCGCGCTCCAGATTCAGGATGATGGTCTTGCCATGGCGGATCAGCTTGACCTTGGAGAGGTCGGCATCCTTGGTCGGGCCGCCGGCGCGCGACAGGAAATCCACCAGACTTTCCTTGCCGATCATGTAATAGGTGCCCGGCCCGGTCGGTTGCCGCAACAAATCCCGCACCTCGCCGAAAATGGTCACGGTCTTGCTCCGCTTCTTCAGCACCAGCACATCCACGCGCGGGCGTTTGACAAACTTCCTCAGCGATTCGGTCATGAACTCGTCAATCTCGCGCGGCGTCAGGCCATCCACCTTCACCGCCTCGAAAAACGGCAGGGAAATCGTGCCGTCCACCTGCACGGTCACCTTGTGTGTCTCGCCCTTGCCACCGCCCTGCCACAGGGTGACGGACAGCTCGTCGCCGGGCCCGACACGGTATTCCGGCACGCCGTCAATGGTCTTGAAGGCCTTGTTTTCGGTGATATGGAACAAATCGCCATGCGACACCGCCGGCGTCTCGTCCGGCAGACGCACCGAACTCATCGGATACGCCTGAATCAGCACCCGGCGATTCTTCTGCAAGGCTTCCGACGTCATTCCCGGAGGCAACGGATCCTTGTCGCCCAAGGCCTGAACGATGATCTGCCTCGCCGGCACGCCGCGCTGGCGCAGCACCGCCGCCACCGCATCGGCGCGGGCGCGCGACAAGGCCTCATTGTTCGGAAACGCCTCGGTATGAATCGGCCGCACATCGGCGCGCCCGATCACCCGAAACGCCAGTTTCGCCGGCGGCTGCTTGAGCGATGCCAGCCAGGCCTCCAACGCCTTGAGCTCGCCGGCCTCCACCGCGGCGGAAGCGGTCGGGAAATACAGGTTCAAGGTCTTGCCGACGGGCTTGCCGACCACTTTCCGGGCAGGCTCCGGGGCGGACCGGGATGTGGACCAGACCTCCACCGCGCCATCAGCGCGCACCGCAGCCACGTCCAGCATCCCCCGCCCCATGACATCGCCCAGATCCACATCCGCATACACGCCGCGATCCGGCATCCAGCCTTTCAAGGACTCAAACTGTCCCGCCTCGTCGTTCCACCGCCACAGCCCGATACCGCGGCCGTCCCGGGAAGCCGCCACCAGTTCCGGATGACCGTCGCCGTTCAGATCGCCCACGCGCAGCGTCCCCCATGTGCCGGCATCGGTCACTTTCCGCATGCGCCATGCATGGCCGTCATGCAGCCACAGATTGATCCCCTGCTGGTACAGACCGGCCACCAGATCCAGAGCGCCGTCGCCATTGACATCGGCCACGGTCACGGCCTCCGCGTCGCTCTCCACCGGCAGGAATTTCGGCTCCCAGCGACCATTGCCGTCGCCAAGCCAGACCTCCACGCCGCCCACCGGTCGCCAATGCTCGCCATCCCGTCGCGCCGTCGTGGCGCCGCCACGTCGCGCCGCAATGATATCCCGATGACCATCGCCATTGACATCGGCGATCGCCATGTCGGTGTATTGGCCTTCCACCATCGGGCCAATGTCCGCTTTCCAGCCGCCGCGCCCGTCGTTCAGCCACACATAGATGCCACCATCGGTTTCCGTATTCACCCGCACAGCCACCAGATCCGGCCAGCCATCCTCGTTCACGTCCGCCAACGCCACGTCACGAAACTCGCCGCGTTCCACCGGCGCGGATTGCAGCGACCATCCCTGCGCCTCCCGATTCCATACCTGCAAGCCTTTCTGATCGCCCTGGCCGCCGATCAAAACCTCCAGCCGGCCATCGCCATCCACATCGGCCGCCGCGAAAGCGCGCGGATCCATGCCCGTCACCGGCCCCTGCTGCTTGCGCCAGCGCCCCTTGCCATCGCCCCATTCCACGCGAAACCCGGAATCCGGCTTGCGGCCGCCGACCAGGAGATCCATATGACCGTCGCCGTCGAGATCCACAAACCGCGCCGCCAGCGATTTTTTCACCCGCTGGGGGCCGATGTTGTGCATGGAATAGTCGGGAACCGCCCGATCCAGAGCCCCGACAGGCATGGTCGGCTCCGGCACGACGGTGCGGCAAGCCGTCAGAGACAACAGGCACGCAAACCCGATACGCAATAGAGAGGCGACACCACCACGATTGTCCACAGCGCCATTCAACCGATTTACACAAGAAAAGTCAATCAATTACGCAAGGAAAGCGATAAAAAGCATGAGCGACTTCCGCTTCCATGTTGTAAGAAAAGGAGAAAATACCTTCTTGACTTAATAACAGCCGTTCTGCAACCATGGCACTGATATGGAGCCTCATACGTATCTTGAGCACTGGCGGCTGAAGCAATATCCCTTCGAAAACGTTGCCGATCCCGGCTTCTTTTTCGAATCGGAAGCCTATGCCCTGGCCATGCAGGACATGAGCGACGCCATCCTGCGCCGCAAGGGCGCCCTGATGCTCACCGGCGAAATCGGCTGCGGCAAGACCACGCTGACCCAGCGCGTGCTGCTTTCCCTGCCCGAGGATCGTTTCGACATCGCCTATATCACCTATCCCTGCCTGACGCCGCTGGAAATGCTGCGCGAAATCAACCAGCAATTGGGCCTTGCTTCCGATGGAGACAACAAGAACGCCTTGCTGCATACGCTGCAGGAACATCTGGCCAAAAACGCCGCCACCGGTCGCGACACGCTGATCTGCATCGACGAAGCCCAGAGCATCTCATCGATCGAGACCTTTGAGGAGCTGCGCCTGCTGCTGAACTTCCAGCTGGCCGATCGTTTCCTGCTGACATTGATCTTCGTCGGCCAGCCTGAATTGCAACGCAAGATCGAGCAATTGCCCCAGTTGCGCCAACGCATCGCCCTTCACCTGCATCTAGGCCCACTCTCAGCCAGGGACACCACCCGCTATGTGCTGCACCGCCTGCATGCAGCCGGTTGCGAGCAGCCCATTCTGACCCGTCAAGCGGCAGAATCCCTCTACCGGCACACTCGCGGCGTGCCCCGGCGCATCAATCACCTGGCCGACCGCTGCCTGCTGCTTGGCATGCGCCAGGGCGCCTCGCTGCTGGACTCACGGCTGGTCGCCGAAACCATGAAACGGTACCCCTGCTGATGCCCAAATACATTGACCTGCTGCGCACGCACGGCGCGAATCGCAAGCCACCCGACACCAAAGCCGAGACCGACGACGCCTGGCTGGTGGAGGAAGCCGGAGCCGCTGCGCATGAGGCGAATGCCGACGGCGCCGCAGCCGCCCAGCAATTGCTGGAGGAAGAGCCCGCTCCGGAAATGCCGGATTCAGAAACCGTCGAGCCCGGCGAACATGCCATCCTGCCTCCCCCCGTCTGTGTTGAAACCTCGGCCGACGATGCAATCAACCGGACATGGATCGAAACCTGCATCCGTCACACGCTGGAGCTGTTCCGCCACGCCGCCCGCAACGAGCCCGCCAGTCCGGATGCATTGCGCGAGCACGTGGCCGGTCTGCTCGCCGACATCAAGGAACACCCTGACCGCCTGGAAGCCATCGAGCTGATCGTCGCCAACAGCCCCGGCGGCATTCGCAAGGCCGACAGCGATCTGGGCGACCTGGTTGAAAAGTCCGTGATGATGATGATTTACGCCATCAAAATGGGGCAGCAACTGCGTCTGAATGACGACGAACTGTTGGCACTGGTCTTGGCCGGCATGTTGCACCACATCGGCATGGCGCAGGTGCCGGCAAACATCCGCCACAAGAAGAAGAAACTCACCAGCGAGGAGCGTCAGGCCATCGCCGCCGCACCCGAAAACGGCGCAGCATGGCTGAAACAAAGCGGCATCGAGGATGCGCGCATCCTCACCGCGGCATCCGAGGCCCGCGAACGCTTCGACGGCTCAGGCCCCAAGGGGCTGAAGGGAACCGAAATCAGCCGCACGGCGCGCATCATCGGCCTGCTGTCCACCTTCGAGGCCATGACCCACTACCGCGCCTATCGCAAACGCCTGCTGCCGCGCGACGCCATTCGCGAAATCCTCGTCAACCACAAGCAAGCCTTCGACCCTGCCTTTCTCAAGTGCCTGATTGACGCCATTTCCCTCTATCCCGTCGGCACTTTTGTGCAATTGAACTCAGGGGATATCGGGCAGGTGATCCATGTGCACCAGCGGCTGCCGCTAAGGCCGGTCGTCCACCTCACGCTCGACCGACACGGCAACGGCATCGTGCCGCGCACCGTGGATCTGCACAGTCAGCCCAATCTGATGGTCGAGCGCTGCATGTATCCCGAGGATGTCGCTGAAATCAGCCGCGCGGACCGGAAACCGGCCCCGGCGACAGCGGCCGATTGAACGAAAAGCGTCGCCGGCACCCGGCGCCCGTCATCGCCGCCTTCAGTCTGGCCCAGTGGAGCCCGATCATGAAAAAGCCCGCCAAACGGCGGGCTTTTGAAACGGACATTACAGGAGAGTCAGGAACTCAACGCCTTGACGCGGGCATTCAGCCGGGACACGCGGCGAGACGCCTGCTTGCGATGAATCACACCCTTGCGGCCGGCGCGATCGATCAGCGGCACGGCGCGAGCCAGCGCTGCCTTGGCGGCGTCGGCATCGCCGGCCTCCACGGCCGCCAGCACACGCTTGATGGCGGTGCGCATGGCGCTCTTGCGCGCCCGGTTCACCAGGCGACGCTTTTCGCTCTGTCGGGCCCGCTTCGCGGCGGATGCATGATTGGCCACTCGAACTCTCCTTCCCAGGCAGCCGGCAAGCGACCGCCTCAATCAATCATTTGAGGGCGGCGAAGTATGCGCGCTCGAAGATGCTTGTCAACCGCGCTCTTCCATCGGCACATAGGGCTGATCGTGTTTGCCCACATAAATTTGCACCGGACGATAGATGCGATTGTGCGGCAGCATCTCCAGCCAGTGCGCCAGCCAGCCGGCCA
>CAYQMA010000049.1:0-7656 GCA_964418535.1 uncultured Zetaproteobacteria bacterium | reverse complement strand
CCTCGGGCATGCGCGATCTGCTCACGCGCCTGAAGCCGGATTGCTTCGAGGACATTATCGCGCTGGTGGCGCTTTACCGGCCGGGGCCGCTGGAATCCGGCATGGTGGACACCTACATCGCCTGCAAGCATGGCCAGCAGGAAATCCGCTATCCGCTGCCGCAACTGGAGCCGATCCTGCGGGAGACCAATGGCGTGATTCTGTATCAGGAGCAGGTGATGCAGATCGCCCGCGAGTTGGCCGGCTACACCCTGGGGCAGGCGGATATGTTGCGCCGCGCCATGGGCAAGAAGAAGCCGGAGGAGATGGCCAGGCAGCGCAAGGTGTTCATGGAAGGCGCGGCGAAGAAGAAGATCCCGGCCGACAAAGCCGAGTATATCTTCGATCTGATGGAAAAGTTCGCCGGCTACGGATTCAACAAGTCGCACTCGGCCGCCTATGCGTTGATCGCCTATCAGACGGCCTATTTGAAGGCGCATTTCCCGCAGGCGTTCATGGCTGCAACGCTCTCTTGCGACATGGGCAATAGCGATAAGGTGGCTGGGCTGGTGACTGATTGCCGCGCCATGGGGATTTCTGTATTGCCGCCGCATGTCAATCATTCCGACTGGGAATTCGTGCCCGAGGGCGAATCGGGCATCCGCTTCGGGCTGGGCGCGGTCAAGGGCGTGGGCGAGGCGGCGGTGCGGGCGCTGGTGGCGGCGCGCGAGGAGGGCGGGCCGTTCTCGTCCTTCGAGGATGTGTGCATACGTATGCCGCCTCGCACCTTCAACAAACGTCTGGCTGAGGCGCTGATCAAGGCGGGCGCGATGGAAGGGCTGATCCCGCACAAGCGGGCGGCGCTGGAGGGGCTGGGCGCGGCCATGGAGCGCGCGGCGCGCCGGCGCGAGGAGGCGCGAACGCGGCAGTCGGCGCTGTTTGAGGTGGCCGAGCCGGAAGGCGAACGGGACGGATTTCCCGACGTGCCGCCTTGGGGCATGGGCGAGTCGCTGAACTGCGAACGCGAGGTGCTGGGCTTTTATCTGACCGGCCATCCGTTGGAAGAGTGGCTGGGGCGTGTCAGCGGTTTGAGCAACGTCAATCTGGCGCAGGCGCGCGAATTGCCCGATGGCGCGCGCGTGGTTGTGCCGGTGGGGGTTGGCGATGTGCGCGTGCATCGCGGTCGGCGTGGCGCGATGGCTTTCGTGCAGGTGGAAGACCTGCACGCCAGTGCCGAGATGGTGTGCTTTGCCGATCTGTATCGCGAAGCGGCGCCCTGGCTGGAGGGCGAACAAGCGCTGTTGGTGGCGGCGCGTGTGGATCGTTCGCGTGAGGAAATGTCGCTGGTGGCCGAGGCGATCGAGCCGTTGGAGGCGGTGCTGGCGCGGCAGGTGGAGGGTATTCGCATCGAGAGCAGCGCCATGGCCTGGGATGCGGAGCGGCTGCGGGCGTTTCGCGCCCTGGCTGAGGCGCATCCGGGCAGAGCGCGCGTGCGCTTCCGCCTCAGGCTCGGCGATGGCAGCATCGCCGAGCTTTCCTCGCCTGTCGGGCTGTGCTGGAATGAGGAAGTCAAACAAACGCTTCGGGGCTGGTTCGGCGTTGATGGCGTGCATTTGAGTTGCCGTCCATGGCAGCCGGAGCGCGGCCCCTCGAAGACGCGGGAAGAAAACGAAAGGAGACGGCATGCCGCGTAGTTATCTGGAATTCGAGCGTCCGATCGCCGAGCTGACCTCGAAGATCGAGGATCTGTCGGGCATGGGCGGCGATGCTGGCGTCAACATCGCCGAGGAAGTCTCGCGCTTGCGCGAAAAGCGCGACAAGCTCATCAAGCAGATCTACGGCGGTTTGAACCGCTGGCAGCGGGCGCAGCTGGCGCGTCATCCCGATCGGCCCTATTTTCTCGATTATGTGCCGCTGCTGTTCGATGATTTTCAGGAGTTGCACGGGGACCGCGCCTTTGCCGATGACGGGGCGATTGTCGGCGGGCTGGCCCGGTTTCACGAGCATGCGGTGGTCGTGGTCGGCCAGCAGAAGGGGCGCGACACCAAGGAGAAGATACGCCGCAACTTCGGCATGCCGCGACCCGAGGGCTATCGCAAGGCGTTGCGGCTGTTTCATCTTGCCGAGCGCTTCGACATGCCGGTGATGACGTTTATCGATACCGCCGGCGCCTGGCCCGGCGTGGATGCCGAGGAGCGCGGTCAGAGCGAGGCGATCGCCCGCAACCTGATGGAACTGTCGGCCTTGAAGGTGCCGGTGATCTGCACCGTGATCGGCGAGGGCGGCTCAGGCGGCGCGCTGGCCATTGGCGTGGGCGATCGGCTGTATATGCAAGAGTTCACCACCTATTCGGTGATTTCGCCCGAGGGCTGCGCGGCCATTCTCTGGCATGACCGGAAATATGCCGATCAGGCCGCCGAGGCGCTGAAGCCGACGGCTCGGGACTTGCTGGAACTGGGGCTGATCGATGGCGTGATTCCCGAACCGATGGGTGGCGCTCATGCCGACCCGAAGGGTGCGGCCGAGCTGATGGACGAGGCCTTGGGCAAGGCCATCGAGGAATTGTTGGCCACCCCGCGCGACGATCTGCTGTCGGCGCGACGGAAGCGGCTGCGCCATCTGGGAGTGTTCGCTGACAAACGCTGACTGGCATGCGCCGTCGCCGGCGAACGGTCATGCGCTGTTTCGCTGGATCAACGATCATCATTCAGTGGTCGGCGATGCGCTGTTTGGCCAGATCAGCGCCTTGGGCGACGGCTTGATCGTGGCGTTGGTCTGCACCCTGCTGCTGCTGTACAGGCCGCGCGCGGGCGCGGCGGGGCTGGTGGCGTTCGCGCTCTCCGGCCTGATCGCGCAGGGGCTGAAGCGCCTGTTCGACATGCCGCGTCCGCCGGCCGTGCTCGATCATGTGCATGTGTTGGGGCAGTCGCTGATGGCGCATTCCTTTCCCTCCGGTCACGCCACCTCGGACGGGGTGATGGTGGCGCTGGCGTTTTTGATCTGGCGAACCCGGCTCGTCGCCTGGCTGGCGGCCGCGGTCTGGCTGTTGGCGGCTGTGGGGCGCGTGTACGGCGGCGTGCACTGGCCGCTGGATGTCGCTGTGGGTCTGGTGTTGGGAATTGGAACGATGCTGGCCGTCTGGCGTGCCTCGGCTGACTGGCCTGTGCGGGATTGGGCTGGCTCGCCGTGGTGGAATCGGGTGGCGGGATTGGGGGCGCTGATTCAGGCCGGGGTGTTGGGTCTGGGCTATCCTGTCCAGCCATCCACGGCACGACCGCTGGCTGTGGCGTTGGCGCTGGCGGCCATCGTGCTGGTCTGGCGGTATTGGAGGCAAGGATATGGACGCCAAGGTCTGGTTTGAGCACCTGGATGCACCGGATCGCGTCGAAGGAATCGCGAAACTGTTGTTGCGTCGCGGACGCCTGACGCCGCATGTGTTGGTGCTGTGTCCCGATGAGGTGTTCATGGCGCGACTGGACGAACGATTGTGGACGATCCATCCCGAATCCTTTCTGGCGCATGGCGTGGCCATATCAGACCGCGAGGCCAACGCCGAGCATCCGATTCTGCTTGCGCTTGAGCCATGTCGCGACAACGATCCGGCGGTGCTGGTCAATGGCGGCTGCGAGATTCCGCCGGTGCTGGACGGTTTTTCCGCCATCGTGGATTTTGTGGATGCCTGGGATGAACGCCTGTTGCAGGCTTCGCGCGAACGGTTTCGCAGTTACCGTCAATTGGGGCTGGATCCTGCGTATTTGGCCCCCAGGCGGTAGCGCCGTGGAAAATCCCCGATAGCATGCCGGCATGGTGGACGAGTCCAGCATTGACCAGGTTCTGGCCGGGCTCGACCGGCTTCTGAACGAAGACGGTCGGCACCGCGACGATCATCCGCAAGGTGCGGGCGGTGCGGCGGATTCCGGGCGTTTCGAGGCGGGTGCGGACGCGCAGCCTGTGCATGCACGACCGAAAAAGCTGTTGCTCAGCGAAGCCATGCTGGTCGATCCACCGCAGGCGGCGCTGCCGTTCGATGATGCGGAAAACGAGCAAGCGGCGCCTGCGGATGCAGCGACAGCCGCCGGGCATGCAACCGGCCGGGAAACGTCGGCCGGCGGGGCGGCGGCCATGCCGGAACCGGACGCGGCTTGGGTGGATGAGCTGGCGCGGGCCGTGAGCGAGCGTATCGCGGGCGCGCTGCCGGCGCTGGTGGATCAGGTCGTGCGCGAGGAACTGGCGGCGCGCCTGCGGGGCACTCCCGGCGGCGCGAAGGATTCGGATTCGATATCGGGAAGGGAAGATGAGCAAAACAGCTGAACTGGCGAAAACCTATGATCCGCAGGCGGTGGAGCCGGCCGTCTCCGAACAGTGGCTGCAGTCGGACGCCTTTGCGCCGCATGGCGGCGAGGAGTCGTTCTGCATCGTGATTCCGCCGCCGAACGTGACCGGCACGTTGCATATGGGGCATGCCTTTTCCTACACCCTGCAGGACGTGCTCGTGCGCTGGCGGCGCATGCAGGGGCGGAACACGCTCTGGCAGCCGGGCACGGATCATGCCGGCATTGCAACGCAGATGGTGGTCGAGCGCCTGCTGGACAAGGAAGGCGTGCATCGCCGCGACTTGGGGCGTGAACGCTTTCTCGATCGCGTCTGGGAGTGGAAAGAGCAGTCAGGCGGCGCCATCGTGAGCCAGCTCAAGCGGCTGGGCTGCTCCTGCGACTGGTCGCGCGAGCGGTTCACACTGGATGAGGGGCTGTCGCGCGCCGTGCGCGAGGTGTTCGTGCGCCTGTATGAGGACGGCCTGATCTATCGCGGCAAGCGACTGGTCAACTGGGATCCAGTGCTGGAAACGGCCGTTTCCGATCTCGAGGTGGTGCATGAGGAGGAGGAAGGACACCTCTGGCATATGTGTTATCCGCTGGCTGACGATCCGGATCGTCATGTGATCGTGGCCACGACGCGGCCGGAAACGATGTTCGGCGATGCTGCGGTGGCTGTGCATCCGGACGATGACCGCTATCGCGACCTGGTCGGCCGCGAGGTGCTGCTGCCGTTGACTGACCGTCGCATTCCGGTCATCGCCGACGAATATGTGGACATGGATTTCGGCACCGGCTGCGTGAAGATCACGCCGGCGCACGATTTCAACGACTATGAGGTGGGCCGCCGTCACGATCTGCCGATGATCAATATTCTGACCACGCGCGCGCATCTGGCGGATGTGCCCGAGGTGCCGGAAGTCTATCGCGGCCTGGATCGCTACGAGGCGCGCGAACGGGTGGTGGCCGATCTGGATGCGGCCGGCCTGCTCTACAAGGTGGAGCCGCACCGCCATGCGGTGGGTCGGGGCGACCGTTCGCACGCGGTGCTGGAGCCCTATCTGACCGATCAGTGGTATGTGCGCATCCAGCCCCTGGCCGACCCGGCCATCAAGGCGGTTGAGGATGGCGACATTCGCTTCGTGCCCGCGCACTGGGAGAAGACCTATTTCGAATGGATGCGCAATATCCAGGACTGGTGCATCTCGCGTCAGCTCTGGTGGGGGCACCGGATTCCGGCCTGGTATTGCGACGATTGCGATCATGTGACCGTGGCGCGCGAAACGCCCGAACGCTGCGGCGGCTGTGGCGGCGCCAACATCCGGCAGGACGAGGACGTGCTGGACACCTGGTTTTCCTCCGGCCTGTGGCCGTTTTCCACCCTGGGTTGGCCGGATGACACCGAGGAGTTGCGCACCTTCTATCCCACCGACGTGCTGGTCACCGGCTTCGACATCATCTTCTTCTGGGTGGCCCGGATGATCATGCTGGGGTTGCGGTTCACCGGTCAGGTGCCGTTCCGCGACGTGTACATCCATGCGCTGATCCGCGATGCGCAGGGCCAGAAGATGAGCAAGTCCAAGGGCAATGTCATTGATCCGCTGGACATCGTCGAACGCTACGGGGCGGATGCGCTGCGGTTCACTCTGGCACACATGGCCACACCGGGACGCGATGTGAAGCTGGATGTGGAACGCATCGCCGCCAATCGCAACTTCATGAACAAGATCTGGAACGCCGCGCGCTTCGTGTTCATGAACCGGGGCGAGGCCAGGCCCGATCCGGCCGTCCAGCCGCGATTGGACGTGAACCGCTGGATTCTGCACGAGCTCGACGGCTGCATCCGGGAAGTGGATGCGGCGCTGGAGGCCTATCGCTTCAACGATGCGGCGGCGGCGCTCTACAGCTTTATTTGGGGCACGTATTGCGACTGGTTCGTGGAGGCGGCAAAGGTAGCCCTTCAGGGCGAGAGTGATGCGGCCCGCGAAGAGACGCGAACGGTGATGGTGACCGTGCTGGATGCCTGGCTGCGGCTGTTGCATCCGTTCTGTCCGCATATCTCCGAGGCCCTCTGGCAAACGCTGAGCGGCGGGACGGATTTGCTGGCTACGGCAGCCTGGCCCGTGGCGCGATGGGACGATGCCTCTTATGCCGGGGCCGCGACACGTGTGCGACGGGCGATGGATGTGGTCACGGCCATTCGATCCATTCGCGGCGAAATGAATATCGCGCCGAGCCGCAGGATTGCGGCCGCCGTGGCCTGCGATGACGTTCTGCGCGAAACACTGGAAGCGCAGACGCCGCTGATCATGACGTTGGCGCGGTTGGAGCGGCTGGACTGGCTGGCGGCCGATGCCGAACCGGCTGGCGCCGCTGTGGCGCCGTTGGGCAAGGCCAATGTCTGGGTTCCGCTGGCCGGTCTGGTGGATGTGGGCGCGGAGCTTGCGCGCCTGAACAAGACGAAGGCCAGGTTGGAAAAGGAGATCGGCAAGCTGTCGGGGCGGCTGGCCAATCCGCAATATCGGGCCAATGCGCCGGAGGCGGTGGTGGCCAAGGCCGAAGCCGAACTCAATGATCTGAAGTCACGCCTGGCCGAGGTGGAATCGGCTGCCGGGCGACTGGAGGCGCTGGCCGGATGAGCCGGTGGCTCGTTCGGTGGCTGGGAGTCAGTCTGGCGCTGGCGCTTTCCGCCTGTTTCCAGCAACAGGCGCCAGAGATGCCGGCCAGCGAGCGCGCCATGCTGGCCGGCGTCTGGCAACAGGTGGACGGCTCCGCCAGTTTGCGTTTCTACAAGGACGGCACGGTGTTGGTGAATCTGCCGGCGCACAAGCCGCCTCTGAAGTTTTTGTCCAGTTATGAGCCGCTGAAGAAAGGCGGCATCGGTATCGCCACGGGCGAGGTCTGGATGGGGCCGATCACCTGCGACTGGAAGCCTGGCGCGCGAGAAATGACCATGACGCTGCCGGAGAAACAACCGGTGACGATTCGGCTGTCTCACGTCGATCAGGCGACAAAGGGCGAATAAACCTTTCAACTCTCGGCCACGCATGCCGATAGAAAGGTGTATCAGCCCAGTGAAAGGAGGCGGCCATGCAAGTTCAACGTGCAAAACAAATTGCGAACGCCTTCAATGCGGTGCGCGGCATCGAGGTGCATGACGTGTCCGGAGGGCTTTTGGTGCGGCATGACGGTTGCGCCTGTTATTTCGTGCGCGAGGCGTGTTTCTGGCCCTATGTCTTCCGCGTTGCGGGCGAGGCGGAAACCGCCGTGGCCGAGCTGGAGATGCGGCTGGCCGCCTGATCCTGACCAGCGCCGTGTAATTCCGTCGCTGCGTCATCGCTGTGTAATCAATCTCTGCCAGATT
>CAYQMA010000048.1:0-8124 GCA_964418535.1 uncultured Zetaproteobacteria bacterium | reverse complement strand
AGCCGGCAAGCCCGGCCGCCTCTTCGCCCTCCCGCGCCATGAACGGGCAATCGGCGCAGGATGTGCGCGCCGAGGCGCCCAAGACCAGCCGCGCGGACATTGCGCGCGCCACCCGCCTGCCCGCGATGACCGAAACGGCTCCCAAGACGGCGGCGCCGGCCGAAAAGACTGCGACCAAAGCTGCGTCATCAGCCGCATCCACCGGCCGGAGCCAGGCGACTCAGACCAAACAAGCCGCCAAAGCAGCCGCAACCAGCACGGCGAAAGCCGCTCCAACCGCGCCGCCGGCCGCCCAACCGGCCACCGCACCGGCCATGACCCAGGCCGCCTCGTTCGACACCCGCCAGTGCAAATCCTGCCATGCGGTGGATCGCAATCGCGTCGGTCCGGCCTGGAAGGATGTCGCGGCGGCCTACGGCAGCGCCGAGGAGCTGGCCAGGGTGTTCAAGGCCGGATTCAAGGTGGCCGATCGCAAGCTCATTGCCGCCCAGCCCAAATGGAAAGGGAAGGCGGGAATGATGAACGGCCCGTTCAAGCGCCTCATCAAGGGTCATGAGGACGCCGCCGCCCAGGCGCTGTTCGCGGCCGTCCGGCGCGGCAAAATCTGAACCGTCGCAAACGCCGCGCCGGTTCGTGAGCGTCAGTCCCTGGCGTCGGGAGCCGGTTCTGCGAGCAAATGACGCACCACGTCCGGGTCGGTTGCCGGTCGGTTGCACTGGAAGTTCCGGCAAACATAGGCCGTGACCCGGCCATCCAGCGGCGTCTGCGCCCGGACATAGGGCGCCAGCCGCATCGTGTCCTGATCGCGCCACAGCAGCACCGCATGCGGCAGCCAGGGCGCGCGCACTGCCTCCAGCATGGCCCGGCTCTCGGGCGTGTGTTTCGGGCCCGCCAGAACGATCTCGAATCCGGGGGATTCGGCAAACAGCACGGCCGCCATCATCCAGGCAAACGCCGACGGCATGGCCGCAATCCGCTCGCCAAAGGCCGCCGCCACCTTCGACGCCCTCGCCTCCATCGCCGCATCGCCGGTCAGCCGGGCCAGACGCAGCAAATCCATCATGGCCACGGAATTGCCTGAGGGCATGGCGCCGTCGAAGGCCTCCAGCGGTCTGGCCGGCAAATCATCGGTCGGCCGGCTGGCATGGAAGGCGCCGCTTTCGGCGCCGAAATCCGCTTCCATTCTGCGGGCCAACGCCACCGCCTCGGCCAGCCAGCGGCCGTTGAAATCCGCTTCGTACAGTTCGATCAATCCCCAGATCATGAAGGCATGATCATCCAGCATGCCCGGAATGCCGGCGCGACCCTGCCGCCAGCGATGCAGCAACCGCCCGTCCTTCGTCCGCAGATGCGCAAGCACAAACTCCGCCGCCTGTCCGGCCGCCTCGATCCAGCCCGGTTCGTTCAGCGCCACGCCCGCCCGCGCCAGCGCCGCAACCATCAGGCCGTTCCAGTCCGCCAGCACCTTGTCGTCGCGAAACGGGTGCGGTCGCCGTTCGCGGGCGGCGGCCAGGCGCTGCCGGATACGCGCCAGCCGTTCCTGCTCCTTGGCATCAGTCGGCGGATGCGCCAGATACAGCACGTTCAGGCCCGTCTTCCGGCCTGTGGCCTCGTCGCGCACGTTGCCCTCGGCCAGCACGCCATACACGCGCGCCGCAAAGGCCGCATCGTCCGCCCCCAGCGCCTCGTCCAGCTCATCGCGCGTCCACAGATAGAATCGGCCCTCGCCGCCCCCGGAATCGGCATCCAAGGCGCTGTAGAAGCCGCCCTGACTGTCGCGCATCTCACGCAACACGAATCCGGCCACATCGCGCGCCGTATCCGCCATCGCCTGATCGTGCGTGGCCCGATACGCCTCCGCATATGCCATCAGCAGCAGCGCCTGATCGGGCAGCATCTTCTCGAAATGCGGCAACCGCCACCCGGCATCGGTCGCATAGCGGTGAAAACCGCCGCCCAGTTGATCGTGGATGCCGCCCGCGCGCATGGCTTCCAGCGTACGAAGCGCCATCGAACGCGCCGCCGCATCGCCATGCTCATGAGCCCAGCGCAGCAGAAACAGCAGCTTGTGCGGACTCGGAAACTTCGGCGCACCGCCGAAACCGCCATGCTTTTCGTCAAAGGCCCGGGCCAGTTCATCGCGCGCCCGGCGCGGCGCATCCGCCGGCAGCTTTCCGGCCGCGCCCGCAGCCGCATTCACCGATTGCAAGGTCTCGGCCAATCGGTCGGCCGAGGCCAGCAGGCGCGCCCGGTCATGACGCCAGAGCTCGCGCACCCGGCGGGTCAGCTCCAACAACCCCGGCCGCCCGAAGCGGGATTCTTTCGGCAAGTAGGTGAAGGCGTAAAACGGTTTGCGGTCGGGCGTCAGTAACACATTCAGCGGCCAGCCGCCGGCGCCGGTCAGCATCTGCGCCGCCTGCATGTACAGCGCATCGATGTCCGGGCGTTCCTCGCGATCCACCTTGATGGCCACGAAGGTGTCGTTCAGCGCCTGCCCCACTTCGGGATCGGAGAACGACTCCTCCTCCATCACATGACACCAGTGACAGGTGGAATAGCCGATCGAAAGCAAAATCGGCTTGTCCTCGGCGCGAGCCTTGGCGAAGGCCTCCTCGCCCCACGGATACCAGTCCACCGGATTGTGCGCGTGTTGCAGCAGATAGGGACTGGTTTCATGAATCAGATGATTGGCGGGCATGACGGCCTCCGTGGCGTGCGCGGCAGTCGCCCACAGCGCCGCCGCCAGAATCAGGATGCGCAAGGATTCAGTCGGGCATGGCCCGCAGGGCGAAACTGAGCGCCTCGCCGGGCGCATCGTCCAGGCAATACACCGTATGCCAGACGCAATGCTCCAGATCGCGCTGCGGCATCAGCAGCACATCGCCCGGCTCCAGCCACCAGCCATGACCGCGCTCGATCAGCCGGCCCACGAACGCAGGCTCCCGATCCACCAGCGCCTCGACGGCTTCGTGATCGTCCTCGTTCATCAGCGCGGCGAGAGCCTGCCGGTCGGTTGCCACGGCGCGCAACTCCCGCCATTCATCGGCCGGCGCATCGGCCAGAAACGCAATAATTTCATCCATCAGGGCCTGCTTGCCGAGCGCCAGCCAGAACGTGCGTCCCGAAAGCTGGGCATAAATCACGCCCGCGTGGCCGCGTTCCACATCGTGGTGGAACTGGGCTCCGCCATCGGGGGCGTTGAAATAGACAATGCGCTCGACAAACCCCGGGTTGCCGCCAACCAGCTTTCGCGCCAGCGCCTGCGTGGCCGCGTCATCGGCGAGCAGGGCGCTTTCCGGAAACACGCGTGAACACAGCTCACCGGCCAGCCATTCCCGACGCGCATCGGCGGCCACATCCTCAAAGCCCTCCATGCCGAAGGAAAAGCGGAAACGCAGCGAGGCGTCCTCGTCGTGAAACGACAGCCACGAGGCCTTGCACCACAAATCCTCGGCCGGGCCCTGCGCATCCTCGGCATCGAACCAGACCTTGCCGATGGCCTGCGCATCGTGTTCCTCCATCGAGGCCGCGACCAAGGCGAAGACGGGGGCATTCCGCGCCAGTCGCGCCGCCACCTGCGGCGCATCGAGCAGCGCTTCCAGCGGCTCGCCGTCCAGCAGCTCCGTCATCATGCGCATTGAGGCCGAAAGCCAGGCATCAGCCTGCGGCAGAAGCGCCGCCAGCCAGCCCGGCAAGTGCGCCGCCGCATCCCGCCGCCAGGCAGCCACGGCCGCTGCCGCATCCGCAGGCGGGGGCGGCGAGACCTGTCGCACATATCCCAAGTGGAGGCCGCGCCGCGTCAACGGCGCCATGCCCTCGGCCGGCTCATCCGGCGGACGCCATTCCATGCGAACGGTCATTTATGCCGGCCCGACAGCAGCCAGTTCGCGCTCGTCCTCGCCGGCGATGTCCTCAAAAGCGCGATGAAACATCGCGGCCAACTCCCTGGCCTTGGCCTCGTAGGCGGCCGCATCATGCCAGGCGCGAGCCGGATCCAGGAGCGATGCATCCACGCCGGGACAAACCTCGGGCGTGCGCAGGCGAAAGACCGGATGCTCGCGATAGGGCACATCGTCCAGTTGACCATTGAGCGCCGCATTCAGCATGGCGCGGGTGGCAGCGATGTCCATGCGCCGGCCCACCCCCGGCGGCCCGCCCGCCCAGCCGGTGTTCAACAGCCAGCAGCGCACACGGTGCCGGGCGATCTTCTCCCCCAGCATCCGCGCATAAACGCCCGGATGCATTGGCATGAACGGCGCCCCGAAACAAGGGCTGAAGGTGGCTTCCGGTTCGGTCACGCCGGCCTCGGTGCCGGCCACGCGCGCGGTATAGCCGAGCAGGAAATAATATCGCGCCTGCTCGGGACTCAGCCGTGCGATGGGCGGCAATACGCCGAATGCATCCGCCGTCAGCATCACGATGTCGCGCGGGTGACCGGCCACGCCCGGATAAACGACGTTCGGCAAGTGAGGAATGGGATAGGCGGCGCGGGTGTTCTCGGTCAGCGAATCGTCGTCCAGATCGACGCGCCGAGTGTGAATGTCGAAGCGCACGTTTTCCAGGATGGTGCCGAAGGTGCGCGTCATTTCATAGATCTGCGGCTCCTTCTCCGGCGACAGCCGGATCACCTTGGCATAGCAGCCGCCCTCGATGTTGAACACGCCGGCGTCGCTCCAGCCATGCTCGTCATCGCCGATCAGGCGGCGGGACGAATCGGTGGACAGCGTGGTCTTGCCGGTGCCCGAAAGCCCGAAAAACACGGCCACGCCGCCATCCTCGCCGACATTGGCGGCGGCATGCATCGACAGCACGCCGCGTTGCGGCAGCAGGTAGTTCAGCATCGTAAAGATGGTTTTCTTGATTTCGCCGGCGTAGGCCGTGCCGCCGATCAGCGCCAGCCTCCGCCCCAGATGCAGGATCACGAAAGCCTCGGAGTTCGTGTGATGGCGGGAGGGCAGAGCGTGGAAATGCGGCACGTGGACCACCGTCATCTGCGGCTCCTCCACCCCGATCTCGCGCCCCAGATCCACCGGCCGGATCAGCATCGTGCGCGCGAACAGCGCATGCCAGGCATCCTGGGTGATGACCCGCACCGGCACTTCGTAATCGGGATCGGCGCCGGCGAAGCCGTCCTGCACGAACACCTGCCGCGTTTCCAGATAATCGAACACCCGCCGGCAAAGATCGTTGAAACAGTCCTCGGGAAAGCGCTGGTTGATTTCACCCCACCAGACCTGACCGCGACTGGACGGTTCGTCCACAATGAACTTGTCCTTCGCGGCCCGTCCGGTGTAATAGCCGGTACGCACCACCAGCGGGCCGCGGTGCGCCAGATGCCCCTCGCGGCGACGGATCGCACGTTCATAGAGCGCCGGCGTCGGCGTGTTCCAGTAGATGCGTTCCAGATTGACGATCCCCAATCGCGCCAGACTCTGGTGAATGGCTGCATCCGTCATTGTCGCCTCCCTTGGCCGGCCGGCGGGACTGTGCGCCCTTATGACGCCTCCGTCCGCTTGCGCTTTAGAGCGCGAAACACATCCTCGGCATGGAAGGACGAACGCACCAACGGCCCCGAAGCCACCATGCCGAAGCCCTTTTTCTCGGCCAGATACTTCAGCTCCTCGAATTCCTCCGGCCGCCAGTATTTCATGACCGGATGATGCTTCGCGCTCGGCCGCAGATACTGGCCGATGGTGAGAATATCCACATCGGCCTCGCGCAAATCGTCCATCACCTGCAGGATTTCGTCGCGCTCCTCGCCCAGCCCCACCATGATGCCGGATTTGGTCACCACCCGCGAATCCAGCTCCTTGGCCCGCTGCAACAGGCGCAGACTGGTGAAATAGCGGGCGCCGGGGCGCACCGAGCGATACAGCCGGGGCACCGTTTCCAGATTGTGATTGAAGATGTCCGGCCCGGCCTCGATGACCGTGGCCAGGCAAGCGTCCGGCTTGCGCTGGAAATCCGGCGTCAGCACCTCGATGGTCACGTCCGGCTGACGCGCGCGCAGCTCGCGGATGACCGCCGCATAATGGCCGGCGCCGCCGTCGGGCAGATCGTCGCGATCCACGCTGGTGATGACCACATGCTTGAGGCCCAATTCGGCCACGGCCTGCGCCAGATGTGCCGGCTCCTCGGCATCCACCGGATCGGGCCGCCCTGTCTCCACATCGCAGAAGGCGCAGGTGCGCGTGCACACGCGGCCCAGGATCATGAATGTGGCCGAACCGTGCTTCCAGCAACCGCCGATATTCGGACAGCTCGCCTCCTCGCAGACGGTGTTCAGCTTCAGTTCGCGCATCAGCCGCGTCAGGCGGCGATATTCGGGCGAAAGCGGCGCACGCACCTTCAGCCATGTCGGCTTCCCGGCCATCGGCTCGCCCTCGGGCTGGATCGGGATCACTCGATTCATGCGCCAAGCCTACCCCGCCCGGCCGCGATGCGCATCGCTCCGTTTTTTGGTTCCCTGCCATGCAGCCGCTCGGCCGTCTTGTCGCGCGCACCGCCCCGCGCCATCATGCCCGCATGAACATCGTCACCTGGAACGTGAATTCGCTGAACGTGCGGCTGCCGCATGTGCTGCGCTATCTGGAACAGCGGCGACCGGACGTGCTGGCCCTGCAGGAAACCAAGCTGCCGGACGAGAAGTTTCCCCGACAGGCCATCGAAGAGGCCGGGTATCGGGTCTGCTTTTCGGGCCAGAAAACGTATAACGGCGTGGCCATTCTCTCGCGCGCCGAGCCGGACGACGAAACGGCCGGATTGCCGGATTTTGACGATGCACAGAAACGCCTGATCGCGGCCACCGTGGACGGCGTGCGCATCGTCAACGTCTATGTGCCCAACGGGCAGGAGGTCGGCTCGGAGAAATACGCCTACAAGTTCCGCTGGCTGGATGCGTTCGGACGCTGGCTTGCGCGGGAGCTGACCGATCACGAACGGCTGGTGGTGCTGGGCGATTTCAATATCGCGCCGACCGATGCCGACGTCCACGACCCCAAGCGCTGGCGCGGCAAGATCATGTGCTCGGATGCGGAGCGGGAACGATTCGCAAGCCTGCTGGAACTGGGGCTTGCGGATGCGGTGCGCGTCGCGCATCCCGAGGCGCCGATGTTCACCTGGTGGGACTACCGGCTGAACGCCCGCCGGCGCGGCTGGGGACTGCGCATCGACCACATCCTGATCAGCCGCGGGCTGCGCGTCGTGGATGCCGGCGTCCACGACGAGGAGCGCGACGCCGAGCGCCCGAGTGACCACGCGCCGGTCTGGGCGGAGCTGGAACCCGCGGGCGGAACCGACGCATGAAGCAGGCGCAGGGAGAGATCGAGGTGCGCCCGCGCGGGCGCGGCATGACGGACATCACCCGCGAAGCGGCCGCCTTCGTCGCCGACGCCGGCATCGAATGCGGCATGGCGCACCTGTTCGTGCAACACACCAGTTGCTCGCTGCTGATCCAGGAAAACGCCGATCCGGACGTGCGCGGCGATCTCGAACGCTTCTTCTCGCGCCTCGTGCCCGACGGCGATCCGATCTTCCGCCATACGGCCGAAGGCCCCGACGACATGCCGGCGCATGTGCGCGCCGCGCTTACGGCCGTATCGCTGTCCATCCCGGTTCGGCGCGGCCGGCTGGCGCTGGGCACATGGCAGGGCATCTACCTCTACGAGCATCGCCACCATGCGGGACGGCGACGCGTGATCATTCATGTGACCGGTTGTTGACTCAGATCACATTTTCCTCCCCGGAAGGCGGCCACGATTCGCCCATCGAAGGAGGTATGCGATGTATCCATCATATCAGACACCGATTGCCACACGACAGAAGATCCCGCTCGGCGGCTGGCTGTTCATGGGGCTGGCCTGCATGACGCTGGCGGCCATCATCAACATTTGAACCCGCGCCAAGCGGGTTCCACGCAATATCGCTTTACCTCGGCCGTTTCTGCTTCTAGCCTCGGCTGTCCTGGCCGCATGCGGCCGCACACCAACGGGAAGGACGCCACATGCTGCAACGGCTTTTCGGGCTGTTTTCACGAGACATCGCCATTGACCTGGGCACCGCGAACACCCTGATCTACGTTCGCGGCGAGGGTGTCATACTGGACGAGCCTTCGGTGGTGGCCGT
>CAYQMA010000047.1:0-8378 GCA_964418535.1 uncultured Zetaproteobacteria bacterium | reverse complement strand
CCTTGAGAAAGTACTCCACCGCCTTGACGTCATGATTGGTGTTGATTTCGATGCTTTTGACGCGGGCGGCGTCCGTTTCGTCGAACTGATCCACAATGGCTGCAAGCGCCGCTTTCGCATCCTGCGAGAAGGCGGGCACCTCCGGAATGTCCGGGTGCTCCGAGAGCATGAGCAGCCATCGGACTTCCACCTGCACCCGGGCGCGAATGAGACCGTATTCGCTGAATACGGAACGTAACTCAGCGACCTTGCCCGCATAACGGCCATCCAGCGGGGATAGGGCAGTGAGACTGGATACGTGCATAGGTGTCAGCTCCGGGCGGCTGGATGCCGCTGGCGGCGCATGATGAACCAAGCCTGCCGGGCAGGCAATCGGCTTCGTGCTGAACCCTCTGATATTGTCCGCCTGTCCGTGTGGATAAGGGTTGAAACCCGAAACATCTGCGGACATTCGGGCGCTCATGTCCGATCTGCGACCGGTCGGAAGCCCCCGGCGCCCTGGCTCAGTTAGACGTGCCGGCGGGCAGCAATGCAGCCAGTTCCGGCCATACGCCGCTGAGCGCGGCTTCGGTTTTCGTTCCATCCTTGCGCCAGTGGACATGGCCGCTCAGCACGCCGCCTGGATAAACAGCGGCCTGACCTGCCATCACCCCGTCCTTGCCTGCCGGCCCGGCTTCCAGCTTGAGGCGCGACAGTTGCAGCCGGCCCGGGCGGAAATGGAAATGCGCCGTCAGGCTGGAGAAACGCCGGGGCGCGCCGCCATCAAGCACCGATCCGCCGGCTGCGAGATGAATGCGCTCATCCACACCCTGCCAGCGGCCGCGCTGGATTTCGATGTCGCCGTCGCCTTGCCATGCCCTGTCGCCCCAGGGGAGTCGGCCATCCAGCCGCGCGTTCAGGTAGAGATAGCCGTCCAGTTTTGCGCCCAGCGCCGCATCCAGGCCGGCAATGTCGCCCAGACGCGCCGCTCCCACCCGGACCCATCCGTTGAACAGCCAGCCTCGGGATGTTGGACGCAGTATCAGTTTCGGCGATTGCAGGGCGCCGCCTGCGAGCCGGCCGCGCAGTCGCGAGAGCTGGATTTCACCGTTCCGGAGCGTCCAGTCAGCGCGCAAATCGCGCCATTCGTTGCCCAGCCAGTGCAACAGCACCTGATGAGCCTTGCCGTTCAGTTCGGCATGGGCCAGCCAGGCCGGCCATCCGGGCCTGGCACCGGCATCCAGTTCGCCATCGAGAATATCGAGCTGCCCCCTGACGGGCGCGCCATCGCTGCTCAAGCGGACATCCATCTTCATGGTCATGTGATCCCGTCCCTGCGTCCATGTCAGCTCATCGGCAAGCAGGTGGCCATCGTCCAGGGCCAATTTGCCGCTCCAGCGTGCGATGCGACCAAAGCCGGTCAGGTTCAGGTTCCCCGACGCTTGCGCCAACCACGTCGTCAGATCACCTTGCGGATGCAGGTGTCGGACATGGCCGCGAAGATCGCCATGCCAGCCCTGGAACGCGGTCGGCAGATGCAGGCCTTGCGCAGCCAGCGCATCCGGCCGGATGTCCATCTCGCCGACATCGAGGCTTATCAGGCGGCCCTGACGCCATTGGCCGTGTGTATCCGCAATATGGCTGTCGCCCAGCTCCAGTCTGGTCAGATCCAGCGTTGCGAGGCCGGATCCATCCGTGGTCAACGCGCCATGCGAGGTTGCGCGCAGCTTGCTGGGCTTGAGCAAACGCTTGCCCCACTGGATATCCGCCCGGGTGGCATCCAGTTTCCATTGCAGTTGCATGTTGCCATCCCGGATGCCGGCGCGGATGTCGCCCGTGAGCGGCCCCTGGCCCTCAAGATCAGCAGCCTGCCCGAAATGCCGAAGCAGCAGATTGCCCAGCGATGGCCAGCCTTCCAATGCATCCAGGCGGGCCTCGATGTTCCAGGCCGCGCCGCGATGGGCGCCTTCGTGCAGTTCGCCGCCGGCCTGGCGGATCAGCAATGCGCCTTTTTCGGTGTCCGGCATGATGCGCATCTGATGGATATGCCAGCGGAAATGAGGCGAGACGCGCAGCTCCAGACTGCCCAGTTGAATGGCGGCATCGGGCAGGGCAAACGTCCCCCAGCGGCCATCATGGAGCGATCCGTTGCCCTGGATGCGCCAGGCGCCGTTTTTGATGCGGCCGCTGGCTGTCATGTCCAGCTGGCCGGTGAGTGCGGGTGCGCCGGGAAGCAGGCTGAGCAAGGCCGTGACATCCGCCTTTCGGGCGGTCGCTTCCCAGCGGCAGGATCCGAGGTTATCGCATGCGCCATGCGTGGCGATGGTCGCCGCATGGCCTGCGCGGATATAGGTGTCCCGCCAGCTCAGGCGTCCGTCGGCCGTGCCTTCCGCCTTGCCGCGCAAGCTCAGTTCGGGCGTCGCCTGCCGGCTCTGTGCGGCGCGAAGCCGTGCATCGCCCAGCAAGCTCCAGCGCCCATTGGCGTCCATGTCGAAGGTGAGCGAGGCATCCAGCACATTCCGCCCCGGAATCCCGGGCAGCCAGTCGCGCCAGCGTTCGGGAATAGCGGCAAGTTTCACGCCCTTGAGTTTCAGGCTGCCGAACAGCGCCTGACGGCCGTTGGCTTCGCTCCGAATGCGGCCTTGCAGCGTCAGACTGCCGTCGGGCAGCAGGGCCTGCGTTTCCCAGGCGGTTTCCTGACCGCGATGGATGCGGCGCATGGTTCCGTCCAGCGACCAGAGGAGTCGATGGTCGCTGACACGCACTTCACCCTGCCGGATGCGCAGAAATTCCCAGTTCTCGGGCAGGGGGATGGCAGCGGGCGGGACATCGTCCGTCGCCAGCTTCAGAACCGGGTGAACGAGATCCACGGCGCGGATAACGGCGCGGCCGCCCAAGAGCCCCCAAGGCGAGAGCGTCAGCCGCACCTGATCGGCATGCAGCATCCAGCGATCATGTCGGCCCTTCAAGCGGACGTTGCGGATGCTCAGACTGAAGCCTTGCAGGATGCTGAACTCCGGCCGGGCGGCATGACTGGCGTTGGCAATCCAGTCGGGCAAGCCGGCTCTGGCTGAAGCTGCGAGGCGTTCGGCATTCAGACGAGGGGCAAGGATGGCGAGGGCGACGAGCAGCAGGGCGATGACAAGCCCCAGCGCCTTGCGCCAGCGCTTCATGCTAGGGCCTGTTCACGCTTGTTTTGTTGGCTTCGCCGAGGCCCGGATTTCTTCGGGCCATGATTCCATCTCGCGGCGCGATCGCCCACTGGTGTGGGGCGTCCGGCGCGCCATGCTCGCGCATGCCTTGCGAGATCGACATCATGGCCGAATCGTCATCTTCAAGATAAATGCGAACAGGCCCTATTCGCTCAGAAGCGCTTTCAGCCGCTGGTTGACCAGCGCCGGATTGGCCTTGCCGCGGCTGGCCTTCATCACCTGGCCGACAAAAAACCCGAACAACTTGTCCTTGCCGGCTTTGTAGGCTGCAACTTGATCGGGGTTGGCGGCCAGAACTTCGCGGATCATTGCGTCGATTGCGTTGGGGTCGGAGACCTGTTTCAGGCCTTTCTCCTCGATGATCGCATCGGCGTCCTTGCCGGAATCGACCATCGCATCCAGCACATCCTTGGCAATCTTGCCGGAAATAGTGCCGTCGGCGATGCGGTCGAGCAGGCCGGCCAACTGATGGGGCGAAATGGGGGAGTCGGTGATGTCGATGCCGCGTTCGTTCAGGCGACCGAGCAGTTCGTTGGCCATCCAGTTGGCGCAGCGTTTCGGGTCGGCCGGGTGCGCCGCGGCCAGCGCTTCATACCAAGCCGCCAGCTCGCGGGTCTGGGTCAGCACATCGGCGTCGTAGGGCGACAGGCCGTATTCGGTTTCGAAGCGCTTGCGCATTTCGGCCGGCAGTTCGGGCATGCCGGCGCGGATGGCTTCCACCTCCTCGCGGGACAGCCGCAGCGGCGGCAGATCCGGCTCGGGGAAGTAGCGGTAATCGTGCGCCTCTTCCTTGCCGCGCATCGGCCGCGTTTCGCCCCTGGCGGAGTCGAACAGGCGCGTTTCCTGCACCACCTTGCCGCCATCCTCGATGAGTTCGATCTGGCGGTTGATCTCATATTCGATGGCCTGCTTGATGAAGCGGAAGGAATTCATGTTCTTCAGTTCGCAACGGGTGCCGAAGGGTTCGCCCCGGCGGCGCACCGAGACATTGGCATCGCAGCGGAACTGGCCCTTTTCCATGTCTGCGTCGGAAACATCGAGGAAACGCACGAGTTGGTGCAGCTGCTTCAGGTAGGCCACCGCCTCGTCGGCGCTGCGCATGTCCGGTTCGGAAACAATTTCCATCAGCGGGACGCCGGAACGGTTCAGGTCGATATGCGAGACGCCTTCCAGTCCCTCGTGCAGCGACTTGCCGGCATCTTCCTCCATGTGGATGCGGGTGATGCCGATGCGTTTTTCGCCGTCCTTGACCGGGATGTCCAGATATCCATGTTCGACGATGGGCACCGCGAATTGGCTGATCTGATAACCCTTGGGAAGATCCGGATAGAAATAGTTCTTGCGGTCGAAGCGGGATTCGAGATTGATGGTGCCGTGGATGGCCAGGCCGGTCAGCACGGCTTTGTTGACCGCCTCCATGTTCAGCACCGGAAGCTGTCCCGGCATGCCCAGGCAAACGGGGCAGGTCTGGGTGTTCGGCTCGGCGCCGAAATCCGTGGAACAGCCGCAGAAGGCCTTGGTGGCGGTGTTCATCTGCACATGGACTTCCAGTCCGATCACGGCTTCCCAGCTCATGCCGCGCCTCCTTCGCCCGCGAACGCGGCAGGCGTTTGCGTGGTCCAGTCGGTGGCGGCCTCATAGGCCGCGGCCGCCGCAAGCAGCGTATCCTCGCGCCAGGCGGGGGCGATCCATTGCAGGCCGACCGGCAGCCGGCTGCCTTCGCAGTTGATGAAGCCGCAGGGTTGCGACAGGCCCGGCAAACCGGCCAGGTTCACGGCGATGGTGAAGATATCCGACAGATACATGGTGACGGGATCGTCGGTCTTTTCGCCCAAGCGGAAGGCCGGAACGGGGCTGGTGGGCGTGGCGATCACGTCCACCTGTTCGAAGGCATCGGCGAAATCCTGGCGGATCAGCGTGCGCACCTGCTGCGCCTTCTTGTAGTAGGCGTCGTAGTAGCCTGAGGAGAGCGCGAAGGTGCCGGTCAGGATGCGGCGCTTGACCTCGGCGCCAAAGCCCTCGTCGCGCGAACGCGTGTACATGTCCAGCAGATCCTCGGGGTTGTCGCAGCGATGACCGAAGCGCACGCCGTCGTAGCGCGCCAGGTTGGCGCTGGCCTCGGACGGCGCAATCACGTAATAGGCCGCCACCGCATATCGGGTGTGCGGCAGCGAGATGTCCACGATTTCCGCGCCCAGTTCCTCGCACTGCGCCAGCGCCGCTTCGACAGCCTCGCGCACGCCGGCATCCATGCCGTCCACGAAATACTCGCGCGGCCGGCCGATGCGCAGTCCCTTCATGTCTGCCTTCGAGGCGGCCGCCAGCCAGTCCACGGCCGGCGCGTCGGCCACGGAGGTGGCATCGCCGGCATCATGACCGCTGATGACGGCGGCAATCATCGCGGTGTCCATCACCGTGCGGGTCATCGGCCCGGCCTGATCCAGCGACGAAGCGAAGGCGATGATGCCGCGGCGCGATACGCGACCATAGGTGGGTTTCATGCCGGTGATGCCGGTCAACGCCGCCGGCTGGCGGATGGAGCCGCCGGTATCGGTGCCGAGCGCCGCCGGCGCTAGCCCGCCGGCCACCGCGGCGGCCGAGCCGCCGGAGGAGCCGCCCGGAATGCGTTCCGTATCCCAGGGATTGCGGCAGGGGCCGAAGGCGCTGGTTTCGGTGGAGGAGCCCATCGCGAATTCGTCCATGTTCGTCTTGCCGAGCAGCACCGCCCCGGCTTCCTTCAGCCGCGTGATGACATGGGCGTCATAGGGCGCATGGAATCCCTTCAGGATGTTCGAGCAGCATTGCGTCGGCCCGTCCTGGGTGCAGAAGATATCCTTGACGGCGACAGGCAGGCCTTCGAGCGGCCGCGCGCCGTGGCTGGCGCGGTGAGCGTCCGATGCTTCGGCCTGCGAGCGCACATGATCGGGATCAATGTCCACGAACGCATTGAGCGTGTCGTTGAATTGTTCGATTCGGGCCAGGTAGCGCTCCGCCAGTTCCAGGGCGGTGGTTTCGCCGGCGTCCAGTCGGGCTTTCAGTTCGGCAAGCGTGGAAAAGGGCATTATTCGATCACCTTCGGGACGACATACAATCCGGATTCGGTTTCGGGGGCGGGCGCCAGTAGTTCCTCGCGGCGGTTGGCGTTGGTCACCACGTCCGCGCGCAGCGGCATTGCGGCATCGTGCGGATGGGCGGTGGCTTCCACGCCCTCGGTGTCCACTTCGCGCAGCTGCTCGACATAGCCGATGATGCCGGCCATCTGCGGCGCCAGCGTTTCGGCCTCTTCCTCGGTGAGGCGGATGCGGGCGAGCATCGCCACCTTGCGAATGTCCATGTCCATGCTGCAACCCCCGAATCAGAAGGATGCGAAGCCTAGTCTCAATTTCCCGAAAGGGAAGGCGAAAAGCCCATGGCCCCGGATCGGGGCTTGGGCATGGAGGGCGAACGGCGGTAGGCTTGGGGCATGCGCTTCGCACCCTTCGCCCATTTGCATGTGCATTCGGATTTCTCCCTACTGGCCGGCACCATGCCCGTGGGCGTGCTGCTCGATCGCGCAGTGGAAATGCGGCAACCGGCCATCGCGCTCACCGATCACGGCAATCTGTTCGGCGCGGTCGAGTTCTACAGCGAGGCTCTTCGTCGGGGCGTGAAACCCGTCCTGGGTTGCGAGGTTTGGCTGTGCGACGATCACCGTCAGAAGGTGTCCGCCGGCCCGCGCGCCCCCCGCTATCCGCAACTGGTGCTGCTGGCACGCAATCAGCACGGCTGGAAGAACCTGATGAAGCTGGTGTCCATCAGCTATCTGGAGGGTTTCTACTACAAACCGCGAGTGGACAAGGCGCTGCTCAGGCAATACGGCCGGGGGCTGATCGCATTGTCCTCGGGATGGAATGGCGAGATCGAGCGTCATGTGCGCAACGGGCACATGGATCTGGCGCGTCAGGCGGCGCTGGAATACCGGGACATCTTTCCGAACCACCACTTCTTCATCGAATTGCAGCGCCACGGCATTGCCGGTCAGGAAGCGATGAACCGGCAGCTCATGGAACTGGCGCACGAACTGGACATCGGCCTGGTGGCGACGAACAACGCCCATTTCCTGGATCGCCGCGATTTTCATGCCTTCGAAGCCATGCTCGCCATTCGCGAGGGGCGCACGCTGGGCGAGGTGGAAAGCCATTACACCCCGGAGCACTACCTGAAATCGTGGGAAGAGATGCGGGAGCTGTTCGAGGATGTGCCCGAGGCGTTGGAGAACAGCCTGCACATCGCCCAGCGCTGCAATGTGGACATGACCTTCGGCGAGTATCAATTGCCGGATTTCCGGCCGCCCGGCGACATGGATCTGCGCGAATACCTGCGCCAGCAGGCTCGCGAGGGGCTCAAGGCACGCTGGCCCGAGATCGTGGCCGGCAATCCCGGAGCCAAGCGCGAAGCCTATGAGGAACGGCTGGAGTTTGAGCTCGGCATCATCGAGCAGATGGGGTTTCCGGGATATTTCCTGATCGTGGCCGATTTCATCCGCTGGGCCAAGAATCGCGAGATTCCGGTGGGTCCGGGACGCGGCTCGGGCGCGGGCTCCATCGTGGCCTATTGCCTGGGTATCACCGACCTCGATCCCATCCGCTACGGCCTGCTGTTCGAGCGGTTCCTCAATCCGGAACGCATCTCGATGCCGGATTTCGATGTGGATTTCTGCATGAACCGGCGCGACGAGGTGATCGCCTACGTCACCGAGAAATACGGCGCCGATCATGTGGCGCAGATCATCACCTACGGCTCGATGAAGGCCAAGGCCGTGGTGCGCGATGTCGGCCGTGCGTTGGGCATGGACCTGGCCAAGGTGAACGCGCTGGCCAAGCTGATTCCGAACGATCTGAACATGACGCTGGAGAAGGCGCTGGCCGAGGAGCCCCGGCTCAAACGCATGGTCGAAGAGGATGACGAGGTCTCCCGCCTGTTTGATATCGCCGAGCGACTGGAGGGCCGGCATCGGCATGCGGGTAAGCATGCGGCCGGCGTCGTGATCGGCCGCGAACCGCTGGTGGAAACGGCGCCGCTGTACAAGGAGCCGCGCGAGGAAGGGGCGGTTGTCCAGTGGGATATGAAATGCGTCGAGAAGGTCGGCCTGATCAAGTTCGATTTCCTGGGCCTGAAGACGCTGACGGTGATCGATCTGGCCTGCCG
>CAYQMA010000046.1:0-8417 GCA_964418535.1 uncultured Zetaproteobacteria bacterium | reverse complement strand
CTGATCGTGGGTGAGGAAATTCGCTGTCATCCGGATGCGGCGGCGCTGATTCATGGTCTGGATCTGTTGATGCGCGGCTGCGGCCATGCCGAGGCCGAGCGCGACGGGCGCAATCTGGTGCCCGAGGGCATGAATGCGCAGGCCTTGTCGGCCGTGTTCGGCGATGTGCGCGTGTCCGCCGGCGAGATCTTCCGGGCCGCGGCGGCCGGTGAGCTGGATGTGATTCTGCTGGTGGGCAGCGATCCGGTCGGCGACGGGCTGTTCCCGGCCGAGGCGCGCAAGGCGCTGGATGCCGTGCCGCTGGTGCAGGTGGGCGCCATCGCGGGCCAGATCAGCGAGCGCGCCGAGGTGATGTTGCCGGCGGCGGCCTATTCGGAGATCGAAGGCACGTTCATCAACATGGAAGGGCGCGTGCGCGTGGCCACGCATCCGATTCGGTCGGTGGGCGAGGAGCGCCCGCTGTGGAAGGTGATGATGCGGCTGGTGCAGGCCTTGGGTCATGAGGTTCCGGCCGTGAATATGGAAGAGCTGCGCGAGCATGTGAAACGGTTTCTGCCCGACCTGGATCGGGCCTGGCGCGAGCATGAGATCGACAGCTTCATGATGCCGACGAAGCGCAATCCCGACGCGGCCTTCATGCCGAGGGCGGATCTGTATCCCGAGGATGCGCTGGACGTGGTGAGCCGCTATTCGATGTATCGCGAAGGCATGTGGGCGCGTGCCAGCGCCTTGCTGCGCCATGCGGCCATGCTGCACCGACTGGACGACGTGCTGGTGCATCCGGACACGCTGAAAGCGCTCGGGTTGGAGCCGGGCGAGTTGGTTGTGGTTTCCTCCCAGGGTGAGCAGCGTTATGAAATCGGCACGCGCGAGGATGTTTCGCCGGGCGTGCTGTTTGTCGCCAAGCGCGGCGTGGCCGGCGATCTGTCCAGCGAGGTGTTCGTGCGTCTGAAGGGAGGGGCGGCATGAGCTGGCTGGAGGTGGCCAAGACCGGCGGCATCTGGGCGCTGGAGGTGCTGGCGATTGCCGTGCCGGTGGCGCTGTCGGTTGCGTATATCACCTACATGGAACGCCGTATCATCGGGTGGATGCAGGTGCGCAAGGGCTGCAACCGCGTGGGTCCCGCCGGGTTGCTCCAGCCCATCGCCGACGGCATCAAGCTGTTTTTGAAGGAAACCATCATTCCGACGGCGGCGAACAAATTCCTGTTCGTGGCGGCGCCGGTCATGTCGCTGTTGCCGGTGCTGATCGCCTATGCGGCGGTTCCGTTTGGCGAGACCACGCTGTTCGGGCTGTGGAAGACGGCGCATGTGATGGCCATTTCCAACCTGAACGTGGGCGTGCTGTATGTGATGGCCATTTCCAGTCTCGGCATCTATGGCATTCTGATGGCCGGTTGGGCCTCGAACTCCAAGTATGCCTTTCTGGGCGCGATGCGCGCGACCTGCCAGATGGTGTCCTATGAAATCTCGATGGGATTCGCCATCGTCTCGGTGCTGATGCTGGCCGGCAGCCTGAATCTGGCCGAGATCGTGCATGCGCAACAGGGCGGGTTCTGGCACTGGTATCTGATTCCGCTGTTCCCGATGTTCCTGGTCTATTTCATCTCCGGCGTGGCGGAAACGAACCGTTCGCCGTTCGATCTGACCGAGGGCGAATCGGAAATCGTGGCCGGCTTCTTCGTCGAGTATTCCGGCATGTGGTTCGCCACCTTCTCGCTGGCCGAATATGCGGCGATGATCCTGATCAGCCTGATGACCTCGATCATGTTCCTGGGCGGCTGGGATGCGCCGCTGCCTTTCCTGGACTTCATTCCGGGCACGGTGTGGCTGTTGGGCAAGACGGCGTTCCTGATCTTCGTGTTCATCTGGTTCCGCGCCACCTTCCCGCGCTATCGTTACGATCAGCTGATGCGTCTGGGCTGGAAGGTGTTTCTGCCGGTGACGCTGGTCTGGATTGCGGTGGTCGGTCTGGCCATCTACACGCCGGGACTGTCCGAGGTGATCGGCTTCTGGCGGCCGGGAGGCGGCTCATGAGTTTTCTGCGACGCGCCGTCCGCACCTGGCTGCTCACCGAACTGGTGCGCGGCCTGATGCTGACGGGCAAGTATCTGTTCAAGAAGAAGATTACCGTGGAGTATCCGGAGGAGCGCACGCCGCTGTCGCCGCGCTTCCGCGGTCTGCATGCGTTGCGCCGCTATGAGAACGGCGAAGAGCGCTGCATTGCCTGCAAGCTGTGCGAGGTGGTGTGCCCGGCGCTGGCCATCGTGATTGAATCCGAGGAGCGCGAGGACGGCACGCGCCGCACGACGCGCTACGACATCGACATGACCAAGTGCATCTATTGCGGTCTGTGTCAGGAAGCCTGTCCGGTGGATGCGATTGTCGAGACGCAAGTGTTCGAGTTTGCGACCGAGACGCGCGGCGAATTGTATTACACCAAGGACATGTTGCTGAAGGTGGGCGAGCGCTACGAACGCGAGATCGCGGCCAACATCAAGGCCGACGAGAAATACCGGTGAGCCGGGCGTGGCGGTGACGGAGGACTGATGCTGGAACTGGGTTTCTTCTACCTGTTCGCGGGGCTGGCCGTGGTGGCGGCGCTGGGGGTGATTACCGCCCGCAATCCGGTGCATTCGGTCATGTGGCTGATCTTCTGCTTCTTCAATGCCGCGGGCCTGTTTTTTCTGCTGGATGCCGAGTTCATCGGTATTCTGTTGATTCTGGTTTATGTCGGCGCGGTGATGGTGCTGTTCATGTTCGTGGTGATGATGCTGCACGTGAATCTGGCGGCGCTGCGCGAGGGGTTCCTCCGCTATCTGCCGCTGGGCGGCGCAATCGCTGCGGCGCTCCTGGCCGAGATCGTGGCGGCCGGCTTTTCGGGCGTGTTCTCGAAAGCGCCGAATCCCGGTCATGCGGATCAACAGACAAACAATACCGTCGAGATCGGCAAGGTGCTGTATACGCACTACCTGCTGGGCTTTGAGGTGGCCGCCGTGATCCTGCTGGTGGCGCTGGTGGGCGCGGTGGTGCTGACCATCCGCAAGCGCAAGGACGCCAAGTATCAGAATATCGCGCGCCAGGTGGCGGTGAAGCCGTCCGAGCGGCTGCGCAAGGTGAGGATGTGATGGTTCCGCTGTCCTATTATCTGGCCGTGGCCGCCTGCCTGTTCTCGCTGGGCGTGGTGGGCTTGTTCCTGAACCGGAAGAACGTGATCACGATGCTGATGTGCATCGAGCTGATTCTGCTGGGCGTGAACGTGAACCTGGCGGCGTTCTCGCATTTCCTGCAAAACCTCGGCGGGCAGGTGTTCATCTTCTTCGTGCTGACGGTGGCGGCCAGCGAGGTGGCGGTGGGCCTGGCCATTTTGGTGGCTTTCTACCGCAACCGCCGCTCGATCGAAGTCGAAGACATCAACACCTTGCAGGGATAGGGAGGCGGCCGTGCAACATGCGATGCTGAACACCACCGAGCTTCTGGCCATCCCGGCGATCCCGCTGGCCGCTTCGCTGACGGTCGGCCTGTTCGGCTGGGCGCTGAAGGAGCGGCTGTCGCATTCCATCTGCATCGCCGGCGTGGTGGCGGCGGCTATCCTGTCCGTGCACGTGTTTCTGCAGGTGCTGGATGGCGCCAGTTTCCACGGCAATTTCTGGACCTGGATGATTTCGGACAACTTCGAAGTGCCGGTGGGCATGCTGATTGACCGGCTGACGGCCATCATGATGATGACCGTTACCATCGTCTCGGCCTGCGTGCATGTGTACACCATCGGTTACATGCACGGCGATCCGGGCTATACGCGGTTCTTCTCCTACATCTCCGGCTTCACCTTCTCGATGCTGGTGCTGGTGATGGGCAACAACTTCTTCACCCTGTTCTTCGGCTGGGAGGCCGTGGGCCTGGTGTCCTATCTGCTGATCGGCTTCTGGTTCAAGCGCGAGAGCGCGAACTTTGCGGCGATGAAGGCGTTTGTCGTCAACCGCGTCGGCGATTTCGGCTTCGCCATCGGCATTCTCGCCGTCTGGTACTACTTCGGTTCGGTGGAATACAAGGACGTGTTCGCGGCCGTGCCGGCCTTCATGGCCCAGGGGCACAGCCTGCATTTCCTCGGCTGGCAGATGGATGCGATCACCTTCATCTGCATCACGCTGTTCATTGGCGCGATGGGCAAGAGCGCCCAGGTGCCGCTGCATGTCTGGCTGCCGGATTCGATGGAAGGCCCGACGCCGATCTCGGCCCTGATCCATGCCGCGACGATGGTGACCGCCGGCATCTTCATGGTCGCGCGCTGCTCGCCGATGTTCGAGTATTCGGAAACGGCGCTGGCGATGGTGACCGTGGTCGGCGCCATCACGGCCTGGATGTGCGCCACCATCGGCCTGGTGCAGAACGACATCAAGCGGGTCATCGCCTATTCCACCTGCTCACAGCTTGGCTACATGTTCGTGGCCTGCGGCGTGTCGGCTTATTCGGTGGGCATCTTCCATTTGATGACGCACGCCTACTTCAAGGCGCTGTTGTTCCTGGCCGCGGGTTCCGTGATCCATGCGGTGATGGCCGATCAGGACATCCGGCGCATGGGGCAGTTGCGCAAGTACATGCCGATCACTTATGTGACGATGCTGATCGGTTCGCTGGCGCTGGCTGGCGTGCCGCCGTTCGCCGGCTTCTGGTCCAAGGATCTGATCATCGAGGCGGCCGCCGCCCGTCATATGGGCTGGGCGAGCGAGTTCGCTTACTGGTGCGTGCTGTCGGGCGTGTTCATGACCGCCTTCTACACCTTCCGGATGTTCTTTATGACCTTCCACAATTCCGATCGCGTGCCGCAGAAGACCAAGCCGCACCTGCATGAGTCGCCGAAGGTCATCACCGTGCCGCTGATGGTGCTGGCCGTCGGGGCGCTCTTGGCCGGCTGGTGGGGCGCCGAGGTGCTGCATATCGCCGATCCGGAGGCCGCATCCAATTATTTCAAGGATGCCATCTTCGTGTTCGATGCGCACAATCCGCTGATTGCCATCGCCGAGGAAAGCCAGGAACATGCCTGGTATCATTTCCTGTTCACCGCGCCGTTCTGGCTGGCGATGGGCGGCATCGGCCTGGCCTGGTTCATGTATTACAGGGAGACAGAATATCCGGCCCGACTGGCCAAAACGTTCCCGGGCGTGCATCGCTTCCTGCTCAACAAGTGGTGGTTTGACGAGCTGAACTGGAAGCTGTTCGTGCTGCCGGCGCGGTGGCTCGGCACCTTCCTGTGGAAGAAGTCCGACCTCGCGGTGATCGACAAGGGCGTGATCCACGGCGGCGTCATCGGCTCGGTGGTGGCCGGCATGCGGGCGATGCGCGCGGCGCAAACCGGGCTCGTGTATCACTACGCGTTCGCGATGGTGATCGGCGTGTTTGCGGCGCTGACCTGGCTGGTCTGGAAGGGATAGGGGGCACGGTCACATGGAACTGAACAATGTGATGCATTTCCCGATTCTTTCCTGGAGCATTTTCCTGCCTACGGTCGGCGCGCTGGCCATCTGGCTGTTTGCGCGCACGGACATGGCCGCTCGCTGGATGGCGCTGGCGACCTCCGTGGCGACGTTCCTGCTGACATTGCCGTTGTGGCTGCGCTTCGACACCACGACCGCGCACATGCAGTTCGAGGAATTCCACCGCTGGATTCCGGCCTTCAACGTCAACTACCACCTGGGCGTGGACGGCATCTCGATGCCGTTCATCCTGCTCACCAGCCTGCTGACCGTGATCTGCGTGATTTCCGCCTGGGAGTGCATCACCGAACGGGTGCGCGAATACATGGTGGCCTTTCTGGTGCTGGAGACGACGCTGATCGGCGTGTTCGCGGCGCTGGACGGCATTTTGTTCTACTTCTTCTGGGAAGCGATGCTGATCCCGATGTATCTGATCATCGGCATCTGGGGTGGCAAGAACCGCGTCTATGCCACGATCAAGTTCTTCCTCTACACGCTGGCCGGCTCGGTGCTGATGCTGGTGGCGCTCCTGGCAATGTATTTCAAGGCCGGCCACACCTTCGACATTCAGGCCTTGATGGCCTATCCCTTCGATTTCACCTGGCAGTTCTGGATCTGGCTGGCCTTCTTCGTGGCGTTTGCGGTGAAGGTGCCGATGTGGCCGGTGCACACCTGGCTGCCGGATGCGCACACCGAGGCGCCGACCGCCGGCTCGGTGATTCTGGCCGGCATCCTGTTGAAGATGGGCGCTTACGGCTTTCTCCGCTTCTCGCTGCCAATCTGTCCGGACGCCTCGCATTATTTTGTGCCGCTTGTCGTGGTGCTGAGCCTGATTGCGGTCATCTACATCTCGCTGGTGGCGATGATGCAGGAGGACATGAAGCGGCTGATCGCCTATTCCTCGATTGCCCACATGGGTTTCGTCACGCTGGGCACGTTCATGTTCACCCAGCAGGCGCTCGAGGGCGCGATCTACGGCATGATTTCCCACGGCTTCGTGGCGGCGGCGCTGTTCCTCTGCGTTGGCGTGCTGTACGACCGCCTGCACACGCGCGAAATCGCGGCCTACGGCGGCGTGGTGAACGTGATGCCGGTGTTCGCGGCGGTGATGATGGTGTTCTGCATGGCGAACGTGGCGCTGCCGGGCGCCTCGGCCTTCGTGGCCGAGATCATGGTGCTGGTGGGCACGTTCTCGGCCGATCAGCATCATGTGTTCACCTTCTCCACCAAGTGGGCGGCGGTGCTGGCGGCGATCAGCGTCGTGCTCTCAGCCTGCTATACCCTGTGGATGTACAAGCGCGTGATCATGGGCGATCTGGTCAAGGACAGCATCAAGGGGCTGAAGGACATGACCGCGCGCGAGTTCGGCTTTTTCGTGCCGCTGATCGTGCTGGCGGTCTGGCTGGGCGTGTATCCCGTGCCGGTGCTGGACGTGATGCACGCTTCGGTTTCGCACCTGATCGCGCAGGCTACGACGACCAAGCTCGATGCCGCGCAGGCGCTCGCCGAGGCCGCGCGGGTGATGCCGGCGGTCGGGCCATGAGGACCATGCCATGGACGCCAATCACGCTTCCGACATGCTCGCCTGGATGCTGGGCGATGCCGGGCGAGGTGCTGCAATGACGACGTTTCCGATGCCGAATATCACGCCGCTGATCCCCGAGATCATCGTGGCGGTGATGGCCATGGTGATCCTGCTCTGGGATTTGTTCCTGCCGCGCGAGCGCAAGCACTGGAGCGCCTGGACGGCGATGCTGACCTGCATCGTGGCGGGTGCGGCGTCGCTGAAACTGGCCTCAGGCGCGCCGGTCACGGCCTTTTATGGATTCTTCGTGCTCGACCCGTTTGCGACCTATGCCAAGCTGCTGATCTACGGCGGCACCATTTTGACCGTCGTGCTCAGCATGGACTACATGAAGGGCGAGCGGCATTCGGGCGAGTATTACTCGCTGCTGTTGTTCGGCACCTTGGGCATGATGCTGATGGCCTCGGCGCCGGGCTTTGTGACCATGTATCTGGGGCTGGAGTTGATGGCGCTGTGCACCTATGTGCTGGTTGGATATCAGCGCCAGGTTCTGCGCTCCTCTGAGGCGGCCCTCAAGTATTTCATCCTGGGCTCGCTGGCCTCGGGCGTGCTGCTCTATGGCATCAGCTTCGTCTATGGCGTGACCGGCTCATTCGATTTCCAGACGGCCGGGGCGGCCTTCGCGCACGCGGGCGCGGATGCCCGGATGCCGATGATGGTGGCGCTGGTCTTTCTGCTTGCCGGCCTGTGCTTCAAGGTCTCGGTGGCGCCGTTCCACATGTGGACGCCGGACGCTTATGAGGGCGCGCCGACGCCGATCACAGCCTTCATGTCCATCGGCCCGAAGGTTGCGGGCCTGGTGGTGTTCATCCGCGTGCTGCACGATGTGCTGCCCGCGCTGCAGCCCGATTACACGACCATTTTGAGCTGGCTGGCGGTGTTGACGATGGCTGTCGGCAATCTGGCCGCGATCGGCCAGCGCAACATCAAGCGCATGCTGGCCTACTCGACGATCGGGCACATCGGCTTCGTGCTCCTGGGCCTGATCGCCGGCAACGCGGACGGCTACGCCGGCGTGCTGGTCTATCTCACCGTCTATCTGTTCATGAACATGGGCGCGTTCGCCGTCATCATCCTGATGCGGCGGGAAGGCATTCAGGGCGAATTGCTGGATGATTTCGCGGGCTTGGCGCGGGTGCGTCCGGGCTATGGCCTGGCGATGACGCTGTTTCTGTTCTCGCTGGCGGGCATTCCGTTCCTGGGCGGCTTTTGGGCCAAGTATGTGGTGTTCATCGCCGCCGTGGAGGCCGGCCATCTGTATCTGGCGCTGACCGCGTTGCTGTTCTCGGCCGTGGGCGCCTTCTATTACATCCGCGTCGTCAAATACATCTACTTCGACAAGGAGCGCGTGGCGTTCAA
>CAYQMA010000045.1:0-8445 GCA_964418535.1 uncultured Zetaproteobacteria bacterium | reverse complement strand
GTGGCCGAACTGGTCGGCGGCCGCCTGGAGCATGCCGACGGCAATGCGGAGATTCATGGCATCGGAACCTTGCGCGAAGCCGGCCCGGATCAGGCTTCCTTTCTCTCCAATCGCCGCTATAAAAAGGATTTTGAATCGTCCCGCGCTGGCGTGATCCTGATCGACGAGCGCGCCTTCCCTGAGACGCGCCGGGCGGTGATCCGCTGCGCCGACCCGTATCTCGGATTTGCGCTGCTTCAGCGCCATTTTCATCCCGAGCACCGGACTTCGGGTTTGCGCCATCCAAGCGCCGTCATTCACCCCGATGCCGAACTGGCGCCTGACGTGGATGTGGGGCCGCAGGCCGTGATCGGCGCCGGCGTGCGGATTGGCGCCGGATCGAGGATTGATGCAGGTTGCGTGATCGAGGATGGCGTGTCCATTGGCGAGCGCTGTCATCTGCATGCGCGCGCGGTGGTGGCTGCGCAATGCATTCTGGGCGACCGGGTGATTCTTCAGCCCGGCGCGATCATCGGTTCCGACGGCTTCGGCTATGCCTGGAACGGTCGCGAACATCTGAAGATTCCACAGACCGGCCGGGTCATTCTCGAGGATGATGTGGAGATTGGCGCCGGCACCTGCATTGATCGCGGCGCCATCGGCGATACGGTCATCGAGCGCGGCGTCAAGCTCGACAACCTGATTCAGATTGCGCACAACGTGCGCGTGGGCGCATACACCGTGATGGCCAGTCAGGTGGGGATTTCCGGCTCCACCCGGATCGGGCGCGGATGCCAGCTTGGCGGCCAGGTGGGCACGGCCGGTCATCTGAAGATCGGCGACGGCTGCCGCATTGCGGCCAAGAGCGGCGTGGCGGGCGATTTGCCGGCCGGCGGCGTTTATGCCGGCATCCCGGCCATGCCGCATCGCATCTGGCTGAAACTTTCAGCCTTGTTGCCGCGCTTGCCCGAATTGTGGAAACAGCTTGGATTGGGACGCATCAAATCGTGAGGAGATCATGGCTGAAAAACTGAGCATTGATGAGATCATGACATTGCTGCCGCATCGGTATCCGTTTCTGCTGGTGGATCGGGTGCTGGATTTCGAGAAGGAGAAATCCATCCGCGCCATCAAGAACGTCACCTACAACGAGCCGCAATTTACGGGGCATTTCCCGGGCCATCCGGTGATGCCTGGCGTGCTGCTCGTGGAAGCCATGGCGCAGGTGGGCGGCCTGCTGGCCTTTCAGTCCATTCCCAGGGATCGCGAGTATCTGGTCTATTTCACCGGCATTGACGGCGTGCGGTTCCGTCGCCCGGTGCGTCCCGGCGATCAGGTCGTGTTCGATCTGACGGTGCTGCGTCGGCGCGGGCTGATGTGGAAGTTTCATGGCGAGGCGCGCGTGGACGGGGAGCTGGCCTGCGAGGGCGATTTGATGGCGACGCTGATGCCGCGTGATGAGGTGGAATCGTGATTCATCCGACGGCCATTGTCGCCGAGGGCGCCCGTATCCATCCGGAGGCGCGCATCGGCCCGTATTGCGTGGTGGGCGAGCATGTGCGCATCGGCGCCGGCACGGAGCTGATGTCGCATGTCGTGGTCAGCGGGCGCACGACCATCGGCGAACACAACCGGCTGTTTCCGTTTGCGGCCGTGGGCGGCGAGCCGCAGGATCTGAAATACCACGGCGAGCCCTCGGAAGTCATCATCGGCAATCGCAACACGATCCGCGAAAACGTCACCATCAACACCGGAACCGAGGGCGGCGGCATGGTCACGCGCATCGGCGATGGCAATTTGTTGATGGCTTATGTGCATGTGGCGCATGATTGCCAGATCGGCAACGAGGTTGTGCTGGCCAATTGCGCCACGCTGGCCGGACATATCGAGATCGCCGATGGCGCCATTGTCGGCGGGCTGTCGGCCATTCACCAGTTTGTGCGCATCGGGCGCTATGTGATGATTGGCGGCATGTGCGGCATCAACAAGGATGTGCCCCCGTTTTGTCTGGTCTCGGGCGGTTATCGCGCCGAATTGACGGGTCTGAATCTCGTGGGCCTGAAGCGGCGCGGTTTTTCGATGGATGATGTGCGTTTGCTGAAACAAGTGTATCGCGTGCTGTTTCAGGGCGGCGAGTCGCTGGCCGACCGCATCCGTCAGGCGCGCGATCTTGCCGGCGACGATCCCCATGCGCTGGAAATGATCGAGTTTGCCGAATCGGCCCAGCGCGGCCTCGTGATGCACAAGCGCGATGCCGGATAGCAGGAACGCGCTGCCGGACCGGCTGGGTCTGGTGGCGGGGTTCGGTTCATTTCCGCTGGAGCTGGCGGCCAGCCTCAAGCGCCAGGGCGTGGAGTTGCACACGGTGGCGGCTCGCGAGGAAACCTCGCCGGAGATCGAGCGTTTGTCCGATTCCGTCACCTGGCTGCATGTGGGCAAGCTGGGCGGCATGATCCGGGCATTTCGGGATGCGGGCGTTTCCCGCATCATTTTTGCCGGCAAGGTGCGCAAGCTGCATCTGTTCCGCAATTTTCGCCCGGATCTGACCGCCATCCGCACCCTGGCGCGGCTGCCCGACCGCAAGGACGACACCCTGATGCTGGCCATCGTCGAGGAACTGGCCCGTGCGGGCATCGAGGTGTTGCCCCAGACCCGCTATGCCGGTGACCTGCTGGCTGGCGAGGGCCCGCTGTTTGGCCCCAAGCCGCCCCGTTCCGCCTTTCGCGACATGGATTTCGGCTACATTCAGGCGCGCGGCATTGCCGCGCTCGATATCGGACAGACGGTGGTGGTGCAGGATGGCGCGGTGCTGGCCGTGGAGGCGATCGAGGGCACGGACGAAGCCATCGCGCGCGGCGGCGGTCTGGGTAGCGGCAAGGCCTGTGTGGTCAAGGTGGCGAAACCGAATCAGGATCTGCGTTTCGATGTGCCGGCCATTGGCGCCGCCACAATCGAAGTCATGCATGCGGCCGGCTGCCGGACGCTGGCCGTTGAGGCCGGCAAGACATTGATTTTGGAGCGGGCCAAGGTGGCGGAACTGGCCCGGAAGCATGGCATCTCGGTTTTTGGCCTGAAGGGCATCTAATCCAGCATGCGAGTGTTTGTCAGCGCCGGCGAGGCTTCGGGCGACATGCATGCCGCGGCGCTGGCGCGGGCGTTGCGCGATCGTGTTCCCGATCTCTGCATTGAGGGCATTGCCGGGCCGGCCCTGCGCGAGGCCGGCTGCACGCCGGTGGCGGACATGCGCGAGCTCAATGTGATGGGGTTGACCGATGTGATACGCGCGCTGCCGCGCATTCATGCCGTCCGCTCAAGGGTGCTGGCGCATGTGCGTGACCATCGGCCCGATGCGGCCGTGCTGGTGGATTTTCCGGGTTTTCACATGAATCTTGGCCGACGGCTTCGGCGGATGGGTGTTCCGGTATTGCAATACATCGCCCCCAAACTCTGGGCTTGGGGCGCCTGGCGGGCGCGCAGACTGAAGCAGTCGCAGGACGGACTGGCCTGCATTCTGCCCTTCGAGCCGGATTGGTTCGGGCGGCGGGGAATCGCGGCGCGTTATGTCGGCAATCCCAGCGCCATCGCCTGCAAGGATGGCTGGCGCGCCGAAACGTTGCGACAACGCATCGGTGCAAAACCGGGCGAGAAGCTGCTGGCCCTGCTGCCCGGCAGTCGCGCTTCGGAGATTGCCCGGCATGCGCCGCTGCTGGCGGAAGCGTTGCGACGTATCCGCGGTCATCATCCCGATGTACGGGCCATCACGCCGCTGGCGCCGGGCGCTGATCGGGCCTTGTTGTCGCCACTGGCGGAGGCCGGCGTGGATTTCGTGGAGCGGATGGAGGAGGGTTTTGCGCTGCGCGCCGATGCGGCGATTGCGGTATCCGGCACCGCGACGCTGGAGCTGGCCCTGTGGGATACGCCCACCGTGCTCATTTATCGCGCCTCGCCCTGGACCGTGCGCGCCGGGCGGATGCTGGTGAGAACGTCATACATCGGTCTGGCGAACATCCTGTTGAATGAGGCGGCGATGCCCGAACTGATTCAGGAAGACGCGAGCGTGGAGCGTATCGTGGCCGAAACGCTGCCGCTTCTGGAGCAGGGCGAGGCGGCCCGCCGTCAACGGGCGCGATTCGAGCGCTTGCGGGCCATGCTGGGAGAGACTGATCCGGCCTCGGCGGTGGCCGATTGGGCGCTCAGTCTGGCTGGCGGGAAGAGGAACGCCGCCGGCGAAAGAAGGCTTTGAGCAACGCCGAGGATTCCTCGGCCAACAGGCCCGATTCGACGATCGGCTGATGATTCAGACGGGGATCTGAGAGCAGGCGGTAGAGGGATTCCACCGCACCGGTCTTCGGATCGCGCGCGCCATAAACCACGCGCGAAATCCGGGCATGGACGATGGCGCCGGCGCACATCGGGCAGGGCTCCAACGTGACATACAGCGTGGATCCTGGAAGACGATAGTTGCCGATGGCTGCGGCGGCGGCGCGAATCGCGCGCATTTCCGCATGGGCCGTGGGATCATGGCTGGCAATGGGCGCATTGTGCTCGACAAAGCTGCGGCCATCGGGCAACACCAGCACGGCCCCGACAGGAACCTCAGCCCTGACATCGGCCGTTCGCGCCGCCTCCAACGCCAGGCGCATGAAACGGCGATCCTCATCCACGGCGGTTGCTCTCCCGCAGTCGTGGGTCGAACAGGTCGCGCAAACCTTCGCCCAGCAGGTTGTAACCCAGCACCGTGATGAGGATGGCCAGCCCCGGATAGAGCGACAGCCACCAGGCAATCTGGATGTTGTCCTTGCCTTCGGTGAGGATGTTGCCCCAGGACGCGTCGGGCGGCTGCACGCCCAGACCCAGGAACGACAGGCCGGATTCCATCAGTACCGCGCCGGCGACGCCCAGCACGGCGGAAACCAGCACCGGCCCCATCGCATTGGGCAGCAGATGCCGCCAGATGAGGCGCATGGCCGAGGAGCCCAGGCTTTCGGCCGCCAGCACGAATTCGCGCCGTCGCAGCGACAAGAACTCCGCCCGCACCAGCCTTGCCACGCCCATCCATGAGGTGGCGCCGATCACGATCATGATGTTCCAGATGGACGGCTCCAGAAAAGCGATGACGGCCAGGATCAGGAAAAAGGTGGGAAAGCAGAGCATCATATCGGTGGCGCGCATGATGACGGCATCCACGCGGCCGCCATAAAAGCCGGCCAGCGCGCCCAGCGCCACGCCGATGGCGAGCGAGATGCCCACGGCCACGAATCCAACTGCCAGCGAGACCCGTGCACCGAACAGCATGCGGGAGAACACATCGCGGCCGAGCGTGTCCGTGCCGCACCAGTGTTCGGCCGATGGCGGCATCAGAATGGCATGGACATGGATGGCCGCCGGATCGTAGGGCGCGATCCATGGCGCCAGCACGGCCAGCAGTGCGACCACGGTCACGATGCAGCCGCCGGCAAACATCAGCGGCTGGCGGCGCATGGCGAAGAGGAGGGATTTCATCGGGCCGCGCCGCTTCCGTGACGGATGCGTGGGTCGGCCCAGGCATAAGCCAGATCGGCCAACAGGTTGCCCAGCAGGGTCAGCACCGCGCCGATGACCGTGATGCCCATGACCAGGGGATAGTCGCGCGCCATCACCGCGCCATAGAACAGCATGCCCATGCCGGGAATCGAAAACAGTTGTTCGACGATGACCGAGCCGCCGATCATGCCCGGCACCGACAGTCCCAGCAGCGTGATGATGGGCAGCAGCGCATTCTTCAGCGCATACCGGTAGCGAATGCGCCGTTCCGGCACGCCCATGGCTCGCGCGGTCGTGATGTAATCGGCGCGGATGACTTCCAGCATGCCGCTGCGCATGAAACGGCTCATCCCGGCGATGCCGCCGATGGCCGAAACGAACACCGGCAGAATCAGGTGTTGGGCCAGGTCGCCCTGCCGGGCCCAGAAATCCATCTGCCGCCAGTCATAGTCGTGGAGGCCGGAAACGGGCAGCCAGTTCAGCTGCACCCCGAAGGCAATCATCAGCAACAGTCCCAGCCAGAAGCCGGGAATCGCGAAACCGATGAATACGAACACGGTCATTGCGCGGTCGAACCACGAATCCTTGCGCACGGCGCTGGCCACGCCAATGGGGATGGCCAGCAGAAAGATGAAGGCCATGGCCAGCACGTTGATCCACAAGGTCACCGGCAGGCGCTCGGCGATCTTGTCCAGCACAGGCCGATGATCGGCCGCGAATGATTCGCCGAAATCCAGATGCGCCAGGCGTTCAAGCCAATGCCAGTACTGGATATGCAACGGCTGGTCGAGGCCGTAGTAGGCGCGCAGACGCTGGATATCCGCCGCCGACACCTTGGGATTGAATTCCTGCCCGGCCACGGCCGGCTCGCCCGGCGCGACATGCATGATCGCGAACGAAATCAGCGTGATGCCAAGCAGGAGCGGAATCATGCCCAGCAGCCGTCGGACCAGATAGCGTCGCATGCGCGGGAGGATAGCACCGCCGGCAACGGGATGTCCCACATTCACGGGGCGCCGAATGCTGTTCGCGGTTTTGTGGCGGCGCGATCCGCTCAGGAAATCCGGCAGGGTTCGATGACGTGAACGGGAATGCCTTCGGGGGTGACCAGATGCTCGCCGGCTTCGGCAATTTCGATGGGCAGCCAGGCGATGCCGAGGAGCCGACCGTCGGGATCGCGCGCAAGCGATTTCAGTTCGCCCACGGGCGTTTTGGCGCCAATCGGACAGGGGATGGAATCCGGGGGTGTCGTTTCTGTCAGTTCCACCCGGTAGAGCCGCTTGCGAATCGCGCCGCGCCAGTGCATGCGGCTGGTCACTTCCTGGCCGACATAGCAGCCCTTGTCGAAGGAGACGCCGTCGAATTCAATGAGATTGGCATTCAGCGGATGCACACGCTCGTCCCATTCCACGCCGAATCGCGGCAGACCGCGCAGGATGCGCATGGCTTCCAGCTCTTCCTCGGGGATACGATGCGCATGATCCAGCACGACCTGCATGCGTTGCGGTTGCGCAATCATCCATAAACCGCGCGGCCTCGCGGGCATGACCACGACAAGCCTTTCATCATCTCCGGCTGCGGCCAGCCAGGCATCTGCGGGACGGGACATCTTCAGGAGGTCCAACGCTTCATCGCAGGCGGCGCCCTGAACCGAACACAGCGCCAGATCGTCGGCCGGCTCGATTTCGACCGCCCAACCCAGCCGGAACCGCGTCAATCGGGTCAGCGTTTCACGCCGCCGGCTGGCCGGAACGATCAGCAGCAATTCGTCATCCCTCCGCCAGGCAATGTAGAGTTCGCTCACCGGTTTGCCCTGGGGGGTGAGCAGGGCGGCGTGGATGGCCTGCGATGCGCTCAGGCGTCGGATGTCCTGGGTGATCTGGCCTTGCAGGTAGTCGCGGGCATCCTTGCCCGTAGCCCGGAGGACAGCCCATGCGGGATGGAGCGCAGCCGCCAGGCCATGCGTCAGGGCATGAAAGGTTGGGGCGGAAAGCGAAGGGATGTTGTTCATGGGGTGAGTCTATACCCGACCGTGGCAGTCCGGTATAGTCCACCCTTGAAATCCCCCTGAGCGGGCGTGGACAAGTCAAGGGTTGCAGCACGGAGGCGTCATGAGCGCAAGGCATACAGCTAAGGCAAGCGAACGAATTGGCGTGGCGGAGGAAATCCGCCGCCCCCTGCCCAATTCGCGCAAGGTCTATATTGAGGGTTCCCGGCCGGATATCCGGGTGCCGATGCGCGAGATCAGGCTGTCGCCGACGCCCACGCGTGACGGCTTCGAGGAGAATCCGCCGGTGCTGGTTTACGACACTTCGGGGCCTTACACCGACCCTGAAGCCGAGATTGACCTGAATCGGGGATTGCCGCCCATTCGCGAGCGCTGGATTGAGGAGCGAGGCGATACGGAAACGCTGGACGGGCCCAGCTCCGAGTATGGTCGCGCGCGTCTGGCCGATCCGGCGCTGGAGGCCTTGCGTTTTGCGCACCTTCGCAAGCCCCGGCGGGCCAAGCCGGGTTGCAACGTGACCCAGATGCATTATGCGCGCCAGGGCATCATCACGCCGGAGATGGAGTTTGTCGCCATTCGCGAAAACCAGCGGCGTGAGCATTTGCGCGAGATCACCAAGCAGCATCCGGGCGAAAGCTTCGGCGCCAGCATTCCGCCGGTCATCACGCCGGAGTTCGTTCGCGACGAGGTGGCAAGAGGCCGGGCCATCATTCCGGCGAACATCAATCATCCCGAGCTGGAGCCGATGATCATCGGCCGCAATTTTCTGGTGAAAATCAACGGCAACATCGGCAATTCGGCGCTGGGCTCCTCGATTGCCGAGGAAGTGGAAAAGATGACCTGGGCCACGCGCTGGGGTGCGGACACGATCATGGATCTCTCCACCGGCAAGAACATCCATGAAACCCGGGAATGGATTATTCGCAATGCGGCCG
>CAYQMA010000044.1:0-8545 GCA_964418535.1 uncultured Zetaproteobacteria bacterium | reverse complement strand
GACCTTCAGCGACAGCCAGAATCTGATCGCCGAAACGCTCGGAAAGCGCGGCCAGTTCCGGCCACGCCTCGAAATCCACGCCCGCGCGCACGCTCTGGTTCTCGCTCACGCCGCCCATGCCGTCACCGCGCAATCGTATTGGTGCGCTTGATCTTTTCCTGCAACTGGATAATGCCGTAGAGCAGCGCTTCGGCCGTGGGCGGACAACCCGGCACATAAATATCCACCGGCACGATCCGGTCGCAACCGCGCGTGATCGAATAGGAATAATGGTAGTAGCCGCCGCCGTTGGCGCAGGATCCCATTGAAATCACCCAACGCGGCTCGGACATCTGGTCGTACACCTTGCGCAACGCCGGCGCCATCTTGTTCACCAGCGTGCCGGCCACAATCATCACGTCCGACTGGCGCGGCGACGGCCGGAACACGACACCGAAGCGATCCAGGTCGTAACGACTGGCGCCCGCATGCATCATCTCCACCGCGCAGCAGGCAAGACCGAACGTCATCGGCCACAGCGAGCCCGTGCGGGCCCAGTTGATGACCTTGTCCGCCGTGGTCGTCACAAACCCTTTGCTCAGAACCCCTTCTATTCCCACTGCAACGCACCCTTCTTCCAGGCGTAGAGATAGCCCACCAGCAGGATCACCAGAAACAGCAACATCTCGATCAGGCCGAACAGACCGATCTTGTCCAGCACCACCGCCCAAGGGAACATGAACGCCGTTTCCACGTCGAAGACCACGAACAGAATCGCCACCAGATAGAAGCGCACGTCGAACTGCATGCGCGCATCCTCAAACGCCTCGAAGCCGCACTCATAGGCGGAAAGCTTCTCCTCGTCCGGCCGCTGCGGCGCCACCAGCACGGTCAGCACAAGCGGCGCGGCGCCCATCGCGAACGCGATCAGGATGAAGATGAAAACAGGCGCATACTGCGTGGCCAGATAGCCGGCTGTCATACTCCTCCCCTGAGCATTGAGTGACCCAGATCACGCAAACCGGGCTCAGGCAACTATCCCCATGAACCCTGCATTGTCAAGCGCGGCTTGACCCTGCATGAAATACGGAAAAACGGCGCAACAGCGCCGCAAATCGCGATGAAACTGGTGGAGGCGGCGGGAATCGAACCCGCGTCCGGAGACCATCGGCCCATGGGTCTACATGCTTAGTCCGTTCCGGCAGCACCTCAAGGAAACCGAACGGACAAGGCGCCCTTAAGGTCGGCTCGTTGGAGTCTGACTCCGCCGCCACGAGTCTCCAGCAAGCGAAGCGAGCCCATCTTGATGGCCCAGTTCGGTCAGCCGATGGGCAAGCTGTCCGACTGGGTCACTTACGCAGCGTAAGCGAGTTCTACGTCGTCGTTGGCAGTTATTTGCCGTTGCCGTTTTTTACGGGCTCGGCGACCCGGCATGCGCCATGGGGTTCAGCATCTCCGTCGAAACCGGGACGCCCCCATTGCGGAGTGATTGTAGGCCTTCATGGAACCGGAAACAAGCCCTGGGCCGCCAGCCCCGCCGTCATGAACGCGCCCGTCCAGTGCGACTGGAGGAAATAATCGAAACTCCAGGACTCGCCGGCGCGCCAGAGCCTGAACGAAATCCATGCCTGCCACAGCGCCGCCGCCGACCACCCCGCCCATGCCCAGAAAGCGCCGCCAGCGGCATGCACGGCCAGCGCCAGCAACACCAATGCCATCGCGCCCAGCGCCAGCACCGCCGGCACCGCCCACCGCCCCAGATACAGCGCCAGAGATTTCACGCCGATGCGCGCATCATCCGGCCGGTCGCCGATCGCATAGGCCGTGTCATAAGACAACGACCAGCAGATATTGGCGGCAAACAGCAGCCACGGCGCCGCCGAATCCACGATGGTTCCGCGCTCGGCCGCCCAGGCCATCACCGCGCCCCAACCGAACGCCATGCCCAACCAGGCCTGCGGCGCATGCGTCACCCGTTTCAGAAAGGGATAGATCGTGGCCAGAGCAGCGCCCACGACCGCCAGCTCGACCACCAGGCGGGAGGTCTGCATGACCAGCAGCAACGCCAGCAGCAGCATCAACACGAACCCCGCCAGCGCCGCCCCCGGCGCGATGCGACCGGCGGCGATGGGACGATCACGCGTGCGCGCCACATGCGGATCGAAATCCCGATCCGCGAAATCGTTGATGACGCATCCCGCCGAACGCATCAGAAACACGCCCAGCACGAAGATCATCAGATGCTTCGGATCGGGACGGCCGCTCGAAGCCGCAAACAAGCCCCACATCGTCGGCCACAGCAGCAACCAGTACCCGACAGGCCGATCCACCCGCCACAGGCGCAACCAATCGCCCGCCGTGCCCACCGGGCGGAAGCGCATCAGTGGTAGCGCCTCGCCATGCGCGCCAGCCGCTGCCACATCGCCTCGTGAAACACCTCGACCACCAGCGCCCGCGTGCCCGAAGCCGAGCGCAGCACCGAGCGCCGCGCCCAACAGCCGGCGTATCGCCCGTCCGTGATGCTTGCCACGCTCAGATCCGAGCGCGACAGCGACAGGCCGCGATCCAGCAACAGATTGCCCAAGGGCTTCTCGCCCTCCTGCAACTCGTGCATCAGTTCGGCATGGACGCCGTCCAACGGCAGCACCGACTCGGCATCGAACATCACCGAACCACGAAACATCAGCGACACCCGACGTCGCAACGAAGGCGTGCCGGCCGCACAGTCCAGCAAAACCGCTTCCGCGCTCGTGGCGCGATCCACAAACTGGTCGTGCAACCGCACTTCAAGCCGCATGCCGTAATGTCGTTCAAGAAAGCGGGTCAGCGAGCCGGTCGCGGTCAGCACCGCGGCCTGGGCCCGATCCAGACCCGCTTCATCCGGCCGCCATTGGCGCACCGGCGTCCAGGTCAGGGATTCCAGAGGGCCGAAAAACATGAGCGCATCATGGCCCGGCGGCTTCCGAGGTCAAGGACGCAGTCAGACCTTGCATTTCCATCCCGCTTGCGGCGCAATCCATCGCATGAAGCGCCTCCGATTGTTCGTGCCGCAAGCATTGACGCCCGGCGCCATGCTCACCTTCGATCGCGAGCAGGCGCATTATCTGGGGCGGGTCATGCGAGCCAATGCCGGTGATGCGCTCATCCTGTTCAATGGCGAAGGCGGCGAATACGTCGCCACGCTGACCAGCTGCGATGGCCGCCAGGCCGCATGCCGTATCGAAGCGTGTTGCGACATCGACCGCGAACTGCCGTTGCCGGTTCACATCGTGCAGGCGGCCAGCCGGCCCGAGAAAATCGAAACCGTGCTGCAAAAGGCGACCGAACTCGGCGCCGCCAGCTTCCAAATCGTGCGCACCCGACGGGCGCAACTGAAGCTGGCCGGCGAACGGCTTGAGCGGCGGCTCGATCGCTGGCGCAAGATCGTGATTGAAGCGGCCGAGCAAAGCGGCCGCACTCGTTTGCCGTCCGTGATCTGGCATGAACGGCTGGAATCCGTCGAACTGCATGGCCTGAGCCTGGCTTTGCATCCGGAGGCCGCGACGGAATGGAGCGCGATCCGCCCGCGCATCGAGAATGCCCATGCCATCAGTCTCGTCATCGGCCCCGAGGGCGGTTTCTCGCCGGAAGACCTTGAGACGCTGGATGCGCTGGGCTGCATCCGGCTGGCCTTCGGGCCGCGCATCCTGCGCACGGAAACCGCCGCGCCGGCGCTGCTCGCCGCCGTGCAGGGCCTGCTTCCGGAACGCTGAACCCGGCGCTTCAAAAGGCGCTCGCGGCTGCTAGAATATGCGCCGCAAGCCGATGTAGCTCAGCTGGTAGAGCAGCTCACTCGTAATGAGCAGGTCGTCCGTTCGAATCGGATCATCGGCTCCATTCACCATCCCTCCTGATCGCGATTCCCGATCGCGATTTGTCCTGATCAAACGAAGCAAGCAGCAACAAAAGCGGCCGCCCGATGGGCGGCCGTTTTTGCTTCCATCACTGCCGGGGGATTCAGGCGGCTTCCTCGCCGGCATCCATGCCGGTATCGCCTTCACCGCCCGATGCAGGCTCGTCGGCTTGTGTTTGCGCGAACGATTCCGGCTTGGGCACCAGGTGCCGCAACGCAAAGCCCGTGCCGGCGGGCAGCAGACGACCCAGCACCACGTTTTCCTTCAGTCCCCGCAGCCAGTCCACCTTGCCGGCCAGGGCCGCCTCGGTGATGACGCGGGTCGTCTCCTGGAAGGAGGCCGCGGAAATGAAGGAATCGGTGGACAACGACGCCTTGGTGATGCCCAGCAGCACCGGCTCGAAGGTGGCCGGCGGCTTGCCCGCCTTCTCCAGCTTGCGGTTGATCTCCATCAGCGTCGAGCGTTCCACCTGCTCGCCGGCGATGAAATTCGTCGCGCCCGGATCCACGATCTGCACCTTGCGCATCATCTGACGCACGATGACCTCGATGTGCTTGTCGTTGATCTTCACGCCCTGCAGACGATAGACCTCCTGCACCTCGTCGGTCAGGTACTTGGCCAGCGCCTCGATGCCCAGCACGCTCAGGATGTCGTGCGGTGCGGGCGAGCCTTCCATCAGCCGCTCGCCGCGGCGCACCCGATCGCCTTCCTGGACGATGATGTGGCTGCCCTTCGGAATCTGATACTCGATCGGGTCGGAGCCATCGTCCGGCGTGATGATCACACGCCGCTTGCCGCGGATGTCCTTGCCGAAGGAAATCACCCCGTCCTTGGCCGCGATAAAGGCCAGGTTCTTCGGCTTGCGCGCCTCGAACAGTTCGACCACGCGCGGCAGACCGCCGGTGATATCCTTGGTCTTGGTCGTCTCGCGCGGAATGCGCGCCAGCACGGCGCCGGCCTTCACTTCCTCGCCCTCCTCGACATTCAGAATCGCGCCGGGAGACAGGAAGTAGCGCGCCGGCGTGCCGGTGCGCGGCATGATGACCGGCTCGCCCTCCGGATTCTTCGGATCCACGAGCTGGATCTGCGGCCGCAGCGCCACCTTGCGCGCCTCGGACACCTGCGTGATGACGCGGTTGGACAGGCCTGTAACCTCGTCCGTCTGCTCACGCATCGTCTTGCCCTCGACGATATCCTGATAGCGGACGCGACCGTCCACCTCGGCAATCAGCGGCATCGTGTACGGATCCCACTCGGCCAGCACCTCTCCGGCCTTGACCTTGGCATCCCGCTTCGCGCGCAACGCCGCGCCATACGGGATGCGATGGCGCTCGCGCTCGCCGCCCGAGGCATCCACGATCACCGCCTCGGCATGGCGGTTGATGATGATTTCCACCCCATGCTCGTCCACCACGGTGACATCGTTCTCGAGCTTGAAGGTGCCGGCGAACTTGGCTTCCACATGCGCCGCCTCGGCCGCGCGGGAAGCCGTGCCGCCCACATGGAAGGTGCGCATGGTCAGCTGCGTGCCCGGCTCGCCGATGGACTGCGCGGCAATCACGCCCACGGCCTCGCCCAGGCTCACCGGCGTGCCGTGCGCCAGATCGCGACCGTAGCAGGTGGCGCAGACGCCGTGCTCGGCCTCGCAGGTGAGCACCGAGCGGATGCGCACGCGATCCACCCCGGCCTCCTCGATCTTGGCCGCCAGATCCTCGGTGACCATGGCGCCGGCCGGCGCAATCTCCTCGCCGGTCAGCGGATCGCAGGCCGGCTCCAACAGCACGCGACCCAGCACGCGCTCGGCCAGCTCCTCGACCACCTCGCCGCCTTCCATCAGCGGCGTCATCTCGATGCCCCGGGTAGTGCCGCAATCCTGCATCGTCACCACGCAATCCTGCGCCACGTCCACCAGACGGCGGGTCAGGTAACCGGAGTTCGCCGTCTTCAGCGCCGTATCGGCCAGGCCCTTGCGGGCGCCATGCGTGGAGATGAAGTACTGCAGCACCGTCAGCCCCTCGCGGAAGTTGGCGGTGATCGGCGTCTCGATGATGGAGCCGTCCGGCTTGGCCATCAGGCCGCGCATGCCGGCCAGCTGACGAATCTGCTGCGCCGAACCGCGCGCGCCGGAGTCGGCCATCATGTACACCGAGTTGAAGGACTTCATGACCTCCTTCTTCTTGCCGTCCGGCGAGACCACTTCCTCGGTGGCCAGGTTTTCCATCATCGCCCGCGCCACGGCCTCGGTGGTGTGCGTCCACAAATCGACCACCTTGTTGTAGCGCTCGCCGGCCGTGATCAGGCCGTCAGCATACTGCTTCTGGACCTTCTTGACCTCGGCCTCGGTCTTGGCGACCAGATCGTATTTCTCCTTCGGAATCACCACATCGTCCAATGCGAACGAGGCGCCCGAACGGGCCGCGAACTCGTAGCCCATGTTCTTCATCCGGTCCACGAACAGCACCGTCGCCTTGTTGCCGGCCAGCCGGTAGCAGTCTTCGATGAGCGCCGCCACATCCTTCTTGGTCAGCACCTTGTTCAGGCCCGAGAACGGCATTTCCTCGGGCAGAATGGTCGAGAGCAACGCCCGGCCGACCGTGGTTTGCTCGCGCTGGCCCCGGATGCGGCAGACGATGCGCGCGTGCAGATCCACCTTGCCCGAGTCGAAGGCGCGCTGCACCTCCTTGGGGCTTTCAAACACCATGCCCTCGCCCTTCGCAAAGGGACGCTCGCGGGTCATGTAATAGATGCCCAGAATGATATCCTGCGTCGGCGCCACGATGGGCTTGCCGGTGGACGGCGACAGGATGTTGTTGGTGGACATCATCAGCGCCCGCGCCTCGGTCTGGGCCTCGATGGACAGCGGCACATGCACCGCCATCTGGTCGCCGTCGAAGTCGGCGTTGAAGGCGGTGCAGACCAACGGATGCAACTGGATGGCCTTGCCCTCGATCAGCACCGGTTCGAAGGCCTGAATGCCCAGCCGGTGCAGCGTCGGCGCGCGGTTGAGCAGCACCGGATGCTCCTGAATCACCTCCTCGAGGATGTCCCAGACCTCCGGAATGCCCTGCTCGACCAGCTTCTTGGCCTGCTTGATGGTCGTGGCCAGGCCGCGCGCCTCCAGCTTGTGATAGATGAACGGCTTGAACAGCTCCAGCGCCATCGTTTTCGGCAGGCCGCACTGATGCAGTTTCAGATCCGGGCCGACCACAATCACCGAACGACCCGAATAATCCACGCGCTTGCCGAGCAGGTTCTGCCGGAAGCGGCCCTGCTTGCCCTTGATGATGTCGGACAGCGACTTCAGCGGCCGGCGGTTGTTGCCGGTGATCGGCTTGGTCTTGCGCGAGTTGTCGAACAGCGCATCCACCGCCTCCTGAAGCATACGCTTCTCGTTGCGGGTGATGATTTCCGGCGCATTCAGCTCCAGCAGCCGCTTCAAGCGATTGTTGCGGTTGATGACGCGGCGATACAGATCGTTCAGATCCGAGGTCGCAAAGCGGCCGCCGTCCAGCGGCACCAGCGGACGCAGCTCCGGCGGCAGCACCGGCAGCACCTCCAGAATCATCCGCTCCGGCCGGTTGCCGGACTCGATCATCGCCTCGATGGTCTTCAGGCGCTTGGTCAGCTTGGCCAGCTTGGTCTCGGCCTTGGTGGCCGCGATCTGCGCCCGCAGAAGCTGACGTTCCTCATGCAGGTCCACATTGGCCAGCATCTCGCGCACCGCTTCGGCGCCCATGCCGACGCGGAACTCGTCGCCATACTCGTCGAAGGCCTCGAGGTATTCCTCCTCAGTCAGAATCTGGTACTGCTCCAGACTGGTCAGGCCCGGATCGAGCACCACATAGGACTCGAAGTAGAGGATGCGCTCCAGCTCCTTCAGCGTCTTGTCCAGCAACAGACCGATGCGCGAGGGCAGGCTCTTCAGAAACCAGATGTGGGCCACCGGCGCGGCCAGCTCGATATGGCCCATGCGCTCGCGCCGCACCTTGGACTGAATCACCTCCACGCCGCACTTTTCGCAGACCACGCCGCGATGCTTGAGTCGCTTGTACTTGCCGCACAGGCACTCGTAATCGCGCACGGGGCCGAAAATCTTGCAGCAGAACAGGCCGTCGCGCTCCGGCTTGAAGGTGCGGTAGTTGATGGTTTCCGGCTTCTTGACCTCGCCGTACGACCACGAGCGAATCTTCTCGGGACTCGCCAGACTGACCTTCAGCCCGTCGAAGTCCTCGATGCTGCTGGGCTTCTGGAACATTTGCAGAATTTCACGCATGGTCAGTTCTCCTCGACTTCCTGTTCTTCTTCCGCCTCATCCTCGGGCTTCTTCACCATCGTCAGATCAATGGCCAGCGCATTCAGCTCCTTGGTCATCACATTGAACGACTCCGGAATGCCCGCCTTGAAGCTCATGTCGCCGCGCACGATGGACTCATACATCGCCGTGCGCCCGGCCACGTCGTCCGACTTCACGGTCAGCATCTCCTGCAAGGTGTAGGCGGCGCCGTAAGCCTCCAGCGCCCAAACCTCCATCTCGCCGAAGCGCTGGCCGCCGAACTGCGCCTTGCCGCCCAACGGCTGCTGGGTGACCAGGCTGTAGGGGCCGGTGGAACGGGCGTGAATCTTCTCGTCCACCAGATGGTGCAGCTTCAGCATATACATATGACCGACAGTCA
>CAYQMA010000043.1:0-8637 GCA_964418535.1 uncultured Zetaproteobacteria bacterium | reverse complement strand
CACCGGTCGTTCCAGCAGCACCGCCGCTTCGTCCAGGTTTGGTGTCAGCAGCGTCCCGCGCGGCGCCAGCGCCCGCCTCAGTGCATCCGCACCGGCCTGATCCAGCAGCGCTTTGCCGCTGCTGGACCGCATCACCGGATCCACCACCAATGCCGCATCGGGCGCTTGCACATCCAGCCATGCGAGCAGCGTGGCGACATGTCCGGCGCTGGTCAGCATGCCCGTCTTGACGGCGACGATGGCGTAATAATCGGAAATGGCATGCAGTTCGGCGTCGAACTGCGCCAGCGGCACGGGCTCCACGCGCAGCACGCGGGCAGGATTTTGCGCTGTCAGCGCCGTGATGGCCGAGCAGCCACGCACGCCCAGGCTTGCAAACACTCGCAGATCGGCCTGAATGCCGGCACCGGCGCAGGAATCGGAGCCGCCCACAGCCAGGCAAACGCCCGGGCGTGAGCCATCCATGCTTTCGAAAGCGGCCTCATCATTCATGCGACCATTGTGATGCATCAGGCCTTGAGGTCAAAGATTCGACGCCCGGGTGGGACGAATGGATATCAATCGGGAAACCACTCCGACTGCCGCGCCCAGATCATCAGTTCGTCCGCCGGCATCGGGCGGGCAATCAGATAGCCCTGCGCTTTGTCGCAGCCGAGGAATCTCAGTCGCTCGAATTCGTTGTTGGTTTCCACCCCTTCGGCCGTGACTTCGAAGCCCAGATAATGCGCCATCTGGATCACGGTCTGGACGATGGTCAGGGCGCCGGCATCGGTGTTCATGGCTTGCACGAAGGTGCGATCCACCTTCAATTCGCTCAAGGGCATATCCTTGAGATAGGCCAGCGAGGAATATCCGGTGCCGAAATCATCAATGGAGATCGGCACCCCTTGCGCATGCAGGCTGTGGAGCGTGTCCAATGCCGAATCGGGGTCGGCGATGAAACCGCGTTCCGTGATTTCGGCGACCAGGCGCGATGGATGGATGCCCGATACCCTGATTGCTTCCGCCACATTCTGCGGCAGGTCCGCATCCAGCAGGTTGCGCGGCGCCAGATTGACAGCCACGGACCAGTCCAGCCCCATCTCCTGCCAGGCGCCGGCCTGACGCGCTGCAGCGCGCAACAGCCATGCCGTGAAGGCATGGATGATGTCCGTTTCTTCGGCCATGGGGATGAACAAGTCCGGACGAATCATGCCCCGTTCGGGATGATGCCAGCGCACCAACGCTTCCACGCCGGCGATCCGTTGCGCCTCGATATCCAGCTTGGGTTGGTAGTGGAGCTCCAGTTGTTCTTCGGCGATGGCTTGCCGCAGTTCGCCCGCCAGCTCCAGTTGCTGACGCTGGTCGGACTCCATTTCGTCGTCAAAAATGGCGAAGTTCGTCTGGCTGTTTCTGGCGGCCAGCATCGCAATCCGGGCCCGGCGCAGAAGATCGTCGGCATCCCGGCCATGATCGGGATAGCACACCACGCCGATGGAGATATCCACGTCCACCCGGAATGTATGCACATGCAGGGGCTCCTTCAGGCTGTCCTGAATGGCGTTGGCCGTGTTCAATGGGTGGCCTTCGGGCTCGGCAATCAGCAAAGCGAAGGCGCTGCCGCCGATATGCGCCAGCGAATATTTCTCCCCTTCCTCGAAGGTTTGGGACAGGCGCCGACCCACATTCCACAGGATGCGATCGCCCGCCGCATGGCCCAGCACTTCGTTCATGGTCTGGAAGCGTTCGATGCTGATGCAGAACAGGAACAGACGTTGGTGCTCCATGATCGATTTGCGAAGCGCTTCAACCATTTGCGCCAGGTTCGGCAGCCCCGTGACCGCATCATGCGTGGCCTGACGCTGAAGTTCGGCCTCCTGTTGTTTCCGAACGGAAATGTCGCGGATGAAGCCCAAAAAACGACGCTGACCACTCATTTCCATCTCGGCCACCATCAGCTCGATGGGAAAAATCTCACCATTCTTGCGCACGGCTTCCAGTTCCCGCCCCGGCTTGCAAAGCACATGCGGCTCTCCGGTTTCCAGATAGCGCCGGAGATATTCATCGTGCTCGCTGCGCCAGGGCTCCGGCATCAGCATCCGGACATTCCGGCCCATCACCTCATCAGCCTGCCAGCCAAAGATTCGTTCGGCTGCCGGATTGAATAACTGAATCCGTCCCGATTCGTCCGCGACGACGATTGCTTCGGGCGAATGACGCACAATCGAACCGACCAGCGTCTGGTCGGTCATCAGGCGCATCTGTTCGGCGAATGCCTGTTTGCTCACCGGTTTACGTCCCGGGTTGAAGCCAAGAAGGCAAGCCCAGCATGTGCAAGCGCCCGATCACCATCCGTTGCTCCTTCATCAGCACGTTCTGGAAATCATGCCGCACGCCGGCCTCCAATGTCATTTCGACGCCCGCTCGCAGACCATGCTTGCCCATAGCCTGCCAGCGCACAATGCCATCGGTCTGCATCGCATGCCCGTTCAGTTTCCAATGGCACTGAATGCGTTCGCCCACATTCAATAGTTTATCCGTTTCATCCGGCGTTGTCGCCGACAAGAACAAACCCATGCCGTGCAACGACTGGTCGCGAATCCGGGCTTCAAGGTTCGGTTTTCCTTGCCGTTCGACCACGACAGGCGCGGGTTCCTCAAGCTGAATCCGCACATAACGGCGGCGCGCATAGATATCCGGCTCCACGCCATCCACGGTGAGATACAGCCGGTTTCCGCGCCGCTCCCGACCATAGATGCGCAGCCTCAGCCCTTCGCTGGCCGATGCCCAGGCGGTGCGCAGATCATCCGCCGCCGCAAAGACCATCGCCGCCTCGGGCGAATATACGGCCACGATCTGATCCTCGACCACATCCACCACTTCCAACTGGACCCGAACGGGAATCTCCATGAAGTAGTTGTGCAACTCGATGCTGCGGTGCCGCAGCCAGCGCACCCTGGCCTCTGCCAGCACGCGATGCATGCGTTCGTCGGCCAGCGTCCGGCTCCAAACCGCTTCGGCTTCTTCCACCACCACGGCCTGGAGATGGTTGTAATGCTGGATGCAGGATGTCAGCTCCGCCACCTGGCGGCGACAGAAATCGGGGCTCTCCGGAGCTTCATGGCCCCCTTTCCCATGCGTCGCGATCAGTGCTTGGATGCTGGCCCATTCGCATTCCAGCAGCGCCGCCAGCACGTGCCCGGTTGCCAGTCCTTGGCGCAAGAGCTTGCGCACGATCTCGGCGAATGGCCGTTCATCCCCGGCAGACGCATCAAGGTTGACAGCATGTTGCACAAAGGCGCGGATCTCCGCTTTGCTTGCGTTCAGCTCCTTGCCTAGCCGTTCAACCAGCCGGTTGAGGGTTGATGGAGACGGGACGATCGCCATCAGTCCATCTGTGCGCGGGATTGTGCGGTTTCGATCACCTCGGCAACCTGCTCACCAAAGCTGGCGGGATCAATGGGTTTGGAGAGGTAAGCCGTAAAGCCGCTGTTCAGCAGCCGCTCCTTATCGCCCTTCATGGCCGAGGCGGTCAGCACGGCCACCGGAATGTCTTTGGTGGTTTCTTTCTCGCGCAGCGCCTGCAGCGCATCCAGGCCGCTCATTTCCGGCATGCGCAGATCCATCAGAATCAGGTCGGGCTTCCATGTTTCGGCGATTTCAATGCCCTCGCGCCCCGAACCCGCCGTGCGCACCTCAAAGCCCTCCAGTTCCAGCACGTCGGCGGCCAGCTCCAGGTTTAGTTCATTGTCGTCCACGATCAGAATTCGGGCACTCATCACTCACCCCCATAGCAACCCTGGTCGCCGCCGGCCTGGATGGCTTCTCTCAGGCGTTCCTCCGCGACCCGCAACAGCTGCTGCACATCCTCGGCATCCTCGTTGAAATGCGCTGCGGCAAAGGATGCGCGCATCTGCCCCGTTTTGTTGTCCGGCAGCAGAAAACGCTGATGTCGGATGCGAATGCGTAGCTTTTCCGCCACACGCATGGCCGCGGCGGGCGTTGCATTCATCAATAGCAGCATGAAGCGCGCTTCGTCAATGCGGGCGCAGATATCGCCCCGTCGCGTGACCGTGCGCACCGTTTCGAGCATGTCCTTCAGCGCCGCAATTCCCCACCGTTCGCCGTGGGTGCGCACATACGCTCCATAATCCTCCATCTCCCAGAGCACGATGGCAAACTGGAGGCTGTAGCGGCGGGCATTGGCAACCTCCTCGTCCAGCCGCCGTTTCATGTAGCGCATGTTGAAACAATCCAGCACCGGATCGATCAGGTGCGCCCGCGCCGGATACAGCATTTCCAGCTTTTGCAGACGGCGCAAGAGCTCCGCGCGGCCGTGCGAGCCCTTGATGAGCACGCTTTCGGCTTCCCGTCCCAGCTTCAGCGCCTCTTCGCGCGTCAACTCCTTGGCTGTGTAGATAATCACCGGGATATTGGACGTGTTCGGATGCCGCTCCAGTTGCCGGAGCACATCGAAGCCGCTCACCTTCGGCATCATCAAATCGAGAATGATCATGTCCGGCTCGCGTTCGATGGCCATCTGCACGCCCTCGATGCCGCTGGCGGCCAGCAGCACGCGGAAGCCTTCGGTCACCAGCGTTTCCTTCAGGAACTCCCGCACGGATGCGTCGTCGTCCACCACCAGCACGGTCGGCACCTCGGGATGCGCCGGCACATAGCGGCAGAAGCGCGAAATCATGTCCATCATCTCCTGCTGATGGACGCTCTTTTCCAACACATCCACCGGCCCGAGCGAAAACTCCAGATCTCCGGCCGTGCCGCCCACGAGGATCACCGGCAGATCGCGGGTCTCCCGATGCGTTTTCAGCTCCTGCAAGCGCTGTTGCAAATGCTCTTCCTGCCGCGGAATGCCCAGCATGATGAGATAGGCGCACAGGGCCTCGCACTGCTCGGCGACATGGCCCATGTCCGTGACATGCGCCTCGTAGCCCTGTTTTTCGAGCAGTTCGATGGTCGCTGCCGCACGTTCGGAATCCTCGTCCACGACCACGATCTTCGGACGCGGCCCGTGTGACGGAACCACCTCGACGGGTTCGGCCTCGGTGGCGGTTGCCGTTTCGTCTTCGCTTGCCGCGTCCGTTGTTTTCGCCGCTTGGCTGTCGGGCGCGGCCGGCAGCTCGATGGTGAAGCAACTGCCCTTGCCTTCCTCGCTCTGCAAGCGGATGGAGCCGCCCAGCAGATTGACCTGCTTGCGGGTCAACGCCAGCCCCAGGCCGGTGCCGCCGTGCTCGCGGTTCAGTCCGCCCTTGGCCTGCACGAAGGGTTCGAAAATCTTCTCCTGGTCTTCGGGTGCAATGCCGCAGCCCGTATCCTGCACGGCCATCACCACCCGGGGCTTGTCCGGCTTGCTGCGGTTCAGACGCACGCGCACGGTGACCTTGCCTTCCTCGGGCGTGAACTTGATGGCGTTGCCCACCAGGTTCACCAGCATCTGGTGCAGCTTGCCGGCATCGAGCACCACCTTTTCCTCGTCGCCGCAATCGGCTTCCAGCGTCAGTTCGATGTGCTTCTGCTCAGCCAGCGGCAACAGTTCCTGAATCACGTTGCGGGCAATCTCGCAGGGGCTGCACGACGTCTCCTCAATGGTCATCATTCCCGCCTCGATCTTGCTGATGTCGAGCAGGTCGTTGATGATGGTGAGCAGGCGCTTGCCGCTGGCGTGCACGTGCTCCACATAACGTCGTTGTCTGGGCGTCAGCTCGCCAGTTTTCGGATTCTTCAGCAGTTCGGAGAATCCGATGATGGCATTCAACGGCGTGCGCAATTCATGACTGGTGTTGGCCAGAAACTGGCTCTTGGCCTCGTTGGCGTTGACCAGTTCCTCGTTCAGCAGTTCCAGCTCGATTTCGCGCGCATGCAGCCGCTGATTGATGCGGGCCAGTTCCGATTGGGTGTTGCGCAGATTGGACAAGGCCACCGCGCAGGCGGACGCCAGCGTGGTCACAATCCGTTCGTCGTCTTCATCAAAGGGCTCGCCGTCCTCACGGTCGCAAAGGTAGATCGCGCCCAGGGGTTCGTTCGCAAACACGACGGGAACGCCGAGCAGCGTTTTCATCACCGGATGATGCTCGGGGAAGCCCACGCTTTCGGGATGCGAGGCAATGTCGTCAATGCGCACGGGTTCATGCCCTTCCCAGAACAGGCCAAGCAGGCCCTTGCCTTCGGGCGGATGCGCAATCGCTGCCGCTGCTTCCTCGGATATGCCGGAAGGCATCAAGTGGCGCTCGCCGTTGGTGTCCGTATAGGTCACCATCGCGTAACGCGCGTGTGTCACGCGCCGGGCCAGCTCGCCCACATGCTTCAGCAGCGAATCCTTGGCTGTCTGTTTCGACAGTTCGATCACGGCCTCGGTCAACAGCCGTTGGCGCTCGGCCTGGCGGTTCTCGCGCGCAATCTCCGCTTGCAAATGATCGACCAGTTGATCGAAGGCCCGCGCGACAACGCCGAATTCGTCCTTGCGCTCGCTCTGAATCCGATGATCCAGATGGCCGCCGATGATGGCCAGAGCCGCATGGCGAAGCTCATCCAGCGGCCGCACCACCTGCCGCCGGAACACCCAAGCGGCCAGGGCCATGAACAAACCCAAAAGCAACACCAACCCCCAGCGGGCCACGCTCACCATCTGCCCCACGCGCGAGGCGGCGGCATGCGTGTTCAGGCCCATCACCAGCACGCCGCGCAAGGGATGATCGGTATAGCCGTGACAGGCCAGGCAGGCGTTCTCAACCCGAATGGGATACAGCATGGTCAGCCGGTCGCCGTCGCGCCGTTTGACGGTGGCGCCTTGCTTCACCACCCTGGAAAACAAGGGCGCCAGGCTGGCATCAATATGGCCTCCTCCAGGCACGGGCTCGCGATGAAACCGCTGCTCGCCCAGAAACGCATTGACGGCCTTGACCGTATTCAGGTCATGAAAAGCTTCAGTGCCGTCCACCCGATAGATGCGCGCAAAATCAATGTCGGGTTGTTGCGAAAGTCGTTCCAGCCATTGGTGCGCAATCGGGCCGCGCCCGGCCAGCATGATGCTCTTGAGGCTGGCAATGGCGGTTTGGGCCGTGGTTTCCGCCCGCTCCACCTCGTCCTGCTCGATGATGCGCTGGCCTTCGGCATTCAGCCACATCAGTCCGCCGCCGAGCATCAATGCCAGGCACAGGGCCAGAAACCAGTTCACCTTCACATTGAGCCGTGAAAACCACGGCGTTGATCCGTCAGGCATCCTTGCCTCCTCCGGGAAACCAGCCTTCCACGACTTCGATGAGCCGCTCCATTTCCAGGGGTTTCTTCAATATCGGAATGTTCTCGCCTTGTTTTCGGGGTACGTCCGCTCCCGTCAGGAACGCCGTGCGTGTCAAAAGATCCGGCCGGTGCTTGCGCAGCCAGTCCAGGACATCCTCACCCCGCCCGTCCGGCAGCCGGTAATCGCACAGAACCGCGTCCACGGGCTCGTTTTCCAGAACCGCCAGCGCCGCACCGACGCCGTCGGCTGTCAGGACGCGATGCATGGCTTCCAGCGTCTCGTGATACAACTCCAGCAGCATCGGCTCGTCGTCCACGAACAGAATGGAAGCCAAGGTCAGATCCCCGAGCCTTTCTCACAGAAGCCTGAATCCGCTGGTTCACCAAGGACTCGCAGCACCGTTTGGGCGAACGTGGCGGCATCGAGCGGCTTGAACAGCAATGCCTCCGGCCCCGCCGCCCGGATGCGGTTGACCACCAGCTTGCGATCGGAGGCCGCGGTCACCGCGATGATGCGCGCATCCGGCATTGGCGAATCGGGCTGCTTGAGCCGGTGGATGATTTCCAGACCGTTGATTTCCGGCAGCATGATGTCGAGCAGGATCAGATCCGGCTGATATTTCCCGATGTCGATCAGGCCGGTGTATCCGTCGAAAGCCGAGTGGATGTCGCAGTCCGGCAACTCCAGGCCGAGGATGCCGCTCATCAATTCGTGCGCCGCCGGATCATCGTCGATGATGAGAATGGACGGCTTTTTCTTTCCGTCGTTCTTCAGCTCCTCCGGCACGGGGATGCCCATGCGCTCCATGAATGCCAGAAAGCCCGCGCGAGGAATGCGCCAGTGGCCGCCCGGTGTCCGGATGGCCGGCACCTCGCCGCTGCGAATCCAGTTCTTGATCGTGTTCAACTGCACGCCGCACAAGCGCGCGGCTTCGCCGGTGGTCAGATATGTCATGCACACCTCATGCGTTGCGATTTTGCTCGAAATGATGAACGTATCAGTTGCGTCGAAATTTATAGTTTTGATAGTTTGTGTCAAGTCGGGCAGTTGGTTTGCGTCACCGGGGCCTGCCTTTGCGCTGGAGCATCGGCGACGATTTCGCTAGATTGCGCGACCCTGCGCGACCGGGGCACCTGCGGCCGCGCCGTCCATTCACATCGCGATACAACGAGGAGCAGGCATGAACCCGTTGACAGCACATCCCGCATTTCCCGCCCGTCAGGGCCTGTACGACCCTCGCTTCGAGCACGATGCGTGCGGCGTCGGGTTCATCGCCCATATCAAGAATCGCAAGAGTCACGATATCATCGAAAAGGGCCTGGAGATCCTGCTGCGCCTGACGCACCGCGGCGCCACCGGCGCCGATCCGCGCGAAGGCGACGGCGCCGGCATCCTGATCC
>CAYQMA010000042.1:0-8969 GCA_964418535.1 uncultured Zetaproteobacteria bacterium | reverse complement strand
GTCGCCCTGGATGTTGGTGACGACGTAGCGGGGATTGGCGCCTTGGGCGGTGTGTGCGGCGCTTGCCATTGAGCCGGAAATCCCATCGCCAGTATTTCCCGGATGGAGTCACCAGCAGATAAAGCCGGGGAGTCTTGCCGGCGTCGCTCAATTTGTAGGGCCTCTCACCCTTGGCCGGCAGCTTGGCGCTTTCGATCTTCGGCACTGTCAGCATGGCGCGCCTCCATGGCTCAGGGGGTAGTTTTCTCGTAACTCCCTGAGCAACAATGGATTTCAGCCAATTTGACGGACAAAATCCGGGGAGTCGCCGGCTCAAGCCTTTTTGTCCGTCGTTTTGTCCGTCACTTTTGGCCGGTTTCTGACGGACAAAATAGCACCTGTTCGGACAAACCGCAAACAAAAAAGCCCGGAAACATAAGCGTTTCCGGGCCGTTATGGATGCTGATGGATTTTTATATGGTGGCCAGGGACGGAATCGAACCGCCGACACGAGGATTTTCAGTCCTCTGCTCTACCAACTGAGCTACCTGGCCGCGCCGCTGGCTGCGAGGAGGGCGGATTATTCTGTCAAAGCGGGATGGATGCAAGAAATTTCGATGGACCGTTGCCGGCGGCCTGAAAAAGGCCGCTTCTGCCTGTTGCCGAGTCCGTTTGCGCGCCAACAGCGGGAAGGCTGCCCGGCCCATGAACCATCCGCCGGGCAAAGACCGGCCGCTTTTCAGGCGCTTTCCGGATTGGGATGCCGGCTCGGGAGTCGCCCTGGGCTGCATTCCATTCCGGGAACGGGTCCGACGCGGATCAGCCGCTCACCCGCCCCGCATGCTGCGAGCGACTTCCATGTCAGAAGTGAACGCGATAATGCATGTCCACCCAGCACTTGGGGAGCGGCTCTCCCGACGGGAATTCCAGCTTCGTTTTCTCGACCTCCACCGGATCTCCCAGATCCTCGCCGGCCTGATAGCGCACCTTCATCGTCGGCGAGGCCGGATTGAACATCTCCTTCGGATCCAGCACTTCGACCAGATCGCCCGTTTGCGAATCCTTCAGGAACATGGATACACCCCCCTTTCTATGTTTCGCTTGCCTATATTTTTTATATAGCGCAAAACGCGCCGGGCTTCCAGTCAGCTTCTCGGAGCCAGCAGCACGATGTCAATCCGGCGGTTGCGGGCGCGGCCCTCGGCGGTTTCATTGTTGGCGATGGGTTTGTTCTCGCCATAGCCCACGGCGCTGATATCAATGCCTGAGGTCGTATCCAGTCGCGACTGGATATATTCACGCACGGCCTGCGCCCGGCGTTCGGAGAGTTCCTGATTGTAGGCGGTGCTGCCGATGAAGTCCGTGTGTCCTTCAACGCGCACATTGCGGCCCTTGAACAGCGCAATGGATTCCAGCACATGGTCCAGCACCGGATAGGCTGCGGGCGGGATGGCGGCGCTGCCGCTGCGGAAATTCAGCGATTTCAGGCGCAGAATCACATCGGCATCCGGTGTCAGCAGGATATCCACATCGTTGGGATCGAACAGCTTGGTCAGGCGCTTGATTTTGGCCTCGGCATCCCGTTTGAGCTGGAGCTTGCGACGAACTTCGCCGAGCGCGGCCAGGTCGCTTTTGTACTGCGCCTCATATTTCGACAGTTTCTCGGACAAGTCGCGGATGGCCTTTTCGGCATCGTCCATCTGGGCCTGATGGCTTTCCTTCATGTCCTGCGCAGCTTGGGTGAGTAGCGTCAATTGCTCTTCCGGCGTCTGTTCCCGGTTCAGTTCCACGCCCATGACTTCGCCCAGCATTCGCATGCGCTTGTCCCGGGCTTCCATCCAGCGCTCAATCGTTGCCGGATCCTTGCGGAACTTGCGGCCGAAAGCGGCGATGCGGGCGGCGCGTCGGGCCTCGATCTGCCCGCGTTTGGCAATAGACCAGGCGCGCGTCTGTTCGTTGGGCGTTTCGCGAATGATTCGTTCCACCTGCTTGAGCGATTTGACGGCCTCGGTCATGGCCTTGGGCGCATATTTCCGGGCATCAAGCTTGCGGGCGCCGGAAATGGCGTGAACCAACGGTTTGGCAATCTGCTCGCGGGCGGCGACCACCTCGGCTGCATGGATGGTGTTGCGGGCCATTTTGGCCGTTTCGGTCGCCTTGTGCTCGCGTCCGCTCTCAAAGGCTTTGACCACGCGCGCGAAATCGTCTTCCGCGCGTTTGGCCAGATCAGCCCGGAACTTCTTGCTGTCCGCCATTTGCATGCGGTCGCGGCTTTCGACCAGGTCGTGGAAGCGCTGGCTGAACGCTTGCGCAAGGCGGGCGGCATCCTTGGCATCGGCAACGGCCTTATCGAGCCGTTGCCGAACCGCGTCCGGCGATTTGCCCTGACGCAGCATGGATTCGGCATCCGCCAGCGCCTTGCGGGCGTTGTTCAGATGTCTGGGCGCGAATTCATCCGCGCGTAGCTGTGTTGCGGTTTCGATGGCTTGCTGGGCATCTTCCAGCGTGGCCGCCCGTGCCGGCGCCGCCGCGAAGGCCGTGAAAACAAGAACCAGAAACAATGTCATCCATCGGGTGTTGCGCATGGCGTGCCTCCTTGTGTTGAGGGTTCAACGTCGGGGGCATCATGTCGCCATGTGCCTGGCGCTCAAGTGATGGCTGTCACGCTTTCCTGTTGTTCGTTGCTACGAAGACATGCTGGCGATAGTAGCGCAGTTCGGCGATGGATTCGCGGATGTCCGCCAGCGCCAGATGCGCGCCCTGTTTTTCCGGGATCGGCAGCTCCGGATACCAGCGGCGAACCAGTTCCTTGATGGTGCTGACATCGATCATCCGGTAATGCAGCCAGGCATCGATGGCCGGCATATGGCGCGCCAGGAAACGACGATCCTGATGGATGGAATTGCCGCACAGTGGCGCTTCGCGTTCGGGCGCGTGTTGGCGAATGAAGGCCAGTGTTTGTTCCTCGGCCTCGCGCAGCGAAAGATTGGAAGCCAGCGCGCGCGTGGAAAGCCCCGAGGCGCCGTGATGCTGCCGGCACCATTCGTCCATGCGGGCGAGCGCTTCGGCATCGTGATGAATCACCAGGTTCGGCCCTTCAGCAACGATGTTCAGCTCCGAATCGGTGACGATGGTGGCGATTTCGAGGATGGTGTCCGTGTCCGGGTCGAGTCCCGTCATTTCCAGGTCCATCCAGATCAGCCGGTTGCAGGGCGGTTTGCGTTCGTTCATTTCGGTTCCAGTTTAGACCAGATTCATGCCCAGTGCGTGGGCGAGATCGCGCGTTTCCGCTGTTGCGCCATCCAGTCGCAGCGGCGCCTTGTCCCAGGCGCGGCGCTCGGGGTAATGCCGGCGATAGCGCGTGAATGCGGCGCTTCGGGCTGGAACATCCAGCGATTGCCAACGGCGCATCGCTGCATCGTCGCGTCGAATGTCATAGAGCGCGGTGGCGGCTGTGTGCAGATCGCGCCACAGGTCTTGGGCGCATGCCACGGTGATCGGCGACGGCGGCGGGGGCAGGCTGGATTCCGGTCTCCAGACCGGTTCCACCTTCAGCCATCGGCACAGCGCCCGGTAGGCGAACCAGGTGTTGGCGGCCTTGCCGTCCAGCGAATGGCCGGCGATGTGCGGCGTGGCGACGGCCACACGCTCATGCGCCAGCAGCGCTGCGTCTGGCGCGGGTTCATGCTCCCAGCAGTCCAAGGCCGCAAAGCGACGATTATCGGCGTTCAGCCAGTCCAGGAGCGCGGCATTGTCCAGGCAGGCGCCGCGAGCGGCGTTGAGCACGCCGAAGCCATGGAAGGCATTGAGCCTGGCGGCATTCAACAGGTGGTGCGTGGCGTCCGGGCCCGAGCGGGTGAGCGGGGTGTGCAGCGTCAGGATGTCCGCGCGTGCAAGCAGTTCATCCAGTTCCGAGAAGCCCGCCTGGCCTTCGCGGCGGGCGCGCGGCGGGTCGTTGATCAACACGCGCATGCCCATCTGTTCGCAAACGCGGGCCACGCGGGAGCCGATGCGACCGGCGCCAATGACGCCGATGCAGGTGTCCGGAATCCGGATGAGGTTCTGCTGATGCAGCTCGAGCAACAGCGTGATCATGTATTCGACCACCGAGCCGGTCGAACTGCCGGCAGCGTTGGCGAATTCAATGCCGTTCGCGGCCAGCCAGGCCTTGTCGTAGTGATCGTCGCCGATGGTGGCGGTGGCCGCAAAGCGGACGCGCGAGCCTTCGAGCAGCGAGGCGTCCACGCGCGTGGAGGAGCGGGTGATCAGCACATCGGCGTCGCGTACGGCGTCGGGCGTGATCTCCGGGGCTTCCAGCAGGCGCAGCGAGACCCGGTAGCCCGGGATATGCGTGAAGGCGGAAGCCGCGCCCAGGATATGGGCGTCCGCCACAATGGTCAGCGTGGTGTTCATGCCGGGATTCACTCCGGGAGCGCGCGAATGCGCGCAATCAGCGCCGACGTGGAATAGCCCTCGATGAACGGCATGACAACAACCTCGCCACCGGATGCCCGCACCTGATCCGCGCCGACAATGTCGTCGGGGCGGTAATCGCCGCCCTTGACCAGTACATCGGGCCCGATGGCCGTGATGAGCGCCAGCGGCGTGTCCTCCTGAAAGGGAATGACCATGTCCACGGCGCGCAACGCAATCAGCATTCGGGCTCGGTCGGCCAGCGGGTTGATCGGGCGGGTTGGCCCCTTGAGACGACGGATGGAATCGTCATCGTTCAGCCCCACGATCAACGCATCGCCGAGCGCGCGGGCGCGTTCCAGATAGTCCACATGACCCGGATGCAGGAGATCGAAGCAACCGTTGGTGAATACGATGCGCATGTCCTGCGCTCGCCATTCGGCGATGCGTTCCAGCGCTTCGGGCAATGGCGTTGCGCCCCGCCTCATCGCTGGACGCGGAGCAGATTCACGACGCTGGTGACGCCTTCCACCTCTTTCGCCAGCGTGGCCGCCCGCTGACGCTGCAATTCATTGTCCACGATGCCTTGGAGATAGACCTTGCCGTCCACCGTTTCCACATGCACGGTGAAGCCCGAAACCTCCTTGTCGTTGAACAGCTTGCGTTTGACATTGGTGGTGATGGTGGTGTCCGAAATCAGGCGCTTGGCCTTGGGCGCGCCCAGCTTGATTTCCGAGCGCACCGAGCGCACGCCCTTGGTGTCGCGGCAGATCTGGATGGCGCGTTCGATCTGATCCCGGCGCGGCAGGTAGCCGGTCAGCAGCACATCGCCGTCAATGACCTCAACGCTGATCCATCGTGAAGGCAGGTCTTCCTCGGCGATCAGGCGGGCATCAATCTTGGCTGCAATCGTGGCATCATCAATGCGGGTGCCCAGCGACCGTTCGTCGTGGGCAATGCTGGCCGCAGCACCGGTGCCAGCGACAATGGTGGTGGCAAAGCAGCCTGAGAGGGCAACGGCGGTTGCGAGCAGCATGCCGCAGGTGAAGGCGCGCACATGAAGTGTTCGCATGATCAGTCTCCTCATGAGGCGGTGGTGTTGCCTACCTGGCCAAAAGCCAGGCCAGCGCGGCGCAGGCCAGCGCCAGCAGCAGATATTGCAGAATGGGCGGTTTCTGATCGCGCTGATTCCAGTGCCTGGGCTCATTCGGATCAGGCATGATCGTTTCCCAGCACGTCCTGAACCGCAGCAAACAACAGCGGCAGCGCCAGTTCGTCGGGCGCGGGCAGCCACAGGCCCCGGCCGCCGGGCTGGGAGAGCCGGTCGGCCACATCGGCCACGGCGGTGGCGCTGGCCGCGGGATCCACGATGGCGCAGGTCAGGTTTTCCACTTTCCTGCCCAGATTGCGCGCCGCATCCGCAGCCTGGATCAGCACGCGCGGCAAAATGACCCCTGAAGCAACGTTCAGCACGATGCCGCCGTTGGATTCTGCCAGCATGGAAGCCAAGAGACGGAAGTCCATCAGGCCGGCGGCGCCCAGCGATTCGCCATGGGTGGCTGGATGCAGGTTGAACGCATCGGCGCCGATGGCCGGATGAACGGTCAGCGGGATGCCGTGGCGCGTCGCTGTGGCGACGATGCTTCGATCAAGGTGTTCAGGCTCTTCAGCCAGGATTTTTTCGCCGACGCTGCGGCCGATGCCCCAGCCTTCGATGGCGCCGAAATTGATGGCTTCGTTGATCAGGCCGGTGGTTTCCTCGGTGACGCGATAGCCGCCATCCGCGTCCCGGTCATAGGAGGTGAGCGTGTGGCCGGAGAGCGCGATCTCCACATCCTGCAGTAGTGCGGCGCCTGTCATGGCCACGCCGGTGACGATTCGTTGCTCCATCAACCGCACGATCAGCGGCGACAGCCCCGCGTCCATCACATGACCGCCGCAGCCCAGCAGCACGCCCTTGCCGCGCCGGTGGGCGGAAACGATGACATCGCGCAGTTCCACCAAGTCGCGCGCAGCGCCGATGCCGGGCAATGAGCATAAGAAATCTTCAAACGTTCCACCGGCGCGAAAAGGCGAGCCGAAGTCCGCATCCTCGGCGTCGGTGCGGCGCTTGGCGAGGGGCGTGGTTTTCAGACGATTGAGAGGCAGGGGTTTCAGACTCATGAACGGTCTCCCGGATGGAATTCTCGATCAATCAGACTGCACAGCACATGCAGGCAGGTGATGTGCATTTCCTGAATGCGCGGCGTGGATGCATGGGGGATGTTCAGCGTCACGCTCACTTCGGGAGAGCGGGCCAAGGCGCCGCCATCCCGGCCGGTGAGCGCCACCACGCGCATGCCGAGCCGGCCAGCTGCGGTCACGGCGCGCAATACATTGGCCGATGCGCCGCTGGTCGAAATGGCCAGCAGCACGTCGCCTTGGCGACCCAAGGCTTCCACCTGCCGCGCAAACACGTCATCGAAGCTCATATCGTTGGCGATGCTGGTGATGACCGAAGCGTCATGGGTCAATGCGATGGCGGGCAGGCCCCGGCGTTCCAGCTCGAAACGGTTGACCAGCTCGGCTGCGAAATGCTGGGCGTCGGCCGCCGAACCGCCGTTGCCGCAGGCCAGAATCTTGCCGCCCGCCCGCAGCGCCTCGCTCAGAATCGCGGCCGCGCGCAGCAGCGGCGAAGAGAGCTCCTGCAGGCAATTCCGGCGGAGTTCCGCGCCTTCGATGAAGGCCTGACGGATGATGTTCACGGGCTCATCGCGCATGCCCGTATCCTGTCTGTTCGCCCCCGTTTGCACAATCATCCCGAACCGGAAGTCATCACCGGAAAACGTCCGGCAGGTGCTCGATGCGAACGCCGACGATGCCGGGACTGACCAGAACAAGATCAAAACGGCAGGTCAGACCGGCGTGCTCGGGATGACGTGTCAGCCAGGCTTGGGCCGCCGAGCGCAAGCGGGCCTGCTTGTCGGCATGGACGGCCAGCAGGCCGTCCTCGCGCCGCTGGCGGCGCTTGACTTCGACAAAGGCCAACATGTCGCCTTTCCGGGCCACGATATCCAGTTCGCCGCGGCCCCCGCGCGCGTTGCGATCCAGCACCTGCCAGCCGCGACGCCTCAGATAGCGCGCGACGCGCTCCTCCGCTTCGCGACCCCGGGCGGTGCTCACCGTTCCGCTTCGCGGCTTTCTTGCGTGATCAGGGCATAGACGCGCCGGCGCGACACACCCAGTTCCGCAGCCACCAGCCGCGCCCGCGCCGAAGGCGGCAGGGCGAGGGCATCGGGCGCGTTCAGCCGTTGCCGGATGGCGGCGTCATCGGGCTCGTGGTCGCTGCCGCTTGCTGAAGCCGGCGCGACGATCAACACGATTTCGCCACGCACGCCGTCAGCGATCCGGCGACGGATTTCGTCCAGCGTGCCGGTGATGAAGGTTTCGTGCAGTTTGGTGATTTCGCGCGCCAGACAGGCTTCGCGATCCGCGCCGCAGGCTGCGATCAGGTCGTCCAGCGTGCGCGCCAGTCGGTGCGGCGATTCCAACAGGATCTGCGTGATGTCGGCGCTGGTGATGGCCGCCAGCCTTGCCTTGCGCGCGCGACCCGATCGGGGCAGGAATCCTTGGAAGGTGAAGCGATCGGTGGGCAGGCCGCTGGCCGAGAGCGCGGCGATGGGGCTGCACGGGCCTGGCACCGGCACGACCGGAATGCCGCGCCGCCGGGCTTCGCGCACCAGCGGAAAACCCGGATCGCTGATGAGCGGCGTGCCGGCATCGGAAATCAGCGCAATCCGCATCCCGCTTTCCAGTTTGGTCAGCAGATCGCGCAACGCGCGGTCTTCGTTATGCTCGTGCAGGGAAGTCATCGGGGTGGCAATGCCGTGACGCCGGCAGAGCTTGCGGCTGGTGCGGGTGTCCTCGGCGGCGATGAGATCGACCTCGCGCAGGGTGGCGATGGCGCGCAGGCTGATGTCGTCCAGATGACCGATGGGCGTGGCGACAACGAACAGTTGGCCGCTTGCGGGCATGTCATTAGGCTGCGCGTTCATGTGCTGGCGACGTTATCCCGGCGGACGCGCCTCCGCAATGGTTATGCTGGCGCTGATGGCGGCGCTGGCGGCCGGTTGTGCGCCGAAAAAAGCGCCGAAGCCCGCACCCGCCAGGCCGGCGGCCGCGGCGCGGCAATTGGCGCCCGTGCCGCCGATGTCGCCCGAGGTGGGTGCGTTGGTGCGCCGGGCGCTGGAAGAAGGGGATGTGGAAGGCGCGCTGGCGGGAATGACGCAACTGGCGGCCCAGGCTGCGCCTGATCTGGCCGTGGAAGCAAGATTCCGCCGCGTGCAGTTGATGCTGCTTCTGGGCAGGGAACAGGCGGCGGCAGAGGCCGAATCCTTGCTGGCGGCGTATCCCGAGTATCCGCTCGTGCCCTATTTGCGGTTGTGGCTGGCGCGCGAGGCTGAGGCGCGGGGAGATGATGCGGCGGTTATCCGCCATGCCTATGCGGCGCTGGCGCACCCGAAACTCACGCGAGAGGTGGCTGATCGGGTGGCGGCGCTCGGGTCGGCCGCGGCCCGACGCGAAGGCGGCGAGGAGGC
>CAYQMA010000041.1:0-9006 GCA_964418535.1 uncultured Zetaproteobacteria bacterium | reverse complement strand
GGAAAAACGCTGGTGGTCGGCGGCGACGGACGCTATTTCAACCGGCAGGCCATTCAGGTGATTCTGCGCATGGCGGCCGCGCATGGCTATGCGCGCGCGCTTGTGGGGCGCGACGGTCTGCTCTCCACGCCGGCGGCCTCCCACCTGATTCGCAAGCATCAGGCCTCCGGCGGTCTGATTCTGTCAGCCAGCCACAATCCGGCGGGGCCGGATGCCGATTTCGGCATCAAATATAACGTTGCCAATGGCGGCCCGGCGCCCGAGGGCGTCACCGAGGCCATTTATGCGCGGAGCCGCGAGATTCAGGAGTATCGTCTGCTCGATGCCGGCGATGTGGCGCTCGATGAGGTGGGCGTTCAGATGCTGGGCGAAATGCGCGTGGAAATCGTGGATCCGGTGGAGGATTACGCGGCGCTGATGCAGTCGCTGTTCGATTTCGACGCCATTCGCGACTTGATCGCTTCGGGCTTCCGCCTCCGCTACGACGCCATGCACGCGGTGACCGGCCCGTATGCGCGGCGGATTCTGGAGGACATGCTGGGCGCGCCCCCGGGCACGGTTGTCAATGGCGAGCCCAGGGAAGATTTCGGCGGCGGTCATCCCGATCCGAACCTGACCTATGCGCGCGACCTGGTGACAACAATGCAGGCTGCGGATGCGCCGGATTTCGGCGCGGCCAGCGACGGCGATGGCGACCGCAACATGATTCTGGGGCGGCGCTTCTTTGTCACGCCCAGCGATTCGCTGGCCATTCTGGCGGCGAATGCAACGCTGGCGCCCGGTTATGCCGATGGCCTGGCCGGCGTGGCGCGCTCGATGCCCACGTCGCAGGCTGTGGATCGTGTGGCCGAGCGCCTTGGGCTGGATTGTTATGAGACGCCGACCGGCTGGAAATTCTTCGGCAACCTGATGGATGCCGGCAGGGTGACCTTGTGCGGCGAGGAGTCTTTTGGCACGGGTTCCAACCATGTGCGGGAGAAGGACGGCGTGTGGGCCGTGCTGTTCTGGCTGAACGTGTTGGCCGCACGGCGGGAATCGGTGGAGAGCGTGGTGCGCGATCACTGGCGGCGCTTCGGCCGCAACGTCTATTCGCGGCACGATTACGAGGGCGTGGATGCCGAACGTGCGCAGGCCATGATGGCGCATCTTCGCGACAGCTTCCCCTCCCTGCAGGGAAGCGCGCTGGCCGGTCGCACGGTTCGACTGTGCGATGATTTCGCCTACCGCGACCCGGTGGACGGCAGCGAAAGTCGCCATCAGGGCCTGCGGATTCTGTTCGAGGATGGTTCGCGCATCGTGTTCCGCCTTTCCGGCACCGGCACCGAAGGCGCGACCGTGCGCGTCTATCTCGAGGCCTATGAGCCGGATGCAACACGTCACGACCAGGATGCGCAAGAGGCGCTGGCGCCGCTGATCACGGCGGCCCGGAGCGTGGCCCGATTGCCGGAATTCACCGGCATGGATCGCCCAACCGTGATTACGTAACGCTTGAACAACCCCTCATAACCCAATGAAAAAAGGAAGAGATTAATGTCGCACATAACGCTTCCGGATGAAGCGCGTCGCATCGCCGAGGCGCGCAGCCATGATCCCTTTGCATGGTTGGGGCGTCATCCCGCCGATGTCGGCGTCGTGGTGCGCGCTTTCAAGCCGCGTGCGCGCCGGATGTGGCTGCTCGCCGGCGAACGCGAACTGCCGATGGAACGCATCGAAGGCACGGACTTTTTCCTTGTCCGGTGGACGGACGGCGATTTCGAAACGCCATACCGGTTTCGCATCGAAAACCATGAAGGGCATGCCTGGGAGGAAGAGGATGTCTATCGCTTTTCGCCGGTGCTGGGCGATCTTGATCTGCACCTGATCGGCGAGGGTCGGCATTATGAAAAATACCGCATTCTGGGCGCGCATGTGCGCGAGCACGAAGGGGTTTCGGGCGTCAGTTTCGCGGTCTGGGCGCCCAATGCGGAGCGGGTCTCGGTGGTCGGCAATTTCAATCACTGGGACGGGCGCGAACACCCGATGCGGGTGCGCGGCGCCTCCGGCGTCTGGGAGCTGTTCATTCCGGGGCTGGGCGCGGGTGAACTTTACAAATATGAAATCCGGTCGCGCAGCGGCGATGTCTTCCTCAAGGCCGATCCCTATGCCCAGCAGATGGAGGTGCGTCCGGCCACGGCCTGCGTGGTGCACAATCCCCGGCAATATCAATGGCATGATCGGGAATGGATGGAGGCGCGACGCGCCGGCGGCCCGCCGCTGGACAAGCCCATCACCATCTATGAGGTGCATGCCGGCTCCTGGCGACGCGGTGAGAATGGCGAATGGTTATCGTATCGCGAACTGGCGCACCAACTGGTCGAATACTGCCAGTGGATGGGTTATACGCACATCGAGCTGATGCCGATTACCGAGCATCCCTTCGATGGCTCCTGGGGCTATCAGACCGTGGGTTATTTCGCGCCGACCAGTCGTTTCGGCACCCCGGACGATTTCCGCTATTTTGTGGATTATTGCCACCAGCATGGCATTGGCGTGTTTCTGGACTGGGTGCCGGCGCACTTTCCGCGCGATTCGCACGGACTGGCCCGTTTCGACGGCACGGCCCTGTACGAGCACGAGGACCCGCGATTGGGCGAGCACAAGGATTGGGGCACGCTGATCTTCAATTACGGTCGCAACGAGGTGCGCAATTTCCTGATTGCCTCGGCCCTGTTCTGGCTGGATCAGTATCACATCGACGGCTTGCGCGTGGATGCGGTGGCCTCGATGCTGTATCTGGATTATTCGCGCAAGGAGGGCGAGTGGCTGCCGAACAAGTATGGCGGGCGCGAGAACCTGGAGGCCATCGCCTTTTTGCGCGAGTTCAACGAGCTGGTGCACGAACGATTCCCGGGGGCGGTGACGATGGCCGAGGAATCCACATCGTTTCCGATGGTTTCCCGGCCTACGTACCTGGGCGGCCTGGGCTTTACGATGAAGTGGAACATGGGCTGGATGAACGACACGCTGCGTTACATGAGCGAGGACCCGGTGTACCGGAGCTATCATCATGGCGAAATCACCTTCTCGCAGGTTTACGCCTACACCGAGAATTTCATTCTGCCCTTTTCGCACGACGAGGTGGTGCACGGCAAGGGCAGCATGCCCGCCAAGATGCCGGGCGACGACTGGCAGAAATTCGCCAATCTGCGCGCACTCTACGGCTATATGTACACGCATCCGGGCAAGAAGCTGCTGTTCATGGGGTTGGAATTCGGTCAATGGAGCGAGTGGAACTTCAATCAGAGCCTGGACTGGCATCAGGCGGATTTCATGCCGCATCGGGGCCTGCAGTTGCTGGTGCGCGATTTGAACCGCCTGGTGCGCGAGATTCCGGCCTTGCACGAAGTGGATTTCGAGCCACAAGGCTTCCAGTGGCTGGACTGCAACGATTCGGCGCAATCCACGCTCAGTTATCTGCGGCGCGACCGCCAGGGCAGGGCCGTGGTTGTGGCGATCAATTTCACGCCGGTGCCGAGGCACGATTTCCGCATCGGCGCGCCTGAAGCCGGATTCTGGGAAGAGATCCTGAATACCGACTCGGAACTGTACGGCGGCTCAAATCTGGGCAACGCCGGCGGCGTGAATTCCGAAGAACAACCCTGGATGGGACAGCCGCATTCCTTGCGCATCACGTTGCCGCCGCTGGCCTGCGTCATCTTTCGGCGCCGGGAGGGCTGAATCGAGTGGCCTGTTGCGGCCTGGGTGAGCCCGAACGGAAACGGCATGTTCCTGCCTGGCTGGCATGGTTTGCCGCGCTGCTGATGGTCTTGGGCGGCGCCATCCTGATCCTGCCGGGATTGACGAACTGACAGAGCCGAACGGACGCGGGCGGAATGGCGTTCGCCGAACAGCGTCAGATGCGTTCGGCCACCGTGGTCATAACCTTGGATGTCAGCTTCATCAGTCCCTTGACCGGGGCGGGGAGTTTCGCAGCGCCCAGGCGCTCGGCCAGTCGGGCATGGCCCAGCTCATCCTCCTTCATTTGCTCGACGATGGCGCGACTGCGTGTGTCCTGGGCAGGTAGGCGCTCCAAGTGGCTGTCCAGATGGCGCACCACCTGATATTCGGTTTCTTCCAGAAAACCCAGATTCCAGCGGTCGCCGGCCACGCCGGCGGCCATGCCGATGGCCAACGATCCCAGATACCAGAAGGGGTCGAGCCGTGAAGGGCGATCGCCCAGTTCGTCCAGCCGACGCCGGCACCAGTTCAGATGATCGCTTTCCTCGATGGACGCCTGCCTGAGCCGTGCACTGATGGCGGGGTCGCGCGCGGTCAGGCTCTGCCCCTGATAGAGCGCCTGGGCCGAGACCTCTCCGGCGTGGTTCACGCGCATGAGCCCGGCGGCGAGTTTCTTTTCGGCGGGAGTCAGCGAGGCATCGTCGCCAGCGTTCTCGGCCGGATAGGGCCGGCTGGACGGCTGCTTGCAGAAGATGTTGTTCAACACATGATCCGCCTCTTGCAGCAGCCGGTCGAGAGGGGAATAACGACGAAACGATGCCTGATCCATGTCCGTGATTATCCTCGCCCGCCCTGCCAAGGCAAGGGCGATCTGGCCCATCCGTCGGCCGTCATCGCGGCCAAATTCTTGTGTTGCAAGGGCTTCCGCGCTTACTCACAGAATCTGTGGATAACTTTGTGGATGAATCCGCATCCTCGCCGGTTTTGCAAGCCAATCGAGCCGGGACGAACAGAATGCCTAAAAAATAAGCATCGTAGAAAATTTCGTTTTTTCAATAGGTTATGAAACAATCGGAACAAACGGTCTCAATAAGCCGATCGGATGTTCAGGGGTATGAGCAAATCGTTCTCCGGCGTGGATAATTCATTGTCCAAGCCGTGCAAAGCACTGATTGGCCGCGATTTCGCCGCGTCGGACGGCCAGCTCGATGGTGGCCGGCAGTCCACCCGGCGCGGGCGTTTCCGAAGCGTCAATGACATGCTCCGGCAAGGCTGGCCGGGGATGTTGTCGCACCTGCGCCGTGGCGTGAACTTCGCGCACCAGTCGAGCATGAAAGGGGGGCGGCATGCGGCGCCCAGCGATGCGTTCGATCAGCCTGCACGTTTCCACCACCCGGGTGTTCAGAGCGGCGGGACGATCATCGGCACTGTCCACCAGGCAGAGGTGAGCGATGCTGCCGGTCTCATCCATCTGCGCGCTCACGTCGAACAACCATCGCCCGCGAACGCCGATCAAGGGCGCGGCAGGCGAGACGGGCAGGGGCGGCATGTTGCGAAACCACAGATGCAGGTTGCCGATGGCCCGCGTTTCGACGGAGTCGCGCAAACCGAGCAGGCGATTGCGCGCCGCAGACGGCAGGGCCAGCACCACGGCGTCCGCGTCCACGCAATCGTTCAGCGAACGCAACCGGGCTCGCGTGACGATTCGAGCGCCATTCGCTTCCGCTTCGCGGCTCAAAGGCTTGATCAGGGCTTGCCTCAGCGGTCGGGTGAACCATCCCAGACGGGCGGTTTCATGGCTTTGGAAAGCCTCGCTCAATACGCGTGCGAAACTGGCGGCATTGGCCGTGTCCGGATGTTCGTTCATCGCGCCAAGACAAAGCGGCGCCAACAGATCGTTCACAAGGATTCGGGGCAGCGTCAGCGATTCCAGCCATTGGCGCACCGTGATGGATTCGGGCACGGCGCGGCGCAGCGCCCGACCGAGGCGCGCCATGCCGGCGACGCTGGCCAGCCCGTGCTCCGGCATCCGCGCAGCCTGCCAGAGCATGCCGGTCGCAAGCGGCAGCCAGGCGGGCGGCGCAAAGCGGAACATTCCGCGCATCTCATCCCACAGCGGCAGCTCCAGACTGTTCTGCCAGCGGATGTGTTCCGCCCCGATCTCCTCCAGCAAAACGCGCGTGCGCCGGTAAGCGCCGATGAGCAAATGCGGCCCGTTGTCCACCCATTGGCCCGATTGCCGGTCGAAGAACGATCGGGTGCGGCCGCCTGTGGCCGGCGCGGCTTCGAACACCGTCGGTTTCAGCCCCGCCTGCGCCAGTCGCAGGGCGCAGGTCAGGCCGCAGATGCCGCCGCCAACGATGACAATCCGTTGTTTTCCGGCCATCAGACCTCGAATGAAGGCGGCAGCCCCTGTCGGAGAGCCCGTTTTTCCCGCCGCCACATGCGCCAGGCAATCCAGATCTTGGTCAGCGGCGCCAGCGTGGGCGGATCGGCGAACAGCGATTCGGGACGCTGCCGGATGCGGCAATAATGCGCGTGATAGATCGCGCCCATGACCAGCGATGGACGCAGCGATTCCCGATCCTCGGCCGGCAGGGCGGCCAGTGCCTCATCGTAGAGTTGGCCCGTGCGCTCGATGTATTCGGCCAGCAGGGCGCGCATGCCCGGGGTCATCGAGCCTTGCATGAAATCCTCGTCGGCCACGCCATGTCGCAGCCGATCCTCGCGCGGAAGATAGATGCGCCCCCGCGCCGCATCCTCGGCCAGATCGCGCAGGATGTTCGTGTATTGCAATGCCTCGCCCAGCGTGGTTGCAAAACGGGCTGCCTGGGGCGATTGATGGCCGAAGATGTCGATGGTGAGCAGCCCCACGACGCCGGCCACCCGATGGCAATAGAGCGAGAGATCGGCCCGGCGCAGGATGGGTTGCCGGGCCACGTCCATGCGCATGCCATCCAGGATTTCCCGGAACAATTCCTCATTGAGCGCAAAGCGTGATCGGGCCCAGTTCAGCTCCCGTCCCACAGGATGACTCGGCGCGTCGCGAAACACGCGCTCAATTTCCTCCTCCCAGAAACCGAGCTTGCGCATGGCCACCTCGGCATCGCTGACCTCGTCGGCGATATCGTCCACTTCGCGACAGAAGGCATACAACGCCATCATCGCGCGCCGCTGCTCCTCGGGCAAAAACAGAAAGGCATAAAAGAACGAGGACCCCGCTCCTCGCGTTTTGGCTTCGCAGTATTCCGCCGGCGTCATGCGGGGCGCTTTCCATGAGCCCGGCGCGGCCATGCGGCTTGGGCCAGAATGCGCGGCGCAAGCCCCAACCATGCGCTTGCCTTCAGATGGGGACGCTGGCGCAAGGGATCGCGCAAGCGCGCCGTGCGTTCCAGCACCGTGCGTCCGCCCTGCCAGGTGGCGGCAACCTGAAGGCGCAACCGCAGCGGAAGCCATGCAGGCAAGATGCGGCTTTCCTCAAACAGGGCCCGTGTATGCCCGATGGCCTGCTTCAATGCCTGTTTCACGGCAGGAATCAGCCGCTCGGACGATGCGGCATCGGCGGCCAGCAGGGTTTGACTGTCCAGCCCCGCCGTGCGCAGCCATTCCTCGGGCAGATAACAGCGGCCGTGCGGCAGGTCGCGACTCAAGTCCTGCCAGAAGTTGGTCAGTTGCAGGGCGGTGCACAAAGCATCGGAAGCGGCCAGCGCCTGCGGATGCTCCACACCATGCAAAGCCAGCATGAGGCGGCCGACCGGATTGGCGGAATGGCGGCAGTAGAACATCAATTCATCCAGCGTTGCGTAGGCGTGGACGCTGACATCCATGCGAAAAGCCGTGAGCAGATCGCGCAGGCAATCCACGGGCAGGTCGTGGCGCCGGATGGCATCGCCCAGAGCCAGAAACACCGGATGGTCAAGCTCCTCCCGCGTGCAGCGATCCAGCAGCAACTCCCAGGCATCCAGTTGTTTCAATCGTTTTTCCGGGGAAGCTTCGCCCTCGTCGGCCATGTCGTCGGCGGCGCGCGCAAAGGCATAGATGGCTGCCACAGCCGGCCGCAGGTCGCGACGGATCAGCCGGGATGCGGTCGGAAAGTTTTCGTAGTGTCCGCGTGCCAGCCTCATGCAATGCTGATAGGCTTCTTCCAGGCAGAGCGGTCGCGACGCAGAACTGGCAGGGGCGTATTCACTCATGGCGGCATGGTGGCGGCGCGACCGGCGCGCGGCAAGTCCCGGGCGCGAGAGGGGAAACGCAGATGGCGAAAGCATATGATGTGGCAATCATCGGCGGCGGCATCATCGGCTGCCTGACCGCATTGCGGCTGGCCGAACGCGGCGCGCGCGTGGTGCTCTTGGAGCGCGGCGAAATGGGGCGCGAATCGTCTTGGGCTGGCGCCGGCATTCTCTGCCCGATCCAGCCCTGGCTGTATCCGGATGCGTTTACGCATCTGGTGGAGGCAAGCCTGAAGCTCTACCCCGATCTGATGCGCAAGCTGGAGATGCAAACGGGCATTTCGCCGCAGTACCGGCGCTCGGGGCTGCTGGTGCCGTTTTTCGATGACGATGTCGTATCGCACCGGGAGCCGGCATTGACTTGGTCGCGCCGCTTCGGTTGGCACGTGGAAGCACTCGATGCGCAGCAGGCCCGGGCATCCGAGCCGGCGCTGGCGGCGGATGTGCGCGGCGCCTTGCTCTGGCCCGAAGTGGCGCAGGTACGCAATCCGCGCTTGCTTCGCGCCGCACGCGAAGCGATCCGCAAACGGGCCGTGACCGTGCGCGAAGGTGCAGAGGTGGTCGGGTTTGTCGAACAACAGAGGCGCGTATGCGGCGTTCGCCTGACAAATGACGAATCCATCGCAGCGGATGCGGTGTTGCTGGCGGCCGGCAGTTGGAGCGCTGACCTCGCATCCAGGGCGGGCGTGCAGTTGCCGGTGGCGCCGGTCAAGGGACAAATCGTGCTGCTCCATTGCGAGCCGGGACGGGTGCGGCACATCATCAAGCATGATCGGGCCTACTTCGTTCCGCGGGAGGATGGCCGGACGCTGATCGGCGCCAGCATGGAATTCGTCGGTTTCCGGCGCGGCAATACGGTGGAAGCCGTGCATGCGCTGCTGGACGGGGTGATGCGACTGACGCCCGGTCTGGCGGATGAAGTCATCGAGCGGCAATGGATGGGATTCCGGCCCGGCACGCCGGACGGCTTGCCGCTCCTGGGGCCGGTACAGACGAAACCGGGCCTGTGGGTGGCCACGGGGCACTATCGCAACGGCGTGGCGCTGGCGCCCGTGAC
>CAYQMA010000040.1:0-9053 GCA_964418535.1 uncultured Zetaproteobacteria bacterium | reverse complement strand
CGGCGTTCCACCTTGCGAGCCACGCGCACCAGCCACGGCTTGCGGCGCCAGGTGCGGCGCTCATAACCTCCGAGCCCCTCGTGATAGGCGAGATACAGCCGGTAAGCATCCCACTTGGAGATTCCCAGCCGCTTGTGCGCCTGCGCGCCATACCAGCCGATGAAATCGGTCACATCGCCAAAATCGTCCCGATCGGCGCCGCTGTTGCCGGTTTTCCGGATATACCATTCCCAGGTCGAATCCTTGACCTGCGCATAGCCATAGGCCGAGGACTTGCGCCCCCAGGGAATAAAGCCGAACAGGTAGTCCCGGGGCGCCTTGGCCTTGGCGCGGAAACGCGATTCCTGCCAGATGATCGCCAACTGCACATGGATCGGCACGCCCCATTTCTCATACGATGCCTTGGCATCATCATACCAGCCGGATTTCTCGCGGAAGATGTCGCAGCCATTGTCCAGATGCTTCGGCGGCGAGGTCGCGCAGGCAGCCAACGCCAGCAACAACACCACACATGCGCTCCGTCCGAGCCAGCGCATCACATCAACACGCGCTCGATACCGCCCTGGCGCACGCGCGCTGCAAAACGCTCGCACCAGTCCTCGCCATGCAGATGGCGCGCCAGCTCCACGACGATGTAATCGGCCGCCACGCCCGTTTCTTCCTCCAGCCGCGACAGGCCCTGCAAGCAGGACGGGCAGGAGGTCAACACCCGGGCTTCGCCCTCGCCGGTCAGACGATCGCGCGCCCTGGCCATTTCCTCCTCCTTGCGGGCGCGGATCTTGCCGGCAATCGCCGGCTTGGCCACGGCCAGCGTCCCCGCCTCGCCGCAGCACTCGGGCGAGGCGACCGAAGGCGCATTCAGCAGACTGGCAATCGCCGCTTCCGAGCCATGCCGTTTCAACGGCGTGTGACAGGGCTCGTGATAGATGTATTGCCGGCCGGTCACCCCTTCGGCCTTCACGCCCTGCTCCATCAGGTATTCGTGAATGTCGATCAGCGGCGCATCCGGGAACACCTGCTCCAGCTGGTATCGGGCCAATTGGTCGTAACAGGTGCCGCAGGAAACGACCACCGCCTCGAAATCCAGATAGGCCAACGCCGTGCGGATGCGGTGAAAGAGCACCCGGTTGTCGAAGGTGATCTTCGCTCCCCGCTCGGCATCGCCGCTGGCGGTGCTGGGATAGCCGCAGCAGAGATAGGACGGCGGCAGCACCACATTCAGCCCCAGATCGAACAGCATCGCCTGCGTGGCCAGCCCCACCTGCGAGAACAATCGCTCCGAACCGCATCCCGGGAAATAAAACACGGCGCGGTTTCCGGCCCGTTCGGGGTCGCGCAGGATCGGAATCTCGTTCGGATTGCGGCCATCAATGCCCAGAATCGTGCGCGCGGTGTCCAGCGGCGGCTTGGGCAGCGGCCGCTCCACAAAGCTGACCACCTGGGCCGGCACGCCCGAAAGATTGCGTTTGGCGGCGGGCGTCTCGCCCACCAGCCCCACGGCGCGGGCAAGGCGATGGGCCAGTCGGTGCGCCGCATAGCCCCAGCCAATCACCGTGCGCCGCATCAGTCGGATCAGGTCGGGATGACGCAGGGTCAGAAACAGCAGCGACAGTCGCGTGCCCAGATTCGGGCGCACCTGCCCCTTGTCCTTGAGAATGGCCCGCATCCGTTCGGTGACTTCCCCGAAATCGATGTTCACCGGGCACGGATTCACGCACTTGTGGCAGATGGTGCAGTGGTCGGCCACATCGGCGAGGCTGGCGAACTGGGCGAACGAAATGCCGCTGCCGGTCTGCGATTCATAGAGGAAGGCCTCGATGATTGCAGCCGCGGCCTGAATCTTGTTGCGCGGCGAATAGAGCATGTCGGCGCGCGGAAAATGGGTATTGCAGACCGGCTTGCACTTGCCGCAGCGCAGGCAGGGCGAGATTTCCTCGGACAGCGCCGTCATGTCCGCCGCCTCGAGAATCACCGATTCCATTTCCAGCAGGTTGAAGCTCGGCGTGTAGGTGAAGGTGAGGTCGGTATCCGGCAGCAGCTTGCCGCGATTGAACACCCCGTCCGGGTCCACGCGCTGCTTGTATTCCCGCATTTCCTCCAGCAACTCGCGCGGCATATAAGGCAGCTTGGTGATGCCGATGCCATGCTCGCCGGAAATCACGCCACCCAGCTCCACCGCCTTGGCCATGAAGGCCTCCACGGCTTCGTGCGCACGCTTCATCATCTCGTAATCGTTCGAGTTGACCGGCACGTTGGTGTGCACATTGCCGTCGCCGGCATGCATGTGCGTGGCGATGACGATCCGGCGCGAGAGCGCCCGGCGGTGCGCCTCGCGCACGCCCTCGATCAAGGGTTCGTAACCGCGCAGCAGCTCCAGCAGCGGCCGCTCCACCTCGCGACGGTAGGAGATCCGCAAGGCCCCGCGCTGGATCAGGCGAAACAGGCTCTCATCCCCCTCCGGTACCACACCCTTGGGCAGCGCCGCCTGAGCCGCCGGCGCATCCAGCCCCGCCAGCCAGGCCTGCCAGCGCGCCCGCGCCGCATGCGTCACATCCAGGCAGGCGCGCAGCTTGCCGGTCAGATACTCGCCGCTGGCCACGACAATCAGGTCGCGCACGGCCGGGTCGTCTGCCTCCACCAACGCCATCTGCCGCCGCAGAAAGGCGTCGATTTCGTCCAGCGCCTCCAGCTTGTTCGCGATCGAGTTTTCGATGTTCAGGCGTTCGATGAAATCGTTGTATTCAGACAAGCGATCCAGCGGAATGACCACGTCTTCGTTGAGCTTGAAGGCGCGCGTATGCCGGGCGATGGCCGCCATCTGCCCGCGCACTTCCCAGAAGCTCCTGCGATCCGCATCGCTGATGGCGACAAAGCCCTCGCCGTTGCCGCGCGAGGCAATGCGGCAGACATCGGCGCTGGCCCGCGCGACCGCCCGCTTGTTGTTGCCCGAAATATCGATCAGCAGCACCACGCGCGGCCGTTCGCGCCGCGTGGACTTGGACTTGTAGCCGGTGGCCTTGACGTATTTCTCGTCGAAATGCTCCAGCCCTTCCAGATGCGCGCCGCTCATTGCGTCCACATGGTTCTTGATCTCAACCATCGCGCGCGTGGCGGCGCTCAGATCATGGCCGAAGAACTCGCAGCAGACCGTGCGCGTGTACTTGAACGGCTCGTGCAACACGAAGGTCGCCTCGGTGATGAAGCCGTCCACGCCCTCCTTCTGGATGCCGGGCAGCCCACCCAGCGCCTTGCGCGTGACATCCTTGCCCAGTCCGGCGCGGCGGAAAGCCGAGCCCGGCAGGGTCAGGATTTCCGGCTCGCCCAGCGCCGATCCGTCCGGCCGCGCGCGCACCAGCCGGAAACGCACCTCGCCATCGGCGGGAATCTTGCCCATGTTGTGTTCCAGCCGTTCCACGGTCAGCCAGTTGCCGTCCGGCGTCACCATCTTCCAGGACAGCAGATTGTCCACGCAAGTGCCCCAGATAACCGCATGCTTGCCGCCGGCGTTGCTGGCCACGTTGCCGCCGATGGTGCAGGCCCAGAGGCTGGTCGGATCGGTGGCGAAGATATGCGGTCGGCTGGCTTCCATCACCTTGCCGGTCACGGCGCCGGCCTGGGCGGTGATCGTCATGGCCTTGCGACCGGGCGCCACCTCGCGCTCGACCACCGGCCCGATGGCGTCCAGCTTCTCGACATTGATGATGACCGCATCGGCATGCAGCGGCACCGAGCCGCCGCACAGCCCGGTGCCGCCGCCGCGCGGAATCACCGTCATGCCCAAGTCGCGGACGGCGCGCACCAGGCCCGGAATCTCCTCTGGCGCATCCGGAGTGACCACGCAGAACGGGTGTTCCTGCCGCCAGTCGGTGGCGTCAGTCGCATGATGGGTCAGCGTATAAGCATCGAAATGGATGTTGTTGCGATGCGTATGGCGCGCCAGCACCTCGCGCACCCGCTTGCGCCGGGTCGGCGTCTCCCGGAACCAGCGGTAAAAGTCGTCCAGCATCGTCCGTGTGCGGCGCACGATGGAAAGCACCCGCGCGTTGCCGTCGGCGGCGGCCTCGATGCGTGACAGCCGGTCTTCGTGCAAGCGGCGCATCGCCGCCAGCCGCCGCGGCTGGGAAAGCAGCGCTTCCTTCAAGAAGGCGTTGCGCGAAATCACCCAAACATCGCCCAAAATCTCGAACAACTTGCGCGCCGAACGGCCGGTGCGGCGCTGGCTGCGAAGCGCGTTCAGATCGTCCCAGCACGCCTGGCCGAGAAAGCGCAGCACAATCTCACGATCCGAATAGGATGTGTAGTTATAGGGAATCTCGCGAATGTTTTCGCCGTGGACGTTGACGTCCGGACTGTCGCTCACGCTCGCTCCATGCGCCCCTGCATCTTGGAATGCGGCGCATGATAGCCCAAGGGCATGAAGAAATCATAAACCCTTTGAGCGGCTGTCCGGCCGTGGCATGCTATGCCTCATGATAGAGCTTTCCTCCCGCGTCCAGCAGATCAAGCCATCGGCGACCCTGACCATCACCGCCCGCGCCGCCGAACTCCGCGCCGCCGGGCGCGACATCATCTCCCTGTCGGTGGGCGAGCCGGATTTCGACACGCCTGCCGCCGCCCGCGAGGCGGCCAAGCAGGCCATTGACGAAGGCTTCACCCGCTACACGCCGGTGCCCGGCATTCCGGAGCTGCGCGCCGCCATTGCGGAGAAGTTTCGCCGCGACAACGGCCTGAAGTGCAAGCCGGAGCAAGTGCTGGTTTCCACCGGCGGCAAGCAGTGCATCTACAACCTGCTTCAGGCCATGCTGGACGAGGGCGACGAGGTCATCATTCCCGCCCCCTACTGGGTTTCCTATCCCGACATGGTGCTGCTGGCCGACGGCCTGCCGGTCATCGCGCCCACTACGGCCGACACGGGCTTCTTGCTCACGCCGGAACAGTTGGAGGACGCCATCACCGAGCGCACGCGCCTGCTCATCCTGAATTCGCCGTCGAACCCGACCGGCATGGTCTATGGCGAGGCGGAACTGGCGGCGCTGGGCGAGGTTGTTCGCCGCCATCCGCATGTGGCCGTGGCCTGCGACGACATGTACGAAAAGATTCTCTTCGACGGCCGCAAGTTCCACACCTTCGCGCAGGTCAATCCCGACCTGGCCGATCGCACCATCACGCTGAACGGCGTGTCCAAGGCCTATTGCATGACCGGCTGGCGCATTGGCTTTTGCACCGGACCGAAACACCTGATTCAGGCCATGGCCAAGATCCAGGGGCAATCCACGTCCAATCCCTGCTCGGTGGCCCAGAAGGCGGCGTTGGCGGCGCTGACCGGCCCGGACGATGAACTGAAGACAATGGTTCGCACCTATGAATCCCGGCGCAAATGGCTGGTGGATGCGTTGAACGCGATTCCCGGCATGCGCTGCCTGATGCCGCAGGGCGCGTTCTATGTCTTCCCGTCCATCCAGCCCTGGCTGGGGCGGCATACGCCGGACGGCCGTGCGCTGACCGACGATGTCGCCGTTTGCGAATGGCTGCTGGAAGAAGCCGGCGTGGCGCTGGTGCCGGGCACGGCCTTCGGCGCGCCCGGTCATGTGCGCATTTCCTATGCCGTGGATCAGGCCACGCTGGAAGAAGCCGTGCGCCGCATCGCCGAGGCTGTCGCCCCCCTGGATTGAAGGCCGGGTTGAAGGTCGGAGGCGCCATGCGTCGCCGCGTCATCCTGCATGTGGACATGGACGCCTTCTTCGCCTCGGTGGAGGTGCTTGATCGTCCCGAACTTGCCGGTCGTCCATTGATCGTCGGCGGCCGCGCCGATGCGCGCGGCGTCGTGGCCGCAGCCAGCTACGCGGCGCGTCGTTTCGGCGTGCACAGCGCCATGCCGATGCGCACGGCGCTGCGCCTGTGTCCCGAAGCGGTCGTGCTGCCGCCGAGGCTGGATCGTTACCGCGAGGTTTCGGCGCGCATCCGCGCCATTTTCGAACGCTTCACGCCGCTGGTGGAGCCGCTGTCGCTGGACGAAGCCTATCTCGACGTCACCGAAAGCCTGTCGCTGTTCGGCGGCGCGGAAACCATCGGCCACCGCATCAAGGCGGATATCCATGCCGAAACCGGACTGACCGCATCGGTCGGCATCGGCCCGAACAAGCTCATCGCCAAGATTGCCAGCGATCTGGACAAGCCGGACGGATTCGTGGTCGCGCCGTCCGACCCGGCCGCCTTGCTGGACGATTTGCCCGTCTCGCGCCTGCCGGGCGTGGGGCGGGCGGCGCAAGCGAGACTGGCCCGGATCGGGCTGCGCACCGTGGGCGCCCTGCGGCAGGCGCCCGTCCATCTTCTGGAGCGGGCTTTCGGCGCTCGCGGCGCCACCCGGCTCCTAATGCTGGCGCGCGGCGAGGACGAGCGTCCGGTCACCCCCGACCGGGCCGCGAAATCCATCTCCCATGAACACACCTTCGCCCGGGACATCACCGACCGGAACACCCTGCGCGCGGCGCTGCTGGCGGCCACCGAGGAAACCTGCTACCGGTTGCGCCGCCAGCGCAAACTGGCCGGCGGAGTGGAGCTGAAACTCCGTTACGATGATTTTTCCACCCTGACCCGCAGCCGCAAATTGCCCGCGCCGACCGATGCCACCGCCCCCATCTGGCGCATGGTCTGGCGGCTGTTCGACCAAGCCTGGAACGGCCGGCCGGTGCGTCTGCTCGGCGTGGGCGCAAACCGACTGTCGCCCGCACAAGCGATGCAGCCGGAATTGTTCGCATCCAATGCCGGCGCGCTGGCGCCGCAAAACGAACTGGACGCCGCCGCCGATGCCGTGCGCCAGCGCTTCGGCGCCGGCGCCCTGTTACGCGCCGCCGCCCTCCAGCAGCCGGACAAAGGCTGACTCGTCCAGCACCGGCACGCCCAGCTTCCGGGCCTTGTCCAGTTTCGAACCCGGTTTCTCGCCGGCAATCACCGCCGTCGTCTTTGACGAAACGCTGGAAGCCACCTTGGCGCCCAGCGCCATCAGCCGCGCCTTGGCCTCTTCCCGCGTGAATCGTTCGAGAGTTCCCGTCAGCACATAGGTCTTGCCTGCCAGCGGCTTCTCCCCGGATTCCTCGATCTCGATCTTCGGCCAGTGAACGCCGGCCGCGCGCAACCGCTCAATCACCTCCCGGTTATGCGCCTGCCGGAAGAAGGTGACGATCTTCTCGGCCAGCACCTCGCCCACGCCCTCGATGCGCACGCGCGGCTCATTGGCCAATGCCTCCGGCTGGGCGGATTTCAGCGACGCCAGCGTCGGGAAACGTTCCTCCAGCATCTGCAAATGCACCGGCCGGCACCATTTCAGCGTTTCGGGCGGCGGCACGCGACCCGTGGGCGTGGATGGCGGCAAATCCAGCCCGGCCAGCGCCTGGTGCAAGGCCCTGGCCTGGGATGGACGAATCTCGATCAGATCGGAAAGCGAAAGCGCCTCGATGGCCTCCAACGAACCCAGCGACGAGGCCAGTTCGGCCGCCATGGCCTCGCCGATGCCCATGATGCCCAGCGCAAAGAGAAACCGGGGCAGGGTCGTGGCCTTGGAGCGATCGAGCGCCGCCAGCAGGTTGTCGGCCGATTTTTCGCCCATACGTTCCAGCCCGATCAACTGCTCGCGTGTCAGGGCATACAGATCCGCCGGCGTTTCCACCAATCCCCGATCCACCAGTTGATCGACCAGCTTGTCGCCCAGTCCCTCGATATCCATTGCCTTGCGCGAGGCAAAATGCCGGATGGCCTGCTTGCGCTGGGCCGGGCAATACAGGCCGCCGCTGCATCGGGCCACGGCTTCGCCTTCCGGCCGGATCACCTTGGCGCCGCATTCCGGGCAGTGCTCGGGCAACATCACCTTCCGGGCGTTTGCCGGCCGCCGCTCGGGCAGACTACGCACCACCTCGGGAATCACGTCCCCCGCACGCCTCACCACCACTGTATCGCCGATCTGGATATCCTTGCGTTCGATCTCGTCCATGTTGTGCAGGGTGGCGTTGCTCACCGTCGCCCCGCCCACGAACACCGGCTCCAGCCGGGCGACCGGCGTCAACGCGCCGGTGCGGCCCACCTGCCAGTCCACATTCAATACCCGCGTCAGCGCCTCTTCGGCCGGAAACTTGCGCGCGATGGCCCAGCGGGGCGCCCGGGCCACATGGCCCAGCTTCGCCTGCAACCTCAAATCGTCCACCTTGAACACGACGCCATCGATCTCGAACGCCAGCGTCGGACGTTTTTCGAGCATGTCGCGATAATAGGCATGACATTCGCGCACGCCCCGGCACAACTCCAGCTCGCGCGGCACCGGCAAGCCCCATTCGCGCAAAAGCCTCATGTTGCCGCTGTGGGTGTCCGCCATCGTGCCATCCGCCACTTCGCCCACGGCATAGGCGAAGAAACTCAGGGGCCGCTCGGCCGTCACCCGCGGATCCAGCTGACGCAGGCTGCCGGCTGCGGCGTTTCGCGGATTGGCAAAGGTTTTTTCTCCGCGCTGGCGCTGACGTTCGTTGAGCGCCTTGAATCCGCGCTTCGGCATCACCACCTCGCCGCGCACTTCCAGCACCCCGGGCCAGTCTTCGCCCATCAGGCGCAGCGGGATGGCGCGGATCGTACGCACGTTGGCGGTGACATCCTCGCCTGTCGTGCCATCGCCGCGCGTCGCCGCCTGCACGAACCGCCCGCGCTCATAGCGCAAACTCACGGCCAGACCGTCGAACTTCGGTTCGGCGGAATAGATCACCTGGTCCACGCCGAGGCGCTCGCGCACGCGGCGGTCGAACTCGTCCAGCTCCTCATCGCTGAAGGCATTGTCCAGCGACAGCATCGGCACGCGATGCCGCACCTCGGCAAAGGCCGAGGACGGCTTCGCTCCCACGCGCTGGGTGGGCGAATCGGGCGTGACTAGCTCGGGATGCGCCGCCTCCAGTCGCTGCAGCTCGCGCATCAGGCGATCGTACTCGGCATCCGGAATCTCCGGATCGTCGAGCACATAGTAACGGTAATTGTGATAATCGATCTGGCGACGCAGTTCCTCGATGCGCGCCCTG
>CAYQMA010000039.1:0-9156 GCA_964418535.1 uncultured Zetaproteobacteria bacterium | reverse complement strand
CCGCATGCACCACCTTGCCGTCGATGACCACGCCCGGCGTGGACATGATGCCGGCCGCGGCGATTTCGGCGAAATCCTCGACCTTCTCGAGTTCAACCTTCACGCCCAGTTCGTCCGCCATCTTGCGAATTATCTCGTGGGTTGCCCTGCAATTGGCGCAACCGCTGCCCAGCACCTTGATCTGTTTCATCACATCACCTCCTTGCTGATTGGATCGCACCCCTCGGCTGCGTTCGCGGCCTCCGGATTCGCGCCAGCGTCCCGGTTGCGGATGCCGGCTTGTCGATGAGGCTGTCATGGATGGCGCGCAAAACAGGAGCTTGCGCATGCAAGCACTGTTTTGTAAGGCGATCGAAGACCGCGCTCTTCGATCGCCGTCGAGCAAAAAGTCCACGAACAGACTTTTTGCGATTCGATCATGGTTATAGCACGGCATTGAACACCGCGCCCACGAGCAGGATGCCGCCGGCCACCACGCCCACGAACACGCCGATCAGTTTGGGCTTGAGCACCTTGCGCAGGATGACCATCTCCGGAAACGACAGCGCGATCACGCTCATCATGAAGGCCAGCACGGTGCCCAGCGCCGCGCCCTTGGCTAGCAGGGCCTCGACCACCGGGATGATGCCCGCCGCATTGGCATACATCGGCACGCCGATCAGGATGGCAGCGGGCACCGACCACCAGGGCGCGTCCTTGCCCATCAGGCCGACCATGAAATCCTGCGGCACATAGCCGTGAATGCCGGCGCCGATGGCTACGCCAATCACCACATACAGCCAGACGCGCCCGACAATCTCGCGCACCGCGCGCATGCCTTCCCGCACCCGATCCGCCAGTGCAAGTCTTGGCGCATCCACGTCCGGCGGCCGGATGCGTGTCAAGTCGCGTACCCAGTCCTCAAGATGCCGTTCCATGTTCAGCCTCCCGATCACCCATCCGGAAACGATGGCCACGCCCAGTCCCAGGGACAGATACAGGAGCGCCACCTTCCAGCCGACCAGCGCGAACAGCAGGGTCAGCGCCACTTCGTTGACCATCGGGGCTGCGATGAGGAAGGAGAAGGTGATGCCAAGCGGCACGCCGGCTTGCACAAAACCGATGAACAGCGGCACGGCGGAGCAGGAGCAGAATGGCGTCACGATGCCGAGCGTCGCAGCCAGGACATTGCCCACGCCTTCGCGGCGACCGGCCAGAATGGCGCGGGTGCGTTCCGGCGTGAACCAGGAATTGATCATGCCCATGACCATCACCACGGCCGTGAGCAGCATCAGCACCTTGGGGGCTTCAAACAGCAGAAAGCGAATGCTGGATGCGAGGTGGCTTGAGGGCGCTAGCGGCAACAGTGCCGTCAGCGCCGAGGCGGCGTGCGGAAGCGCCGCATAGATCAGCGCCCACAAGGCGGCTGCCAGCGCGAGAAAGGCGCGGGGGCGCCGCGTGGCCAAGGATGCGACGGACCACGTTTCCGCGCGGTCGTGGCGCATGGCGCTCGTATGTTCGGTCATCTCTGCCTCCGATGTAGTGTCACAGGGAAGACGAAACAGGTTTCGAAAGGATGCAGGTGTTTTTTCAGCAGCATCGCCACAGACGACGGGCCGCCTTGACCGCGGATGCCGACTTCTTGCGAAGGCGTCATTCCTCTTGGGGCACGAAGCAGCACACTTTGCCGGTTTCGTCCCGCCGCACCTGGCAGTTCCGCTCCAGCGTCTGCCGCAGGCGACGGCGGGCGCGTTGCACACGGGATTTGGCGCCGGCCAGCGTCAGGCCCTTGAGGCGCGCAAAGCGGGCCTGGGGCATGCCGTTCAAATCGCAGTGAACGATGGCTTCCCGATCCTGCGGCGGGAGTTCGGCGAGAACGCGCGGCAGGCATTCGGATAGCTCGTCCACGGCATCGTATTCGGGCTGTTCCGCCGGCAGGGAGTCGACGAGATCAATGCTTTCCCGATGGGTGCGCCGCCAGTCGATCAGCGTATTTTTGGCGACCCGGAACAGCCATGCGCGGGCATTGTCCACGGAACAGAAACGCTTGCCCTGGAGCAGGGCCTTCTCAAACACCTGCTGCACCAGGTCATCGGCATCCTCGCGGTTGTCCACTCGCGCATACATCCAGCGGCGCAATTCCCGTTCATGCCGCTGCCATGCCTGCAGGATGCATTTCATTTCAGTTTGCGCCCGCGGCTGGCTGTTTATTGTCGGAACGTCGCATGGCATTGCACGCAGGAGTTCATCACCCGGTGCAGCGCCGCAAGCGAACGCTTGGTGTTGCGCGTCTTCAGCACCTCGCCCAGCTCGTCCGCGCGGCGATGGAACGCCAGTCCCATGGCGCGGAAGTCGGCGTTTTCGAAGCGGTCGCACATCCGTTTCATCTCGGGCGTGAGGCCCAGTCTGGCATGGGCGATGCGCGAGGCCTTATCGAAACGGTCCTCGGCGATCAGGCCGACGATCTCGTTCACCGCCGCCAGATGATCCCGCATCATCCGTTTCTGCATCGCCCGCATCGGCGCGGGCAGGTTCAGCGAGGTGCGATCGTCGGGATGGTTCATGGCCATGCCCGGCATCATGGGGTGCGCCATGCCGTGGCCCATCATCGGGCCGTGCATCATGTCGCCGGCGTATGCCGGAACAGCCATCCACAGGGTGGCCAGCATCAAAGCGGAATATCGGTTCATGATCGTTCTCCCGTTAGAGATGTTCCATCACCCTGCCAGTCGTGGAAGCCGTTGCGTATGATTTGAATCATACGGACTTGCGCAGCTGTATCCGATCGTTCTGTCTGATGATCCGGCCGTCCTGCTCCAGTTGCTTCAACGTGCGGTACAGCGTTTCATGCGCCAGCCCAAGCTGGGCGGCCACATCCTTCAGGGGCATGGTGAGCGTCACCTCGTCGGTTTCGCCGGCCTCCAGACGAAGCCAGGCGAGAATGCGTTGGTCGGCCTGACGGATATTCCGGATTTCCAGCAATGCGCGAAGTTTTCGGATGCGACGGGCGAACAGCTCGAGTATGGCCATGGCGGCGTCACAATCCGCCCGCATGGCCTCAACCAACGCCTGCCGGGGAAACACGGCCACCTCGGCTGTGGCGCTGTCCACGATGGCCGAGCAATGATGGCGCGGGGAAAACAGGGATGCCTCGGCCAGCATGTCGCCCGCCAGCGCCACTTGCAGCACGGTGGTCCGGCCGTCCTCGGCATGCCGAATCAGCTTGATTCTGCCGGAACGCACGACATGGATGTTCCGGACCGGATCGCCGGCGAGAAACAGCCATGTCCCCCGCTGGAAGACGGTTGCCCTGGCGGGCGTGAGGCGAGCGAGGGTGGCCTCGGCTGGATTCATCCGCCAGCCGGGCAGGAGGCGATGAAGCGCTCGATACGGGTTCTGATTTCATCCCGCACGCGGCGGAACTCGGCCATGATCTCTTCCTCGCTGCCGGTGGCCTTGGCCGGATCGTCGAACGGCCAGTGCTCCTTGCGGCAGGTGGCCGGCACCACCGGGCAGTGCTCGTCCGCATGGCCGCAGACGGTGATCAGCAGGTCAATCGTCTTCAACAGCTCGGGATCAAGCACCTCGGATTCCTGACCGGAGATGTCCACCCCGGCCTCCTGCATCACCGCAATGGCGCGCGGATTCTTGCCGTGCGCCTCGATGCCGGCCGAGAAGACCTCGAAGCGATCGCCGCCCAGGTGCTTGAGCCAGCCCTCGGCCATTTGCGAGCGGCAGGAATTGCCGGTGCACAGAAACAGCACCCGCATCCTGCGCGGCTTATTCATGATCAGATCGCAAAAGTCCGTCCATGGACTTTTTGCTTGGGCGGCAATCGAAGAGCACAGTCTTCGATTGCCTTACAAAACCTTCGGTTGCGTCTGCAACCTCCGGTTTTGCGCGACCATCGTGGTCGCGGATACCGACTTCTTGCGAAGTCGTCATTCACCGCGCGCCTCCACCGGAACCGGCCGCATTGCAAGCCGCGCCTGCCCGGCCTCGTACCAGCCCTTGGTGCGATTGACGATGGACACCACCGACAGCATTACCGGCACCTCGACCAGCACGCCCACGACGGTGGCCAGCGCTGCGCCCGATTCGAAGCCGAACAATGCAATCGCTGCAGCCACGGCCAGCTCGAAGAAGTTTGAGGCGCCGATCAGCGCCGACGGCCCGGCCACCTCGTGCGCCACGCCCAATTTCCGATTCAGCCAGTAAGCCAGCATCGAGTTGAAATAGACCTGCACCGTGATCGGGATCGCCAGCAGTAGAATCACCAGCGGCTGACGGATGATCTGCTCGCCCTGGAAACCGAACAGCAGCACAACCGTGACCAGGAGCGCCGCCATCGAAACCGGGTCCATCATGTGCAGCACGTCCTCCAGTTTGTTGCGGGCCAGCAGCATCCTGCGGCCGATGTATGCAATCACGACCGGAATCACGATGTAGAGCAACACCGACAGGAACAGCGTATCCCACGGCACGGTGACCGAGGCCACGCCAAGCAGCAGGCCGACAATGGGCGCAAAGGCAAACACCATGATCACATCGTTCAGCGCCACCTGCGTGAGCGTGAACTGCGGATGACCGTTCACCAGCCGCGACCAGACAAAGACCATCGCCGTGCACGGGGCGGCGGCCAGCAGGATCAGGCCGGCGATGTAGTCGTTGATGCGCGCCGGATCGAGAAAATCCGCAAACAACAGACGCAGGAACACGAAACCCAGGGCCGCCATCGAGAACGGCTTGACCAGCCAGTTGACGGCCAGCGTCACGCCGATGCCGCGGCGATGATGCCAGACCTCGTGCAGCGCCGAATAATCGATCTTCAGCAGCATCGGCAGAATCATGGCCCAGATCAGCACCGCCACCGGCAGGTTGATGTGCGCCACCTCCATGCCGCCCAAGGCATGAAACAGACCGGGCGGCACATTGCCGAGGCCGATGCCGGCCAGGATGGCCAGAAACACCCAGAGGGTGAGGTAGCGGGCGAACAGCCCCAAGGGCTGGGATGCGGACATGACGACCTCCTTCGATTCGGTTGCACGCGCACCATGGCGCTTGCAAGAATGCCGGAAGTATATATCCGCCTATCCGGATATGTAAATGATTGGTCTCGGCCGTCAGTCCTTGATGCAACCGCCCAGCACTTGCGCCAGCCGTTTGGCGTCCGCGTCCCATTCGCCGGCATCGCCGTGCTTCTCGATCAGATCCACCAGCGCCGGCGCCAGCTTTCCCCGCAGCCGGTAGTGCATCCACTTGCCCTCGCGCCGGGCTTCCACAACCCCCGCGTGGCGCAGCACGCCCAGATGACGCGACACCGTGCTCTGCGGCAGCGCGAGCGCCGCCGTCAGGTGGCAGACGCAGACTTCGTCATAGCGAGACAGCAAATAAAACAGCCGCAGGCGGATCGGATCGCCCAGCGCCCGAAAGGCGCTCGCCAGCGCGTCGGTGTCAGGGGCGTGCGTCACCGGTTGCCGGCATCCGGTCAGTGCGGCTTGATGCGGGCGAGAATGTCGTGCCCCTGCCGCAGATGCAGGATCACGGCCAGCACATGCGCGCCCAGCAACGCCTCCAACACGCCGACGATGCCCTCGTGCAACTCACCCACGGCGGCAATGAAGGCGCTCTGGTGGCCATGCGCGTTCCAGCCGTTGAACAGGATGGCGCCGGTGATCGCCATGCCAAGCATGCACAGGATGATGAAGCCGTGCACCGTGCGCGCCAGCCGCTCGCCTTCCTCGGGCGGCGCCAGCCGGCCCTGCTTCCAGAGCGGCCACTGGGCGCGGATCTCCCCGGCCAGGCCTTGCCTGCCCTCGGCGGTCAGCCAGGGAAAGAGTTCCCGCCAGTTTGCGCCGGGCAGATCGCTGAAAGCCATCAGCACCCGCACCAGCACCAGCGCCGCGATGAACAGCCCCAGAAATTCATGCACCTCAAAGCCCAGGGTTTCGGGTTGCGGCGTTTCATGATGCCCTTCGTGGGCGAACGCGGGCATGATCCAGCCAGCCTCACCCTCGGCCTCGGCAATGCCGGGCACGCTCATCAGCTCGCCGATGGCCAACTGCACCAACGTGGCCAGTGCAATCAGCGAATGCAGGATGCGAATGGGAAGTGCATAGGTCATGGAATCTCTCCTGATTGGGCGGTGTGGCGTGCCGGTCAGCCGAGCTTGCGACCGGCCAGCGCCTCCATGCGCAGGCGCAGCGCGTTGAGCTTGATGAAGCCCTCGGCATCCTGCTGGTCGTAGGCGCCGGCGTCGTCCTCGAAGGTGCACAGCCGCTCGTCAAACAGCGACTGATCCGAGCGCCGGCCGACCACGAACACATTGCCCTTGAACAGTTTTAGCCGAACGTCGCCATTGACGCTGGCCTGCGTGGCGTCAATCAAAGCCTGCATCGCGGTGCGTTCGGGCGCGAACCAGAAGCCGTTGTAAATCAGCTTCGCATAGCGCGGCATCAGTTCGTCCTTCAGGTGCGCCACCTCGCGATCCAGCGTGATGGACTCGATGGCGCGATGGGCCTTGAGCATGATGGTGCCGCCGGGGGTTTCGTAGCAACCGCGCGACTTCATGCCGACAAACCGGTTCTCGACGATGTCAATGCGGCCGATGCCGTGCTTGCCGCCCAGGCGGTTCAGCTCGGCGATGACCTGCGCTGGCGTCATGTCCTTGCCGTTGACGGCCATGATGTCGCCGCCGCGATAGGTCAGCTCCACGTATTCGGGCTCGTCCGGCGCATCCTCCGGCGCGCGCGTCCAGCGCCACATGGATTCGGGCGGCTCGTTCCAGGGGTCTTCCAGATCGTAGCCCTCGTAGGAGATGTGCAGCAGGTTCGCATCCATCGAATAGGGCGACTTGCTGCCCTCGCGCTTGCGCTCGATGGGGATGCCGTGCGCCTCGGCGAATCGCAGCATGTCCTCGCGCCCGGTCATGTTCCACTCCCGCCAGGGCGCGATGACCTTGACGTCCGGCTTGAGGGCGTAGAAGCCGAGCTCGAAGCGAACCTGGTCGTTGCCCTTGCCGGTGGCGCCGTGCGAAACCGCATCGGCGCCCTCGGCCTCGGCGATTTCGATCATGCGCTTGGCAATCAGCGGACGCGCAATCGAGGTGCCAAGCAGGTATTCGCCCTCATAGATGGCGTTGGCGCGGAACATCGGAAACACATAGTCGCGCGCAAAATCCTCGCGCAAATCCTCAATGTAGATGGCGTTCACGCCACAGGCCTTGGCCTTGGCGCGCGCATCCTCGACCTCCTCGCCCTGACCCAGATCGGCGGTAAAGGTCACGACCTCGCAGTCATAGGTTTCCTGCAACCATTTGAGAATGATGGAAGTGTCCAGACCGCCGGAATAGGCCAGCACCACCTTGTTCACGTCCGCCATCGCGCTCGCTCCCGTTTCAAGATTCGTTCGCGCATCCCCATGGAATGCGCGGCGGATGATACACGGCGCACCCGTGCCGATCCATGGCCGACCGCCTTCTATTGCAGCAGCAGAAACTCCAGCAGCGCCTTCTGGGCGTGCAGGCGGTTTTCCGCCTCGTCCCAGACCACCGATTGCGGGCCATCGATGACCTCGGCGGTCACTTCCTCGCCGCGATGGGCCGGCAGGCAATGCATGAACAGGGCATCCGGCTTGGCCTGGGCCATGATCCGCGCATCCACGGTGAAGCCCGCAAAGGCCCGCTCGCGCTCGGCCTGCTCCTCTTCCTGACCCATCGAGGCCCAAACATCGGTGGTGACCAAATCGGCGTCGCAGGCCGCCTCATGAGGATCGTCCGTCAGGGTGACATCCGCGCCCAACGCGCGCGCCGCTTCCAGCAGCCGGCCGTTGGGGCAGTAACCCTCCGGACAGGCAATCACAAGGCTGTAGCCAAAGGTCACGGCACCGTTGATCCACGAATGCGCCATGTTGTTGCCGTCGCCGATCCAGGCAACCCGCTTGCCCTCGATGGAACCGCGATGTTCCTCATAGGTGAACACATCGGTCAGAATCTGGCAGGGATGCGTCAGATCAGTGAGGCCGTTGATGACCGGCACGCGCGAATAGCGGGCGAAGGTCTCCACCGTTTCCTGCGCGAAAGTGCGGATCATGACCGCGTCCACCATGCGGGAAATCACCCGCGCCGCGTCTTCCACCGGCTCGCCGCGGCCGAGCTGGGTGGCGCCGGAATGCAAAAACAGCGCATGACCACCCAGTTGGAACATGCCGGTTTCGAACGACACGCGGGTGCGCGTGGACGCCTTGTCGAAGATCATGGCCAGCGTCTTGCCGGCCAGTGTCCGGTGCGGCTTGCCTTCTTGCTGCATGCCCTTGAGTTCGGTCGCGCGCGCCAGCACGCGCCGGGCCTCATCGGGCGTCAGATCCAGGAGGGTCAGGAAATGTCGGACAGTCATGGCGCTACTCCCTCGTCGCCCTGCTCGGGCAGGCACGCCCCGACGATGGTCAGGGCGCGATCAATCTCGGCCGCCGTCACGTTCAGTGGCGGCAGGAAACGCAGCACTTTCGGCCCCGCCGGCAACAAAAGCAAGCCCGCCTCGCGGCAGCGCGCAATCGTATCGGCCACCTCGACCGTCAGCTCTGCACCGACGAGCAGCCCCATGCCGCGCACCTCACGAATCACCGGATGCGCGCGCTGAAGCGCTTTCAGGCCCTGCATCAGGCGCGCGCCCTGCTCGCGGGCATTGGCCAGCAGGCCATCACGCTCGATCACGTCCAGCACCGTCAGCGCCGCCCGGCAGGCCAAGGGGTTGCCGCCAAAGGTCGAGCCGTGGCTGCCCAGCCCCAGCGCGCCAGCCACATCCTCGCGCGCCAGCATGGCGCCGATCGGCACGCCGCCGCCCAGGCCCTTGGCCAGCGTCAGCACGTCCGGGCGGATGCCCGCATGCTCAAAGGCGAACATCGCGCCGGTGCGCCCCACGCCGGTCTGCACCTCGTCCAGCATTAGCAGGATGCCGGCATCCTTGCAGAGCTTGCGCACCGCGCGCAGCCATGTCGGATCGGCCGGATACACGCCGCCCTCGCCCTGCACCGGCTCCAGCAGCACGGCCGCCGTTCGATCGTTGATGGCCTGACGCAGGGCATCCAGGCTGCCGAACGGGACATGCACGAAATCCGCCGGCAGGGGATCGAAGCCCGTTTTGACCTTGTCCTGCCCGGTAGCGGTCAGGGTGGCCAACG
>CAYQMA010000038.1:0-9404 GCA_964418535.1 uncultured Zetaproteobacteria bacterium | reverse complement strand
CCTCGCACATTTCATCCACGCTCATGCGGTTGGCCATCAGCTTGTCGGCGTCCGGCGTGTCGATGCCGTAGAAACAGGAATGCTTGGTGGGCGGGCTGGAGATGCGCATGTGCACCTCGCTGGCGCCGGCGCGACGCACCATCTCCACCAGCTTGCGGCTGGTCGTGCCGCGCACGATGGAATCGTCCACCAGCACCACCCGTTTGCCAGCGATCAGGTCGCGATTCGGGTTCAGTTTCAGTTTGACGCCGAAGTTGCGGATGGACTGCTGCGGCTCGATGAAGGTGCGACCGACATAGTGGTTGCGGATCAGGCCCATCTGGAAGGGCAGGCCCGAGCCTTCCGCGTAGCCCATCGCCGGCGGCACGCCGGAGTCGGGCACGGGCACGACGATGTCCGCTTCCGCCGGCGCCTCGCGCGCCAGCTCGCGGCCGATGTCGTAGCGGGCGCGATAGACATTGACGCCCTCCAGCGTGGAGTCGGGTCGCGCGAAATAGACATATTCGAACACGCAGAACTTGGGCTCGGCGGAATCGAACGGTCGCAGGCTGCGCACTTCTCCGCCCTCGATGATCACCATCTCGCCGGGTTCCACGTCGCGCACGAAGCGGGCGCCGATGAGATCGAAGGCGCAAGTCTCGCTGGCCAGCACCCAGGAATCGTTCAGCTTGCCCAGCACCAGTGGACGAATGCCGTTGCGGTCGCGCAAGCCCACCAGCCGCTTTTCGACCAGCACCAGCAGCGAGAAGCCTCCGCGCAGCTGGCGCACCGCGTCAATCAGCCGTTCCGGCATGGTCGGCGCGGGACTCTTCGCCACCAGATGGACCAGCACTTCGGTGTCGGACGTGGACTGGAAGATGGAGCCTTCCTTTTCCAGTTTCTTGCGCAGTTCCGGCGCGTTGACGATGTTGCCGTTGTGGCATACGGCGATGCCGCCATGCGCGTATTCGTACGAAAACGGCTGGCAGTTGCGCAGGCCGGACTCGCCGGAGGTGGAATAGCGCACGTGGCCGATGGCGTGGCGGCCGGTCAGCCGCTCGATGTCCTGCTTCTGGAAGATGTCCGCCACCAGGCCCATGCCGCGATGGCTGTTGAAATCGTGGCCATCGGTGCTGACGATGCCGGCCGATTCCTGCCCCCGGTGTTGCAACGCATACAGGCCCAGATAGGTGAGATTGGCGGCCTCGGGATGATCGAACACGCCGAAGACGCCGCATTCGTCGTGGAAATGATCGTCTGTTTCGTGGAAGTCGAGCTCAGGGGTCATTGCATGTGATTCCGGATGATGTTTTCCAGCGCTTTTTTGTCCTTCAGGGGGATGTCCGGCACGGTGGGATGGCCGCCCTGGCGGGAGAAGGGATAGCCCTCGGGAATGACGCGTCCCAGCATGTCGCCCAATTGCTTGGCATACGGTGCCAGTCGGCTGTCCTTCATCCAGGACGGGTCGTCCTTGACATAGCTGGTGAAGATCAGGAAGAACAGCCCAATCAACAACAGACCCCGTGCCAAGCCGAACAGCATGCCCAGCGTCCGGTCGGTGGCGGTGAGATCCACCATGTCCACCACCTTGCGTATCAGCGAGCCGATAAAGGCCATGACGACCATGGCGGCGACAAATGCCAGGACGAAGCCGGCCACATTCGCCGCCGTTTGGTTCGGTATCCATTCGGCCAATGCGCCGGCCGCCATGCCGGATGCGCGACTGGCGACAAAGAAGGAGATCACCAGCCCGATCAGCGACAGCGCTTCCCGGACGAATCCCCGCCACAGGGACAACACCGTGGACAAGCCGACGATGGCGATCAACAGATAATCGAATAGATTCAAGCCAACCCCGCCTGTGCGGCCTGGGCCAGATTGCGCGCGGCATGATAGCGCATGCTGGCCGCCGAATTCGGCGCGAGTGTAGCAGCGATATCCGCCTTGCGCACCCTTGCTTCGTTGCCGCGCGGCAACAGCAGTTGCGAGAATCCGAGGTTGGCCGCTTCGCGCGCCCGGGCCTCCGGATGGCCCACCGGCCGCACTTCGCCGGTCAGTCCCACCTCGCCGAACACCGCCATGTCCGCTGGCAGCGGTTTTTCCTGCCAGGCGGAGAGAATGGCCAGCATCACCGCCAGATCGGCGGCCGGCTCCAGGATGCGGGCGCCGCCGACCACGTTCACATAGACGTCCTGCTGCCCCAGCGGCACGCCGATCCGGCGTTCCAGCACCGCGGTGAGCATGGATACGCGGTTCGCGTCCAGGCCGGTGGCAGAGCGTTTGGGCGTGGCATAGACCGTGGGCGCGACCAGCGCCTGCACCTCCACCAGAAGCGGCCGCGTGCCTTCCATGCAGGCCAGAATCGCCGAGCCCGGCACATCCTCGGCCCGTTCGGCCAGGAACACGCGCGAAGCGTCGCGCACGCCCACCAGGCCTGCATCCGTCATCTCGAAGACGCCGATTTCGCCGGCCGGGCCGAAGCGATTCTTGACCGCGCGCAGAATCCGGTGGGCATGCCCCTTGTCGCCCTCGAAATAGAGCACCGCGTCCACCATGTGCTCCAGCACCCGGGGGCCGGCGATGGCGCCGTCCTTCGTGACATGGCCCACCAGCACCAGCGCGTGCCCGCGTTGCTTGGCGCTGCGAATCAGCGCGGCGGCGCAGTCGCGCACCTGGGCCACGGTGCCGGGCGCGCTGGTCAGTCGGGATGTGACGGTGGTCTGGATGGAGTCGATGACCACGGCATCGGGTTGGTGCTGCTCGATGGCGGCCAGAATGGCCTCCAGATCGTTGCTGGCCGCCAGCAGCAGCCGTTCGTGAGCGGCACTGATGCGTTCGCCGCGCAGGCGCACCTGTTGCGTGGATTCCTCGCCGGTGACATAAAGCATCGTGCCTTGGTCGGCCAGACGATTGGCGGCCTGGAGCAGCAACGTGGATTTGCCGATGCCGGGGTCGCCGCCGATCAGCACCGCCGAACCCGGCACCAAGCCGCCGCCCAGCACGCGGTCGAGCTCGCCGATGCCGGTCGGGCGACGGGGGGCGGAAGCGGCGTCAATGTCCGTAATCGGGGCCGCGACCGCCGGCGCAACCGCGCCGCGGGTCACGCTTGGCGATGGGGCGGCCTGCTCGGAGATGCTGTTCCATGTGCCGCAGTCGGGGCACTGGCCCATCCATTTGCGGTGTTCGGCGCCGCAGGAAGCGCAGACAAAGACGGAACGCGGCGCGCGTCTGGACGATGCGATCATGGGCCAATCCTAGGCGATTGTCGGGGTGCACGCCATGCGCGCCCGGCGCCTTCGGGTCGTGCGCGGCGGTCGTTATATGGTTGGCGCGTCAGCAAAAAGCCGCGCGGCGAGTGAGCAGCCGGGCACAGCCCGGCAGCCTGGCAGGCGACGCTGCAGCCTTACTTGGTGGTCAGTCGCACGGCTCCACTCTGGATCAGGTTCTGCAACTGGCCAAGCAATGAACGCTCCTGCGGATCGATCACGCCGTCCTCGTCGGCCGTCAACATGATGCGGTCGCGTTCCTCGGGTGTGATCTTGCCATCCGCGATGGCGTCCTTGATAACCTTGAGCAGTTCGCTGGCGGAATCGCTGGGAACCGGCATGTCGCCCTCCTTCCTGGAGAATTGTCCGGAATCGTCGTCCGGATAAACCCTTTATCGGCGGAACAGACGGAAACTTGAGGGCGGTTGCGCCTGTGTTAGTTTCCCGCTCCCGCGCAAGTCGCGCGGCACAAGATTCCGTTCAACAGGAGTGGACATGTCCGAGGTGAGCGAACAGCAAGTGCTTGCGGCGCTGGGCCGGATTATGGATCCCGATTTCGGCAAGGACATTGTCTCGCTGGGATTCGTCAAGGATGTGAGCATCGAGGACGGCGTGGTGTCCTTCACCATTGAGCTGACCACGCCGGCTTGTCCGGTGAAGGAACAGTTCCGCCGTCAGGCCGAGGAACTGGTGGGCGCGATCCCCGGCGTTCGCGAGGTGCGGGTGAACATGACGGCCAATGTGGCCGCGCATGCCCGCCCCGGTTCGCAGGCGATCGAAGGCATCCGCAACATCATCGCCGTCGCCAGCGGCAAGGGCGGCGTCGGCAAATCCACCACAGCCGTGAACCTGGCCGTGGCGCTGGCCGCCAGCGGCGCCCGCACCGGGCTTCTGGACGCCGACATCTACGGGCCTTCGGTGCCGCGCATGATGGGGCTGGAGGGCCGTCAACCGCGCGTGAAACACAAGACCATCCTGCCGCTTGGAAATTACGGCGTGACGACGATGTCCATCGGCTTCATGGTGCCGGAGGAGCAGGCGGTGATCTGGCGCGGGCCGATGGTGGCCGGCGCGCTCACGCAGCTCTTGCGCGACGTGGCCTGGGGCGAGCTGGACTATCTGGTGATTGATCTGCCGCCGGGCACCGGCGATGCGCAGCTTACGCTGGTGCAGAACGTGCCGGTCTCCGGCGCGGTCGTGGTGACCACGCCGCAGGATGTGGCGCTGGCCGATGCCCGCAAGGGCGTGGCGATGTTCCGCAAGGTGAACGTGCCGGTGCTGGGCGTGGTCGAGAACATGAGCGTGTTCATCTGCCCGCACTGCGGCGAGGCCAGTCATGTGTTCGCCGAGGGCGGGGCCGACCGGCTGGCGGCCGAGCAGGGCGTGGACGTGCTGGCGCGCATTCCGCTGGATATTCGCATCCGGGAAACCTCGGACGCCGGCCAGCCGATTGTCGTATCCGATCCGGATTCCCCGCAGGCGGCGGCCTACCGGGAACTGGCGGGCGCGGTGGCGCGGCGCATCAGCACTCTGGAGCGCCGCAAGGTGGATATTCCGGTCACGGTTCGGAACGGGAAACAATAGCCTCGTCGGCCGCCGGGCCGATGCCGATGTGCGACTCGATTTCCGCTTCGGCCTTGTCCGGGTCGTCGGTATTGAACAGCACCACCTGTTTCAAGTGGTCGTAGGCCTCGCAGTAGAGGCCGTCGAAACGCACGGCGAATCCGTCTGCCTCCACGCGGGCGATATGCCCCACGGCACGGATGATCAGCGGATCGGTTTCGCCCAGATAGATGCGCACGTCGCATGCGTCCCCGAGCGTGGCCGGTTCGATGGTGAACATGCGCATGCCGTTCATGCTGATGTCGGTGACTTCGCCGTAGATGGTGCGGCCGCCGACCTCCACCTCGGCGCGGGTATGGAAGCCGACGCGCGAGAAGGCGCGCTGTTCCCGGGTGATGTCGTTCATTGCGGGCTCCTGTGCTGTTCGAGGGTTTCGTCGTTCACGGCGCAGCCGCCAGCCGCCAGAGGTTGCGGTTGCCCACCGCCACCGGCTCCCAGCGGGAGCGCCGCCCTTGCGGGATTTCCGTCGCGCCGTTCACCAGCCAGCCGCCCTTGCGCATGCAGCGGGCGAGGTTGTCCACCACGTCCCGTCGCGTATCCACGTCGAAATAGATCAGCACATTGCGGCAGAAGACAATGTCGAACGGCCCGTACGGACGCATCTCCTCGGGCATGCGCGGCGAGACCAGGTTGGCGTGCATGAACCGGGCCATCTGACGCACCCGGGATTTCAGCCGCCATTCGCGGTCGTCCTGTTCGAAATATTTTCGGAGCAGATCCGGCGGCATGCCGCGCGAGACTTCCATGCGCGAATAGACGGCCTTTTCGGCCTTGGCCAGCGCCCGCCGGGAGATGTCCGTGCCAATGATGCGCACCCTTGAAGCGGCATCCGGCATGGATTCCAGCGCCGTGATGGCGATGGACCAGGCCTCCTGGCCGGTGGAGGCGGCGGCCGACCAGATGCGGATGGCCGAGCCGTTCTTCCGGCAATCGGGCAACATGATCTCGCGCAACGCCTCGAAGGGATAACCGTCGCGGAAGAACAGCGTTTCATTGGTGGTCATCGCATCCACCACTTCGCGCGCCAGCTTCATGTCGCGTTTGTAACGGATGGCGTCCGCCAGCTCGTTCAGATCCTTCAGGCCATGCTCGCGGGCAACGGGCTGCAGCCGCGAGCGGAGCAGATACATCTTGTGCGGTTCGACCACCAACCCGCTTTCGCGCAGCAGGAATTCGCGCATGAACTCAAACTGCGGCGCTTGCATGATGTCCTCCCTTGCCGCGCGTCGGCGGCCGCCGCGGCGCGTTGGATACGCAGATGGCCGTAATGGTCGGCGCGATGTCGGCCAGCGGCAGCACCTCGTGCGCCGCGCCGAGTTTGACGGTTGCGCCGGGCATGCCCCAGACGACGCTGGAGGCTTCGTCCTGGGCGATGACATGACCGCCGGCCTCGCGGATGGTCAAGGCGCCCGCCGCGCCGTCCGCGCCCATGCCGGTGAGCACCACGGCCAGCACCTTCAGGCCGGACAGCGCCGCCAGCGAGCGGAACATCGGATCGACGGCCGGCTTGCAATGGTGCTCGGACGGCGCGTCCGACAAGCGGCAGGCCAGCCCCGCAGCAGTCCGGACGATTTCCAGGTGGCGGCCGCCGGGGGCGATGTGGATGCGGCCCGCTTCAAGCGGCATGCCGTCCTCGGCCACGCAGGCGGAAAGCCGTGTTTCCCGATCCAGGCGTTCGGCCAGCGAGACCAGGAAATTCGCTGGCATGTGCTGGGTGAGCACCACGGGCAGCGGGAAATCCTCCGGCAGGGCCGAGAGCAGGGTGTGCAGGGCGCTGGGGCCGCCGGTGCTGGCGCCGATGGCCAGTATATCGGGCCGAAAACCGGAGGGAGGCTTCGGCGCGGCCGCCTGCGGCCGGGCGGATGCGGGCCGTTGGCGCGGCATGCGTCGGGCGGATACGCCCCTGGCCCGCGCCACTTTCGCCGCTTCTCGCAGGCGCGGATGCAGCAGCTCGATCAGTCGCCGCTCGCCGCTTTCGCCATGGCCGGGCTTGAGCACGAACTCGAACGCGCCGGCCTCCAGCGCCTCCATGGTCAGCGCGGCTTCATCTTCATCGGCCGAGGTGAGCACGATGGCCGGGATATCCGGGAAACGGCTCCGCATGGCCTTCAGCGTTTCCATGCCGTTCATGCGCGGCATGGTCATGTCCAGCGTCACCACGTCCGGGCGCAGTTCGCCCATCCGTTCCAGCGCCTGGGCGCCGTCACGGGCCTCGCCGGCCACCTCTACGTCGCCCATTTTCGCCAGACATTTCTTTAGAAAATGCCGGAACACCGGTGAGTCGTCCGCGATCAGCACGCGGATGGGGTTGCTCGATCTGCGCATAGGCCCTCCGTGGCAGCGTGTGTCAATGTATCGTGGCGCTGGCGTCAGCATTGGTGGCGCTTTCGGGTTGACTCATCGCCAGAAGTTTTTCCACGTCCACGATCAGCATCACGTCGTCCTCGCGCTTGATCACCCCCTCGGCCATGCGCCGCCATTCGGGCGCGAGCGAATCCGGCGTGTTTTCGTATTGATGGTAATCCGCCTCGGCCACGATGCCGACCTCGTCCACGGCCAGACCGAACAGCTCGCCGGACAACGATTCAATGATGACGATATGGCCGCGGTCGTCGGATTCGCGCGGCGGCAGGCCCGCGATGTGGCGGGCATCCAGCTCGGTGATGACCTTGCCGCGCAGGTTGATCAGCCCCAGCACCGAAGGCGGCGCGAGCGGAATCTCGGTGCGCGGCTGCGGCGGCACCACCTCGATGACCTGATCCACGGGCAACCCCACCCATTGCCCGCCGATGCGGCAACTGAACAGTTCGCGGCCCGCACCGCGCCGCTCAGCCATGGGCCCGCTCCTTCATTTCCTCGCGCTGCACCATCGCCTGCGTCGCTGCGGTGGCGGCTGTGCGTCCGAGTTTCGATTGCAGGTAGCGGATCAGCCCCGGCCGGTCCATCTTCAGCAGGATGGTGTCAAAGCATTCCAGCGCTTCGGCATTGCGGTTTTTCGGCGGTTTGGCCGTCAATGCCGCAATGGGTACATCCGCAAGATGCTGCTGCTCGCGCGCCCAGGCCGCCAGTTCGTAGCCGTTTATGCGCGGCATTTCCAGGTCGGTCAAAATCAGATCCGGCGCGCGCTTGGCCAGCAGTTCTTTGGCCTGTTCGCCGTCCTCGGCGTCCCAGACCTCGTAATGCATGGATTCCAGCAGCGGGATCAACAGATTGCGGAAGAACATCGCATCCTCGGCGAACAACACCGCCGGGCGGGCGGAGGCCTCGTCGGGATTGGCGAACCAGCCCGGTTCGGCCTTTTCCAGCACCGCGAACACGTCCACCATTTCGGTGGCCTTGCCCTCGATCACGGCCGTGCCCAGAAACAGCGGATTCTTCGAGCTGGCCTTGATGTCCACTTCCGTTTCCAGAATGTCCTCGATGCCGTCCACGCGCAGGCACATGCGCTTGTGCTCGTCGGCCAGAATCAGGCAACTGACCAGCTCCGCATCCGTTTCGGCATTGCCGTCGCCGTCGCCGACCAGTTCGTGCCAGTCGAGCACCGGAATCACGTCGCCCCGGTATTGCAGCACCTCGCGGTTGCCGGCGCGCTCGAAACGTTCGGGCTCGATCTCTTCCAGCCGTTCGACCAGCGTCATCGGCAGCGCATAGCGCGCAGCGCCGGAGCGGAACACGATGATGTATTGCAGGTCGCGCGGTTTGGGTCGGGCGCGGCCGCGGCTGGCGTCCACGGCGGCCTCGGCCTCGGCGCTCAGGTTCAGCAGTTGCGCCAGACCGTTGCACTCGATGATCGGAATCACATAGCCGTCGCCCAAGATGCTGCATCCGCCCAGGAAGGACATGTGGCGGAAGTGCGCGCCCAGCGGCTTCACCACCAGCTCCTCGGCGCCGAAGATTTCGTCCACCAGAATGCCGAAGGTGCGGCCACCGGCGTTGATGACGACGATGGAGCCGTGCCGGCCGCCCGGATTTTCTAGCTTCAGCGTCTCCGCCAGGCTCATCACCGGCAGCAACTGGCCGCGCAGGCGGAAGAAATCCTGCCCGGCCACCGTTTCCCATTCCGGCGCGTCGCGGTGAGCGGCCAGCAGCTCCTGCACGTTCATCTGGGGGATGGCGTAGCGGCGCTCGCCCAGGCCCACCACCATCGCCGGCATGATGGCCATGGTCAGCGGGATACGGATGTTCAACGCCGTGCCCTTGCCGCGCTCGCTTTCGATGTCCACGCTGCCGCCGGCCTTCTCGATGGCGTTCTTGACCACATCCATGCCGACGCCGCGCCCGGAGATGTTGCTCACCTTCTTGGCCGTCGAAAGGCCCGGATGGAAGATTAGTTGCAGGGCGGCCGAATCGCCGAGAGCGGCGGCCGCATCCTGGCTCAGCACGCCCATTTCCACCGCCTTGGCCTTGACGCGGGCGGGGTCAATGCCGGCGCCGTCGTCGCTGATGCGGATCACGATGGCGCCGGATTCCTGCCGCGCCGTCAGCCGCAGCACGCCCGTTTCATCCTTGCCGGCGGCAGCCCGGTCTTCCGGCATT
>CAYQMA010000037.1:0-10056 GCA_964418535.1 uncultured Zetaproteobacteria bacterium | reverse complement strand
CCACGAAGCCTTCCACGTCCAGCAGCAGGGCCTCGTCGTAGCCGTCGCGCTGCGCTTCCGAAAGCGCCAGCATGGAATTGATGTAGTGCCCGTTGGCCTTGGCCTTGCACATCGTGATGTTCACATGGTGGCGGGTGAAGCTGGAGGTCTTGATGCGGATGCCGTGGTTGATGCCTTCGTCGCCGAGATAGGCGCCCCATTCCCAGGCGGCGACGATGACATGCACCTTCAGATTGTCGGCGCGCAGGCCCATGCCTTCCGATCCGTAGAACGCCATTGGCCGGATGTAGGCCGATTTCAGGCCGTTCTCGCGCACGGCGGCCTTTTGCGCCTCGTTCAGCTCGTCCTTCGAAAACGGCATCGGCATGGCCATGATGTGCGCCGAACGAAAGAGGCGATCCGTATGCTCCTGCAAACGGAAGATGGCGGTGCCACCCTCGGCCTCGTAGGCGCGCACGCCTTCAAACACGCCCATGCCGTAGTGCAGCGTGTGGGTGAGCACATGCACACGGGCCTCGCGCCACGGAACCATTTCTCCGTCAAACCAGATCAGTCCGTCACGATCGGCAAAATTCGGCGTGCTCATGTCCACTCCCGGCGTCTGTAAAATTCCCGCGCCCGTGCGCGGAAGGCGATACTGCGGCAGGAACGTCCGGGCGACAAGCGCAACCCATGCCCCTGCTTGCCCGATCAGCCTGAACGGCCGCATTTTGACAGCTTTTCGCGGACTTTCTACAGTGGCTCCATGCCCTTCGCACGCAGTGATACGACAAGCCTCCATGGCTGAGACTTCCGGCAAACTCCGGCTCGACCACTTGCTGACAAAACGCGGCTTGGCCGAAAGCGCCAGCCAGGCGCAGCGGCTCATCATGGCGGGGCTGGTCTATGTGAACGGCCAGAAGGCGGACAAGGCCGGCATGAAAACGCCGGCGGATGCGGACATCGAAGTGCGCGAAACGCTGCGCTATGTCTCGCGCGGCGGCCTGAAACTCGAGGCGGCGCTGGATCATTTCGGGTTCCCGGTGGCCGGAGCGGTGTGCCTGGACGTGGGCGCATCCACCGGCGGATTCACCGACTGCCTGTTGCAACGCGGCGCGGCACGGGTCTATGCCGTGGATGTCGGGCGCGGCCAGCTCCATTACCGCCTGCAACAGGATGCGCGGGTGATCAACCTGGAGCGCACGCACATCCGGGCGCTGACCTGCGAGCAGGTGCCGGAAGCCGCGGATGCGCTGGTCATCGACACCTCGTTCATTTCGCTGACCACGGTGCTGCCGCTGGCCTGGCCGTTTCTGGCCGGGGGCGGCTGGTGCGTGGCGCTCATCAAGCCGCAGTTCGAAGTGGGGCCGAAGCATCTGAAAAAGGGCGTGGTGCGCGACGAGGCGGTGCGCCGTCAGGCAGTGGACAAGGTGCTGGCGCATGTGCGCGAACATCTGCCGGATGCGCATATCGAGGGCGTGATCGAATCGCCCATCCACGGCCCCAAGGGCAATGTCGAATACCTGCTGGGCCTGACCCGGGCGCGATGAACACGCCCGCGCACGCCATCGCCAATCTGCTACTGCTTCGCCGCGACCGCGAGCGGCACGCGCTGGCCATCACCGTGGGGGCGTTTGCGCCCGATCTGCCGATGGTGGCCTTCTGGGCCTGGGGGCGCGGTCAGGGCATGAGCGAACGGCAACTCTGGCGCGACGGCTATTTCGACCCGGTCTGGCAGGGCGTGTTTGATACCGTCCATTCCTTTCCGCTGCTGGCGCTGGCCTGGTTCGTGGCCTGGCAGGCGCGCTGGCGTTCGGCCGCGGCTTTCGCGGCCAGCATGTTCCTGCACGCCTGCTTCGATTTTCCGCTGCATCACGACGATGCGCATCATCAGTTCTTCCCCTTCTCCGACTGGCGCTTTGAAAGCCCCGTGTCCTACTGGGATCCGGCTTGGCATGGCAGGCTGGTAGCGCCGCTGGAGCTGCTGCTGGTGATGGCCGGCGGAGCATGGCTCTTGCGCACGGCGCAAACCGTCCGCCTGAAGCGGCTCACGGCCGGCATCATGTTCATCTATCTGGCCTGGTGGGGGTTCGTCGCAGCCATGTGGGCGTAAGTCACGGCCTGTAATAAAACGGCGCGCCGGCGCGACCGAAGCCGAAAGCGGCTTCGGGAGGTTGTCCCATGAACGAATCCTGGATGATGCTGGCTGCGGCGTTGTTCCTGGCCTTTGCCAATGGCGCGAACGACAACTTCAAGGGCGTGGCCACCCTGCACGGCTGCCGGGCGCTGTCCCGCCGCGCCGCACTCGGCTGGGCCACGCTGACCACGCTGGCGGGTTCGCTGACCGCCGCTTGGCTTGCCACCGAACTGGTGCGCCTGTTTTCCGGCAAGGGGCTGGTGCCGGATGCGCTGGTGGCGGATCCCGGTTTCACGATGGCCGTGACCGGCGACGCGGCGCTGACCGTATGGCTGGCGGCGCGCATCGGCATGCCGGTTTCGACGACGCATGCGCTGGTCGGAGCGCTGGTCGGCGCGGGACTGACGGCCGCGTCCGGATCGGTCAACTGGTTGATGCTCGGACAAGGCTTTGTCTGGCCGCTCGTGGCCAGTCCGGTGCTGGCGCTTGCCCTGGCCTGGGCCTTGCATCGCGCAGCCAGCGGCGTCCGCCAACGGCTTGGCATCGGCCGCGAACGCTGCCTGTGCCTGGCCAATGGCGCGCTCGTGCCGGCGGATGCCGATGCCACCGCGTTTCGATCGGCCATGCCCGAACTGATCCTGGACGATATCGCGCACTGCCGGCGCATCGATCGCTATCGGGGCGTTGTGGCCGGTGTCTCGGTGCAGTCGTTGGTGGAAGGAGCGCACATTGTTTCGGCCGGCGCGGTGTCGTTTGCCCGCGGGCTGAACGACACGCCGAAGATCGTCGGCGTGGCGCTGGCGGCGGCGCAGATGGACGCGACCTGGCTGACCTTCGTCTGCGCCGCGGCGATGGCCGTGGGCGGCGTGATCGCCTCCCGGCGCGTGGCCGAAGTAATGAGCGACGGTATCACTGACATCGGCCACGGCCGGGGGCTGATCGCGAACCTGGCCACGAGCTTCTTGGTTATCGTCGCATCGCGCTGGGGATGGCCGGTGTCCACCACCCATGTTTCTTGCGGCGCGATTTTCGGCATCGGCGCGAATGATGCGCGCACGAACTGGCGGGTCGTGCGCACGATCGCGTTTTCATGGCTGGTCACACTGCCGCTCTCGGCCGCCCTCGCCGCGCTCTGGATGACCCTGACCCGATAACCGGAACAAGGCCCGCAAACCCGTATGGCGCCTGCCTGTTCGCCAAGGCGGGAAAGGGCTATGCTTGCCGCAATTCTGGTTCATTGGAGAGGTGTTCCCATTTCCATCCGCTCGCGCTTCTGGCAACTGGATCGCAATCGCCCCTCCTGGGTCAAGGCGAGGGAGATGCTGCACCTCAATCTGCTGGCCATTGGCGTCGGGATCGTGGCCGCCGAGGCAGCGTTGCTGTTGCGCTACGCCATCGAGCAGGTGGCCCGGCTCTGGACAGGGGCGCCCGCATGGGATCAGGCGCTTGGCAGCCTCCCTTGGTATCTCTACCTGGTCGCGCCGGCCGTGGCCGGCATCCCGATCGGCTGGATCAACGCCCGCCTGATGAAGAAGGGCGAATACCGCGGCGTGGCCGGCGTGCTGGCCGATCTCGTGGAGCGGCGCGGCAACATCAACCGCAAGCAAATCATCACCGAAACCTTCGGCGGCGCCATCAGCATCGGCGGCGGCGCCTCGCTGGGCCGCGAGGGGCCGACGGTAGCGTTGGGCGCGGTCATCGCTTCCTTCATCGGACAGAAACTGAATCTGAGCGAGATGCACATCCGCACCATGATCGGCTGCGGCGTGGCCGCCGGCATCGCTGCCTCGTTCAACACGCCGATCGCCGGCGTGCTGTTTGCCACCGAGGTGATTCTCACCGATTATGCGATGGCCACCTTCAGTCCCATCGTGATTTCCTCGGTCATCGCCACCGCCATTTCACGCGCCCACCTGGGCAATTTCCCCGCCTTCATCGTCCCCGAATATCATCTGGTCAGCAACTGGGAGATTCCGGCCTACGCCGTGGTCGGCGTGGCCTGCGGCCTGATGGCCGCGCTCCTGATCCGGATGCTCGGGCCGACACGGGCGCTGCTGGCGCGCTGGATTCCGGACACCCGTTTCCGGCCGATGGTGGCGGGACTGATGGTCGGTGCAATCGGCCTCGTGGTGCCGCATGTAATGTCCATCGGCTACGGCATCGCCGGCGACGTGCTGCTCGAGCGCATCGATCCGGTGCTGCTCGGCGTGGCCCTGCCGGTGGGCCTGTTCCTGGCCATTCTGCTCGCCACCAAGCTGGTGGCCGTGGTCATCAGCTTCGCCTCCGGCTTTCCGGGCGGATTGCTGGGGCCGGCGCTGTTTCTGGGTGCGATCACCGGCGGCCTGTTCGGCAACATCATTCATCAGGCCTTTCCGGTACTGACCGAGGGCTATGGCGCCTACGCCCTGGTGGCCAGCGGCGCGCTGACGGCGGCCGCGCTGCAAGCGCCGCTCACCATCATGATCATGGTGTTCGAACTGACGGCGGATTATCACATCATGCTGCCGCTGATGACCGCCTGCATCATCGCCACGCTCATCAAGCGCGCCTTCGGCCGCGAATCAGTGTTCACCGAGGCGCTGGAGGAAGGCGGTATCGACACCGGCTGGGGACTGGAGCAATCGTGGATGCGCTCGGTGCGGGTCACGCGCATTCCGTGGCGGCCGGTGCCCACGGTCACCGAGGACACGCCGCTGGAGGAACTCAAGCGCGTCTATGTGGATTCGGGCAAGGGCTGCGTGATTGTCACGGACAAGGACGAAAACATGGTCGGCATCATCAGCTTCGCCGACCTTCAGCCATGGCTGCTCGATCCCTCGATGGATCGCCTCACCGTGGCCGGCGAGGTGGCCAACCGCGACGTGCAGACCGTCAGCGAGGACGACAGCCTGCTGGATGCGATTCATATCTTCGACCGCGAGGTTTATGAGCAGGTGCCGGTGGTGGCGCGCGACAATCCGCGGCGGGTGCTGGGCATCCTGTCGCGCACGGCCGTGTTCTCCACCTACCACAAGCTCATCGTGCAGCACGGCGAGGCCGAGCCGGAGGGCGAGCAATGACGCTCAATCCGGCGCAGCGCGCGGCGGTGGAAGCCGGCGACGGCCCGCAACTGATTCTGGCCGGCGCGGGCTCGGGCAAGACCCGCACCATCGTGCATCGCGTGGGTCACCTGATTGCCGAACGGCGCGTGCCGCCGCACCGGATTCTGGCCGTCACGTTCACGAACAAGGCGGCGGCGGAACTGAAGGCGCGCCTGACCATGCTCATCGGCGACGATGGCGGCGGCGTGGTGTCCGGCACCTTTCACGCCATTTCGCTGCGCTTTCTGCGCCGCCATGCCGAGGCGCTGGGCTATCCGCGTTCCTTTCAGGTCATTGACGCGGACGACCAGAAAACGCTGGTCAAACGCATCCTCAAGGCGCGCAATATCGATGCGGAGCGCTTGCATCCCGCCTACCTCACGGCCTGGATCGAGCATTGCAAGCATGCCGGCCTGCTGCCGGAAGCGGCGCCCGAGCATCCGTGGAACGGGCTGGACATGCGCGAGCTGTATGCCGCCTATCAGGCCGAGTTGCGGCGGCTGGAACGGATGGATTTCTCCGATCTGATCCTGAACACGGTGATATTGCTGCGCCAGCATGAAACCATCGCCGCCTCGCTCAGGGCACGCTTCGATCATGTGCTGGTGGACGAATACCAGGACACGAATCCGGTGCAGCACGAATGGCTGCTCCTGCTCTGCCGCGATCATCGCAACCTCACCGTGGTCGGCGACGACGACCAGAGCATCTACGGCTGGCGCGGCGCGGACGTGCGGCACATCCTCGACTTCGAACGGGCCTGGCCGGGCGCCCAAGTGCACCGGCTGGAGCAGAACTACCGCTCCACCGCCGCCATCCTGAAGCTGGCCAACGCCATCATTGCCGGCAATCGCGAGCGCCACGACAAGCGCCTGATTCCCACGCGCGATGAGGGCGAAACACCCCGCCTCCTCGTCTGCACTGACGAATACGACGAAGCCCGCCGCATCGCACGCTTTTTGAGCGAGCGCCATGCGGCCGGCGCTCCCTGGCGCGACATGGCCGTGCTTTATCGCTCCAACCGGCAGTCGCTGCCCATCGAACAGCGGCTGCGCGACGAGGGCATTCCGTATCGGGTGGTCGGCGGCGTCGGCTTCTTCGAGCGGCGCGAAATCAAGGATGCGCTCGCCTACTGGGCGTTGCTGCATCGCGTGGCCGACGCCATGCACCTGTTGCGCATCTGCAACAAGCCCAGGCGCGGCATCGGCGCCGTGGGGCAGGAAACGATCGGCCGCATGCTGGCGGAATCGGGCCTGCGCGCGGCCGACTGGCTGGATCAGCTGGCGGAGCATGGCGGCCCGGGCGCGGCCGGCAAGCTCGCGCCGCTGGCGCGCCTGATTGCCGGGTTGCGCCACGACGCCTTGACTCAGCCCGATCTGGGTCTGGGCGCGCTGCTCGAAGCCAGCGGCTATCTGGAAAGCCTCAAGGGCGAGGGACAATTGGAAGCGGAATCCCGGCTGGAAAACATCGGCGCCTTGCAGAACGCCATCGCCGAGGCGGCGTCTCAGGGCATGACGCCGATCGAGTTCATGGACCGCGCGGCGCTGCTGCAAAGCGGCGAGGAGCCCGAGGCGCGCGGCAGCGGCGACGACGAAGCCGTCTCACTGATGAGCCTGCACCGCGCCAAGGGGCTGGAGTTCGATTCGGTGGCGCTGGCCGGCGTGGAAGACGGGTTGCTGCCGCATCAGCGGGCGCTGGACGAAGGCGAGGCCGGTCTGAGCGAGGAACGGCGGCTGCTCTATGTGGGCGTGACACGGGCCAGAAATCGCCTGCTGCTGACCACGGCGCGCATGCGCCGCGTGTTCGGCGACATGAACTACCCGCGCCCCAGCCGCTTCATCGAGAACCTGCCGCCCGAGGTTCTGAAACGCGAGCAAGGTGCGCCCGCGCCGAGCTTTGCGCCGGATGCGCCGGCCGGCTTGCATGTGGGCGCGGAGGTGCGGCATCCCACCTTCGGCGAAGGCGTGGTGCTCGATGTCGAGGGCGCGGGCGACGCCACGCGCGTGTCGGTGCGTTTCCGGCGCGCCGGCACCAAGCGGCTGATGCTGAAATACGCGGCGCTGGAATGCGTTTGATGCGTTGGCATCATTTGCAGCGCCGGATCAGAGGAGGACAGACATGAAGGTGACCATTTATCACAATCCGCGATGTTCGAAATCGCGCCAGACGCTGGCGCTGCTCACCGAGCGCGGCATCGAGCCGGAGATCATCGAATATCTGAAAACGCCGCCGAGCGAGGCTGAGCTTACGCGTATTCTGGAGCTGCTGGGCAAGGAGCCCGAGGAGCTGATGCGCAAAAACGAGGCGGAATACAAGGAGCATTTCAAGGGCCGGGAGTTGAGCCGCGAGGAAGCCATCCGGCTGATGACGCAATATCCGAAGGTGATCGAGCGGCCGATCGTGGTCGTGGATGACGCCAAAGCCGCCGTCGGCCGCCCGCCCGAGGCGGTGCTGGATATCCTGTAGCGGTGTCCGGCCTCAGGCGTTGACCAGCCGCCGGGAGGACGGGACTTCTTCCACCCGCTCCTCCGGGCGCAAACCCAGCCGCGCGAACAGTTCTTCGTCGCGCCGCACCTCCTGATTGCCGGTGGTCAAAAGCTTCTCGCCGTAGAAGATGGAATTCGCGCCGGCCAGGAAACACAGGGCCTGCATCTCGTCGCTCATTTCCTGCCGGCCGGCCGAAAGCCGGACATGACTGGCGGGCATCGTGATGCGCGCGACGGCGATGGTGCGGACGAATTCGAAGGGATCGATGCCCTCGGCGAATCGCTCGTCCTCGGCCACCGGCGTGCCCGGCACCTTGACCAGCATGTTGATCGGCACGCTTTCCGGATGCGGCTGCATCCGCGCAAGCTGCGCAATCATGCCGGCCCGGTGGCGGCGGCTTTCGCCCATGCCCACAATGCCGCCGCAACAGACGGACAATCCCGCCCGGCGCACGTGGCGCAGCGTGTCCAGCCGATCCTGATAGGTGCGGGTGGTGATGATCTCGCGATAGTACTCGGGATCGGTATCAAGGTTGTGGTTGTAGTAGTCCAGTCCCGCTTCCTTCAGCCGCCGGGCCTGTTCCTCGGTGAGCATGCCCAGCGTGGCGCAGGTTTCCATGCCCATGGCCTTGACCTCGCGCACCATCTCCAGCACGGTCTCGAAGGCGCGCCCCTTGGGCTCGCGCCAGGCCGCGCCCATGCAGAAGCGGGTGGCGCCTCGGGCCTTGGCCTGGCGCGCCGCTTCGAGGACCTCCTCCCTGGCCATCAGCAGCTCGCGCTCCACTTCGGTGTCGTATCGCGCCGACTGCGGGCAATACTTGCAATCCTCGGGGCATCCGCCGGTTTTGATGGAGAGCAGGGTCGAACGCTGCACGGCGTTGGGATCGAAATGCGCCCGGTGCGCAAGCTGGGCGCGAAAGATGAGATCGTTGAAGGGCAGATCGAACAGCGCCTCGATCTCATCCACCGTCCAGTCATGTCGCAGATCCGCCGTCATCGCATGCCTCCCGCGGTTGCCCGGCCATGCCGCCGTCAACCCGAATGCCGCCGATGGTAAACGCATGCGTCCCGCCGCGCAAAGGCGGGGCCTCGTTGGAAAACGCGCTCAGGGCTGGATGGCGCTCTCGATGTTGGCCAGAAACGGCGCGTGCTTGATCAGCCAGGCCGACAATGTGCTGAAACTGCCCAGAAAGATCAGCGCGCCCACCAGCATGAGCAGCACGCCGGAAACGATTTCCACCGCATGCAGATGACGGCGGAAGCCATGCATCCAGCGGATGAAATGATGCGTGGCCGCCGCCGCGAGCAGGAACGGAATGCCCAGCCCGGCCGAATAGGCCGCCAGCAGCAGCACGCCGTGCATCACCTCGCGCTGCGCCCCGGCCATGGCCAGGATCGCGCCCAGAATCGGGCCCACGCAGGGCGTCCAGCCAAAGGCGAAGGCGCCGCCCAGCGCCAGCGCGCCCAGCGCATGGGTGGCGCGCACGCCCTCGGTGTTCAGGTGCGCATCCATCATCAGGAAGCGGATGCGGATCAGCCCCGCATAATGCAGCCCGAAGACGAAAATGATCGCACCCGCCAGCTTGCCCAACAGTTGCAGATGGGCCAGCAGCCACTGGCCGATCAGCGTGGCCGATGCGCCCAGCGCGATGAACACCAGGCTGAAACCGGCGATGAACCACAGCGATTGCAGCAGCGCCCGCCGCCGCAGGGCGGGACTCTCGCTGTTCAGCGCTTCCACGGACACGCCGCTGATATAGGACAGATATGCCGGCACCAGCGGCAGCACACAGGGCGAAAGGAAGGACAGCAGACCGGCCAGCAGCGCCCCGGCAAAGGTGACCTCAATCATCGGCTGCCTCCGTGACCGCCCGCGCCCAACCGGCATAGGGCGCGGCCGCATCGGCCGGCCACCAGACCAGTTCGGGCGTTTCGTATGGGTGCTCGCGCGCCAGCCAGTCCAGCAGCGCGTTCAGGCGGGCGCGCGGCGTCTTGACGGTGATCGTCCATTCGCGGGCATCCTCGATCTCGCCCTGCCAGCGATAAACGGATGCGACCGGCCCGCCGATCTGGACGCAGGCGGCCAGTTGCCGTTCGATGAGCCCGCGCGCCAGGCGTTCGGCCGCATCCCGGCGATCCACCGTGGTGACCAGCACGACGAGCGCTTCGTTCATGGCGCGAAGCTATCGAAATCCGGCAACAAACGCACACGCGCGGCTATGCCGGGGGGTCAGGTGGATGAATCGCGCCTTGGCGCGCGTCCTCGGGTCAGATTGGCGGATGCGCGAAAGATCAAGGACCGTGCTTGATTTCTTATATCGCTTTGTCGATCCTGCTTGCTGGAAACCGCGCGAGGAGGGAACCATGAGTGACG
>CAYQMA010000036.1:0-10360 GCA_964418535.1 uncultured Zetaproteobacteria bacterium | reverse complement strand
CCATAGCCGCCCGCATGGACGATGTGCGCGACATCGTGCGCGCCGGCAACGAACGCGCCCGTCTGGAAGCCGAGCGCACGATGGAAAAGGTGCGCCGGACGCTGAAGATGGGGTATCGCGTATGATGACCGCCGCGGCGGCCACGGGCGCGCCGGCCATCCGGCTGGAGCATTTCGAGGGGCCGCTGGATGTGCTGCTGCACCTGATTCGCGAGCAGAAGATGAACATCTTCGACATCCCCATCGCCGAGCTCACGCAGCAGTATCTGGACATTCTGGAAGCCCAGAAGCCGCTGAATCTTGAATTCGCGGGCGATTACCTGGTGATGGCCAGCACGCTGATGCAGATCAAGAGCCGCATGCTCCTGCCCCGCCCCGAGGTGAACGAGGAAGGCGAGCCGGTGGATCCGCGCGCCGAACTGGTGGCGCAACTGCTGGCCTATGAGCAATACCGCGCCGCCGCCGAGGAGCTGGACGCCCGCCCCCGCCTGGGCCGGGATGTGTTCGTGCGCCGCATCTTCCCCGAGGCCGACGAAGTGGAGCGCCCCCTGCCCGAACCCGACCTGGATGCGCTGATCGTCGCCTTCCGGCGCGTGCTCAGGCGCGTGGGCGGCGAGGTGCGTCATCGCGTGTTCATGGAAACCATGAGCGTGCGCGAGCAGATGACCGTGGTGCTCGAGCGACTGAAACGCGGCGGCGCCATGCTCGAGGAATTGCTAACCCGACCCACCCGCGAAGCCATTGTCACCACCTTTCTGGCCATCCTGGAGTTGTGGCGCACCCATGCGATCACCGTGGTGCAGAGCGAATGCTTCGGCAACATCCGCGTGCTGCCCGGCGAGGCTTCGGCATGAGCCTGGAATCCCGCATCGAGGCGCTGATTTTCGCCAGCGACGAACCGCTCACCTTGCCGCGTCTGCGCGCATTGCTGGGCGAGGACGTGCGTTCGGCGGACATCCGCGACGCCCTGGCGCGCCTGCGCGCGCATTATGCCGATCGCGGCATCCGTCTGATCGAGGTTGCGGGCGGCTGGCAATTCCGCAGCGCTCCCGAACTGGCCGAACTGGTGCATCAACTCTGGAAAACCCGCCCGCCCCGGCTTTCGCGCTCGATGCTCGAAACGCTCGCCATCATCGCCTATCGTCAGCCGGTCACGCGGGCCGAAATCGAGGCCCTGCGCGGGGTCAAGGTTTCCAGCTCGATGATGTCCGCCCTGCAGGAACGCGGCTGGGTCAAGGTGCTCGGCCGCAAGGAGGTGCCGGGGCGGCCGCATCTGTATGGCACCGGCAAGGCCTTCCTGGTGGATTTCGGCCTCAAATCGCTGGCCGACCTGCCCGAAATCGCCGAACTGGTGGATCAGGACGAGATCGCCGCTGCCGAAGCGGAGATCGAAGCCGAAATCCATGCCCATGCTGAAACGACCACCGAAGCCGATGCCCGTGAACCGACGAAACTCGAAACGACGAGCACCGAAGCGACCACCGACGAACCGCCCGCCGACGCTTGACGAGGCTCAGCGGCTGAATCGTTATCTCGCCTCCTGCGGACTGGGTTCGCGGCGGGATGCCGATCGCCTGATTGCCGAAGGTCGGGTGAGCGTCAATGGCGAAACCGTCGCCGACATGGGCCGGCGCGTGCATCCGGGCGATCAAGTGCGGGTGGACGGACGCATCGTGCGCCCGGCCGAAGCCCACGTGTATCTGCTCTATCACAAGCCGCGCGGCCTGCTGTGCGCCCGCCGGGATCCCAAGGGACGGCCGCTGATCTATGACCGGCTGGACGTGCCGCCGAATGTTCAGTCCGTCGGTCGGCTGGACATGGACAGCGAGGGCCTGCTGCTGCTCACCAGCGACGGGGCGCTGGCCCGCGCGCTCACCCGCCCGGACTCGCAGCTTCCGCGCACCTATCGCGTCCGCGTCACCGGCCACCCGGACGAAGCGACGCTCCAGGCGCTCAGAGAGGGCGGCCGGCCCATCGGGCGCGGCGAATCCAGCGACCCCTGGGACGTGACCGTGGATGCCGAAACCCGTCATCACGCTTGGCTGACCATCACCATCCGACGCGGCCGTTGGCGGGAGGTGCGGCGCACACTGGCCGCCCATGGACACATGGTGCGGCGTCTGATCCGCACAGCATTCGGCCCCTTGACCTTGAATGACCTACCCCCGGGCGCGACCCGCCCGTTGACCCGTCAGGAAATCGACCAACTCGATCGATTCGGGATGCGAAAGCGATGAGCGCTGCGCCTGAGCTGATGGCCATCCACGACCGCCTGCTGCAGGCCTATGGCCCGCAAGGCTGGTGGCCGGCCGATTCGCCGTTCGAGGTCATGGTCGGGGCGGTGCTCACCCAGAACACGCGCTGGGAAAACGTCGAAATGGCCATCGCGCATTTGCGTGAAGCGGATATGCTCGAGGCCGACCAGATTGCGCTCGCCGATGCCGACCGCCTTGCCGAACTCATCCGTCCCGCTGGCTTCTACCGCCAGAAATCGCGCTACCTGAGCATCCTGGCCCGATTCGTCCGCGACTGCGGCGGCGTGGATGCCCTGAGTCGCATCCCGACTCATCGCCTGCGAGCCAGGCTGCTCGCGCTCACCGGCATCGGCCCGGAAACGGCCGATTCCATTCTGCTCTATGCGCTGGACAAGCCCGTGTTCGTCGTGGATGCCTACACCCGCCGCATCTTTCATCGCCTGGGCCTGCTGCCCGCCAACGCCGGCTATGACGACACGCAACGATATTTCCAGACCCGACTGCCGCACAGTCTTCCACTGTTTCGGGAATACCACGCGCTGATCGTCGCCCATGCCAAGCGCCATTGCCGCAAGCGCCCGGTCTGCGAAGGCTGCCCCCTGTTCGACGCCTGCGCCCATGCCCGCCACCCTGCTTGCGAGCCGAAGCCGGGCGCGCAAGCATCTCCGCATGTGGAGCAAGCCGCCGATTGATCTGAGCACCCTGCCCCGCGAACCCGGGGTCTATCGCATGCTGGATGCCAGGCACGCGGTGCTCTATGTGGGCAAGGCGCGCAACCTGCGCAAGCGGGTCTCCAGCTATTTCCAGCGCCGACCGGATTCGCCGCGCACGCAGGCCATGGTGCAACAGGTGCGGGACATCCATTTCAGCGTCACCGCCTCCGAGGCCGAGGCGCTGATCCTCGAGCACAACCTCATCAAGCAGTTGAAGCCGCGCTACAACGTGCTGCTCAAGGACGCCAAGTCCTACCCCTACATCCTGCTGACTGACGAAGCCTTTCCGAGACTGCGCTTTCATCGGGGCGACCGATCCATCCCCGGCCGCTATTTCGGCCCGTTTCCGAACGCCGGCGCGGTGCACGAAACGCTGCACCAGATGCAGCAGGTCTTTCGCCTGCGGGATTGCGAGGACTCGGTCTTTCGCAACCGGACGCGTCCCTGCCTCCAGCATCAGATCGGCCGCTGCACCGCACCTTGTTGCGGTCTGGTTTCGCAGCAGGAATACGCCCGACAGGCCCGCGACGCCGAGGCGTTCCTGCGCGGCGAAAACACCGCCCTGATTCGGGAATGGGAGCAACGCATGCAGGAAGCCGCCGCCCGACGTGAGTTCGAGCAGGCCGCCGTGTTGCGCGACCGCATCCGTGCGCTGCGGCTGGTGCTGGCGCCGTCGGAGGCCGCCAGCCGGCTGCCCGCCGAAGCCGATGCGATCCATGTGGCCCGCATCGCCGGTCAGGCCGCGGTTTGCCTGGGCATCCGCCGCGGCGGCCGCGATCTGGGCGTGCATTATGTCCGCATCCGCCAATTGGCGGACGCCGACGACGCCGAAATCCTGCAAGGCTTTGTCGCCGCCCATTACCGGCATGAACCGCCGCCGCGCCATCTGCTCGTCGATGCCTGCGACGAGGCGCTGGCCGAACTTTCGCATACGCTGAAACTGCTGCATCCAACACGCGCCGTGGCGCTCGCCCGGCCGGCGCGCGGCGACAAACGACGCTGGCTCGATCAGGTGGCCGCCAGCGGCGAGCAATGGCTGGCCAGCCGTACTCCCGGCGACCAGCAGCCGGCCTTCGCGGCCTTGGCGGAATTGCTGGGGCTTGCGCGGACGCCGACTCGCATCGCCGCCGTGGACAATGCGCACTTGGGCGGCCGGCAAATGGTGGCCGCCGTCGTTCAGGCCACGCCCGAAGGGCCGGACAAGGCGCATTATCGTCACTACCGGCTGGACGGCGTGCCGGCCGGCGACGATTACGCCGCCATGCGAGCCGTGCTTTCCCGTTTCTTTCGGGCCGTGCGCGAAGGCAGCCTGCCCGAGCCCGATCTGCTGCTGATTGACGGCGGCAAGGGCCAGCTGGCCGCGGCTCGCGAATGCGCCAAAGCCGCCGGCATGACCGGACTGAAGATGGTCGGGGTCGCCAAGGGCAAGAGCCGCAAGGCGGGATACGAAACGCTGTGGCCGTCCTGGCGCGACGAGCCGCTCAGACCGGGCCGGGAGTCTCCCGCCCTGATGCTCATCGCCCGCGTGCGCGACGAGGCCCACCGCTTTGCCGGCCAGTACATGCGCAAACGCAAGAAACAAAGCATGTTCGCCTCGGCCCTGGAAGGCATTCCGGGCATCGGCCCCGCGCGGCGCACGGCGCTGCTGCGCCATTTCGGTGGCATTGAAGGGGTCAAAAAGGCCAGTCGCGAAGAACTGGCGCGCGCGCCGGGTATCTCGGAGGTTTATGCCGAGCGCATCTTCCGCGCCCTGCACCGCTGATCGCGCCCCGGCCAGAGGAGCGCTCAGGCGTCCGTTTCGAACCGCGCCCCGGCCGGCAAGGCGTAACCGCGCAAGAAAGCATCCGCCGGCATCGGCTTTTTGCCCTCCGGCTGCACCATGCGCACCTCATAGCGGCCCTCGCCGCAATCCACAATCATGCGTCCGTTCGCAGCATGGATGGCGCCGGGCGCCGACGCGGGCTTCTCGGGCAGGGGGCGACCCTCCAGCAGTTTCAACCAGCGACCCGCCAGTCGCGCCCTTGCACCGGGCTTGGGCGCAAAGCAGCGAACCACCCGATCCACGGCCCGGGCCGGCTGCGACCAGTCCGGCACGCGATCGCGGGCGGTCAGCTTGGGCGCATAGGTGGCCAGCGCATCGTCCTGCGGCTCGGGATTGAGCGTTCCGGCCGCAATGGCCGGCAGGGTTTCCACCAGCAGCTCCGCGCTCATCCGGGCCAGCGCCTGACGCAGGCTTTCGCCGGTGACGTCCTCGCCGATCGGCACACGCCGACGGGCCCAGACCGGCCCGGTATCCAGCCCCGCTTCCATGCGCATGATGGAGACGCCGGTTTCCTGGTCGCCGGCCAGCAGCGCCCGCTCGATGGGGGCTGCGCCGCGCCAGCGCGGCAGCAGCGAAGCATGGGCGTTCACCGGCGCCAGCCGCGGCGCATCCAGCCAGCCTTGCGGCAGCAGCATCCCGAAAGCCACCACGACCAGCACATCCGGCCGCTTCTCCCGCAACCACGCCAGCGCCTCGTCATTGCCGCGCAATCGCGCAGGCGTGATCACCTCCAGCCCGGCCTCGGTCGCCGCCTGCCGCACCGGCGAAGGGGTGAGCCGCATGCCCCGTCCGGCGGGACGATCGGGCTGCGAAACCACGCCGACCACGTCCATGTCCGGCGCATCGAGCAAGGCCTGCAGCGACGGCACGGCAAACGCCGGCGTGCCGGCAAACACCACGCGCAACGTGTTCATGCGGGCGCTCCGCGCCGTTTCTTCTGCTTTTTCAGGCGTTTCTTGAGCAGTTTCTGTTTCACCGGCGGCAGCAGATCAATGAACAGCCGCCCGTCCAGATGATCGAACTCGTGCTGCAGCGCCACAGCCTGAAAATCCTCGAAATCGGCCGTATGCACAGTCCCCTCGGCATCCTGCCAGCGCAACCGGATGCGAGCCGCGCGTCGCACATGCTCGAACACGCCCGGCACCGACAAACAGCCCTCCTCAAACTCAACCTCGCCCTCGCGACTCAGAATCTCGGGATTGATCCACACATGCAGATCGCGCACGCCCTCCTCGTCCCGCCAGCGGGTGTCGGTCACGGCCACGCGCAAGGGCACGCCCAGCTGGGTGGCCGCCAGCCCGACGCCGGGCGCGTCATACATCGTGTCCGCCAGATCCTGGATCAATTGACGCACCTCGGGCGCGGTCGGGTCGCTCACCGGCGCCGCATGCTCGCGCAGGCGCGGATCGGGATAGGTCAGAATCTCTCGCACGGCCATGATGCGGATGCTAACAGCCCGCCGGATACGAAGCGATCCCGCTCACATCATATCCATCGGATCCACATCCACGCGCAGGCGCACGCCCGGCGGCGGCGCAAAGCGCGCCAACAGTGGCTCCAGCTTCCAGGGCAGGTGTTGCCGGCTGGCATCCCTGAGCACCATTTCCACCCGCCAGCGCGAGGCCAGTCGCTCGATAGCGCAGGGCATCGGCGCCATGCATTGCACCGCTGCCGGCAGGTGGCGCACAAGCCCCGCATGCAGGCTCTGCGCCGCCTGCATCGCCCGCTCAGCGCGCGTGGCCGAGCAGACGATGCGCACCCAGCGCGCCCAAGGCGGGAAACCCAGCGTCTTGCGCATGGCCAATTCGGCATCGAGCGTTTCACGCGCATGCGCATCGCCAATGCGACTCAGCCACTCGGCCTCGGGATTGCGCGTCTGGACAATGATACGTCCGGGCGCATCGCCGCGGCCGGTGCGCCCGATCACCTGCGTCAACTGCTGCCACCACCGCTCACCGGCGCGGAAGTCCGGCAATCCCAGACCAAGATCGGCATTGACCACGCCAACCAGCGTCACATTCGGGAAATGATGCCCCTTGACCAGCATCTGGGTGCCGACCAGACAATCCACCTCACCCGCCGCAAACGCCTCCAGAATGCTGCTCAGGGTTCGTGAATTGGCGGCGGCGTCGCGATCCAGCCGCGCCACGCGAAGCCCCGGCAGACGATCCCGCAATTCTTCCAGCACCCGTTCGGTGCCTTCGCCCAGCGGCAACAGCGCCGCCTCGCCGCAGGCGGGGCAATGCGCTGGCGCAGGCGTCGCAAAGCCGCAGGCATGACAGCGCAACTGCCGGCGCCGGCGGTGCAAGGTCAGGCGCACGGTGCAGGCCGGGCATTCCGGCGTTTCGCCGCAAGCGCCGCAGATCAAAGCCGGCGCATAACCGCGCCGGTTCAGATAGAGAATGGCCTGACCGCCGGCTTCCCGAACCTCGCCCAGTGCCCGAATGAGCGCATCCGACAGCACCTCCTCGCGGCCGCGCATGTCCACCACCTCGATGGCGGGCGCGGGATGCGGCGCGATCCGATCCGGCAATTCCAGCAGCCGGTAGCGACCTTCGCGCGCCAGCCGCCAGCTTTCCAGACTCGGCGTGGCGCTGCCCATCAGCACCGGAATCTTCAACTCCTGCGCCAGCAGAAGCGCCAGGTCGCGGGCATGGTAGGCCATGCCATCCTGCTGCTTGAAGGAATGATCGTGCTCCTCATCCACAACGATCAGCGACAGCCTTGGCAGCGGCAAAAACAGCGCCGAACGGGTGCCGATCAGCACGTCCAGTTCGGCCAATCGCTCGCGCACCGCCAATCGCTCGCCATCCGACAAGCCCGAATGCCAGACGGCAACACGGTCAAAACGTTGCGACAGACGCGCCAGCCACTGCGGCGTGAGCCCGATTTCGGGAATCAGAATCAGCACCTGGCCGCCAGCTTCGATACGCTGGCGGGCCGCCCGCAGATAGACTTCGGTCTTGCCCGAACCGGTGCAGCCAAACAACAGGAACGCCTCGAAGCCGGTTGCTTCGTTCACAGCCGCCAGACACCGTTCCTGGGCCTCGGTCAGCCGTTCCGGAACGTCCGCCTCGCCCGTTGGGCCGGCATCCGACGTTGCGGCTTGCGAGGCAACGAGCGTTTTCGGTGCAATCCATCCCGCGCGCGCAGCGCGATGCAAGCGCCGGTAAAAACCCGCGACGGGCAGCTTTCGTGCCAGCGCTTGCGCCGAGAGCGCCGGCCGACCCTTCCCGAACGCCTCCGCCAGCAGGGCATCGCCCGCCGCCAGCGCATCCCGATCCACGACCCGCCAGCGGCGCTTGTGTTCATTGCCTGCCCAGGCCAGGGCCGTTTCGGCCCATTCGCCGGGCGCGGCCAGCCAGTAATGACCCGCGCGCTGCAGCCAGCGCAGCCGCGCCGCATCCAGCAAAGGCGCTTCATCCACCGTATCCAGCACGGTCTTGCATTCACCCGGCGGCGGCTCGCTGGCCGGCCCCAGCAACAGACCCGTCCGGCGCCCTGGGCCAAACGGAACGATCACCCGAATGCCGGGCACGGGCTCGCCCCAGTCCAACGGCCACTGATAGGTGAAGGTTTGCCGCAGCGGTGCAAACACCGCCACCTCGATCAGCGCATGTTCATCCAACGCTCAGTGAATGGAAACGCCGGAAGCCGGACGTGAACTCGCAGACGACGGCGCCGGCGCGCCCGCCGAAAACTCCGGCACGATGCGCCGGAGCGCATGAATCACCATATCCACGTCCCGTCGGGCGCACGCCTCACGCAAGTCGGCAAGCCGATCGCGCAGCTCTTCCCAGGCCACGCCGCGTGCGGCCGCCAGCATCAGCTTGGGATGCGTCGTTCCGCGCAAATCCTCGGCTTCGTGGAACAGCTCCTCGTACAGTTTCTCGCCCGGCCGCAGCCCGGTATAAACGATGGCGATATCCTCGTCGGGCACCAGGCCCGAGAGCCGGATCATCTGCCGCGCCAGATCCACGATCTTCACCGGTTCGCCCATGTCCAGCACGAAGATTTCGCCGCCCTGCCCCATCGCGCCAGCCTGCAGAATCAGGCTCACCGCCTCCGGAATGGTCATGAAATAGCGCGTCATCTCCGGATGCGTCACGGTCACCGGCCCGCCGGCTTCGATTTGCTCGCGGAACTTCGGCACCACCGAGCCCGCCGAGCCCAGCACATTGCCGAAGCGGGTGGTGATGAATGCCGTGTGCGGCGCCCGCGCATCCAGATTCTGGCAATAGATTTCGGCCACGCGCTTGGTCGCGCCCATCACATTGGCCGGATTCACCGCCTTGTCCGTGCTGACCAGCACGAACACGCGCACGCCGGTCTCCACGGCCAGATCGGCCACATTCAGGGTGCCGAACACATTGGTTTTGGCGCCCTCGGCCGGATTCTCCTCGACCAGCGGCACATGCTTGTAGGCCGCGGCATGGAACACGACCTCGGGCCGAAAATGTTCGAACACCCAGCGCATCCGCGGCTCATCCCGCACGTCCCCCAGCAGCGGCACGCAAGCCTCGCCCAGCCGCGCGCGCATTTCCTGCTCGATGCGATAGAGGTTGTATTCGCCGTGATCCACCATCACCAGCCGCGCAGGCTTCAAGCGCCCGATCTGACGGCACAACTCGCCGCCAATCGAGCCGCCCGCGCCGGTGACCAGCACGCAACGCCCCTCGATCAGGGCCGCGATGCCGGCCATGTCCAGCTCCACCGGCTCGCGACCCAGCAAATCCTCGATGGACACCTCGCGCAGCCGCGCCACTTCCACCCGTCCGTCGGCCAGTTCGCTCAACGACGGCAGCGTGCGACAGGGCACGTCCAGTTCCTGACAGGTTTCGATCACACGCCGGATCACGGCACCGGGCGCGCTGGGCATGGCCAGCAGCACCACGTCCACCGCCATCTCGCGCACCCAGCGCTCCAGTTCGGCAATCGGCCCCAGCACGCGCACGCCGTGGATTTCCATGCCCTGACGGCCGGCATCATCGTCCAGCAGGCCCACCGGATGATGGCTGCGCCCCTTGAGCAGATCGCGCAACAGCAACTCGCCGGCGCGCCCCGCGCCCACGATCAGCGCCCGCGGCCGATCCTCGGCCAGATGCAGACCCCGATCCTTCCACCAACGATAGACCAGCCTCGGTCCGGCCAGCCCCAGCGACAGCAACAGCGGATACAGAAACAGCACCGAACGCGGCACGCCCTGCAGGCGGTGCCACAGAAATGCGCCCGCAAAACTCAGGCCCGCGCCCACGGTCACGCTCTTGAGAATGCGCGCCAGATCCGGTAGCGACGCAAAGCGCCAGACGCCGCGATACAGCCCGAAAGCATAAAACACCGCCACCTGCAGCGGCAGCGCCAGCGCCAGCAACTGCATCAGCCCGGTGCGGAATTCCTCTGGAATCTCTCCCAGATTGAAGCGCAGCCAGTAGGCCAGGAACAGGGCCAGCGGAATCCACAGCGCATCGTGGATGAGCGCCAGCCAGCTCCGCCAGCGACCCGACCAACGCCCGCCCGTTTGCTGTTTCACGCTGCGCTCCAAGCGCGCAGATACCAGTCCACGGTCTTGCG
>CAYQMA010000035.1:0-10652 GCA_964418535.1 uncultured Zetaproteobacteria bacterium | reverse complement strand
GGCGCGGGCCAGACGGGACCGTCAATCCGACACTTGAAATCCGGTTGCGGCGACCCCACAGGTGGTCAAGCCGTTTCCGGCAATGTTTCTGACATACGGGGAGTATCCATTGACCAAAGAGAAAAAGAAGCAACAAGGCAAGCCGGGGGGCGCAGAGGCTGAAACGAAGGCGACGGACCCTCAGGCCGAGGCTCATTCCGCTCCGGAATCGGGCGCGCACGAACAGCCCGCCGGACAGGAGCGCGCGGAGGAATCCGCCGTTGAACGGGAATTACAGCAGGCGCGGGATGAGATTGATCGTCTAAAACGGGCGCTGGCGGAGCTGGATAACCAGCGCAAGCGCGCCGAGCGCCAGGTGGAGGAGGCGCGCAAATACGCCATAGAGAAGTTTGCGTTTGCGTTGCTGGACGTGGTGGACAATCTCGAGCGCGCGCTGGCTGTGGAGGAAGGCAACGAGGCGGCGCTGCGCGAGGGGCTGAAGATGACGCTGGATGCCTGGCATGCGGTGATGCGCAAGTTCGAAATGGAGCGGATTGACGCCGTCGGCAAGCCCTTCGATCCGCATCATCATGAGGCGCTGTCGCACATGCCGAGCGAGGAGCATCCGGAAGGCGTGGTGGCGGCGCAGCATGTGGCGGGATATACGCTCAGCGGACGGTTGTTGCGTCCGGCCAAGGTGCTGGTTTCGGCCGGCGCGCCTGCCGCCAGGGAGGCGGATTCGGACGCGGAACACGCGAAAAACGATGGGGATGGCGACGGGAAGGATTGAGTCCGGGCTTGAAACCTTCCATTTCCGACCCCACGGATAGTGAGCACGGAAGGAACTGCACAAAAACAGAACGGGGGTAACACATGGCAAAGGTAATCGGTATTGATTTGGGAACCACGAATTCGTGCGTGGCGGTGATGGAAGGCGACAAGCCGAAGGTGATTCCCAACAGCGAGGGCGATAACACCACGCCGTCCATGGTGGCGTTCACCAAGGATGGCGAGCGATTGGTGGGTGCGCCGGCCAAGCGGCAGATGGTGACCAATCCGGACAATACGTTCTATGCGGTGAAGCGGTTGATCGGCCGCAAGTTCGATTCCGAAGAGGTCAGGCATCATCGCGAACTGGTGTCCTACAAGGTGGTGGCCGCCGACAACGGCGATGCGTGGGTGGAATCCGACGGCAAGAAGATGAGCCCGCAGGAAATTTCCGCCATCGTCTTGCAGAAGATGAAGCAGACGGCCGAGGACTATCTGGGCGAAGAGGTCAAGGACGCGGTGATCACCGTGCCGGCCTACTTCAACGATTCCCAGCGCCAGGCCACGAAGGATGCGGGCGCCATCGCCGGACTGAACGTGCTGCGCATCATCAACGAGCCGACGGCGGCGGCGTTGGCCTACGGTCTGGACAAGACCGAGGAAAATCACCTGATCGCCGTCTATGACCTGGGCGGCGGCACCTTCGATATCTCCATCCTGGAGATCGGCGACGGCGTGTTCGAGGTGAAGTCCACGAACGGCGACACCTTCCTGGGTGGCGAGGACTTCGATCAGCGCATCATTCAGTATCTGGCCGACGAGTTCAAAAAGGAGCACGGCATTGATCTGACGGCCGACAAGCTGGCGCTCCAGCGCCTGAAGGAGGCTGCCGAGAAGGCCAAGATCGAGCTGTCCTCGAGCGCCCAGACGGAGGTCAATCTGCCGTTCATCACGGCCGATGCGAGCGGCCCGAAGCACCTGCTCATCAAGCTCACGCGGGCCAAGTTCGAGAGCATGGTCGAGGATCTGGTCGAGCGCTCGCTGGGCCCGTGCAAGCAGGCGCTGAAGGATGCGGGCGTGACCGCTTCCGACATCCACGAGGTGGTGCTGGTGGGCGGCCAGACCCGCATGCCGCTGGTGCAGAAGAAGGTGGCCGAGTTCTTCGGCAAGGAGCCGCACAAGGGCGTGAATCCCGACGAGGTGGTGGCCATCGGCGCGGCCATCCAGGGCGCGGTGCTGACCGGCGACGTGAAGGATGTGCTGCTGCTCGATGTGACGCCGCTGAGCTTGGGCATCGAGGTCGAGGGCGGTCTGTTCGCCAAGATCATTGAGAAGAACACGACCATCCCGACCAAGAAGAGCCAGATTTTCACAACGGCGGCGGACAACCAGACGGCTGTGACCATCAAGGTGGCGCAGGGCGAGCGCGATATCTTCGCGCACAACAAGCTGCTCGGCGTCTTCAACCTCGAGGGCATTCCGCCGGCACCGCGTGGCGTGCCGCAGATCGAGGTGACCTTCGATATCGATGCCAACGGCATCATGCATGTGTCCGCCAAGGACAAGGGCACCGGCAAGGAAGCCTCCATCCGCATCGAGGCGGGCTCCGGCCTCTCCGAGGAGGAGATCGAGCGGATGAAGAAGGACGCCGAGGCGCATGCCGAGGAGGACCGGAAGCAGAAGGAGCGCATCGAAACGAAGAATCGCGCCGATGCGCTGGCCTACTCCACCGAGAAGGCGCTCAAGGAGCATGGCGACAAGGTGGACGAGGCCACCCGGAAATCCATCGAGGATGCGCTGGCCGAGCTCAGGAAGACGCTGGAGGGCGACGATATCGACGCCATCAAGCAGGCCGAGGAGCGGCTGGCCGAAGCCTCGCGCAAGCTGGGCGAGGTGATCTACCAGCAGGCGCAGGCCGGGGCTGCCGGCGGCGCCGGCGAGGCTGGCGGCTCGACGGAAGGCGGTTCGACCACGTCTTCGTCCGATGACGACGAGGTGGTGGACGCCGAGGTGGTGGACGACAAGAAGTAAAAGCCGCTTGTCCGCTTGCGGGCGATGCCAACGCCCCCGCATGGCGCAGCCGGGATGCCGGGGCGCGGTGCGGGGGCGCATGGCGTCTTTGAGGAAGGGACGAACGGCGTGAAACAAGGAATGGATGAATAAAGGGGGCGCTGTGCCAACCAAACGCGATTATTACGAGATTCTGGGCGTGTCGCGGGACGCGGACATCAACGAAATCAAGCGCGCCTACCGCAAGCTGGCGATGAAATATCACCCCGACCGGAACAAGGACGATGCGGAGGCTGCCGAGAAGTTCCGCGAGGTGACCGAGGCCTATGAGGTGCTTTCCGACGAGGAGAAGCGCAAGCGTTACGACCAGTACGGGCATGCCGGCGTGGATGATCAGATGCAGGATTTCTGGAGCCGGGGCGGCTTCCAGGATTCGCATGCCTTCCGCGATTTCGGCGATGTGTTCGGCGATATTTTTGGCGATATTTTCGGCTTCGGCGGCGCCGGAGGCGGCGGTGCACGCGCCGGTCGTGGCGCGGATCTGCGCTATCAACTGGAGCTGAGCCTGGAGGATGCCGCCAGGGGCCGCGAGGTTGAGCTGGAGATCCCGAAGCAGATGACCTGCGATACCTGCGGCGGCAGCGGCGCGCGGCCGGGCACGCGGCCCACGCCGTGCCGCACTTGCGGCGGGCACGGACAGGTGCAGATGCAGCAGGGGTTCTTCGCCATTCGCCGCACCTGCCCCGAGTGCCACGGTCAGGGCGTGCGGATTGATTCGCCGTGCACGAGCTGCGGCGGCACGGGCCGCGTGCGCCGGAGCAAGAAACTGAAGGTGCGTATTCCGGCCGGCGTGTACGACGGCGCGCAGGTGCGCGTGGCCGGCGAGGGCGAGGCGGGCGTGCAGGGCGGCCCGCCGGGCGATCTGTATATCGTGATTCGGCTGAAGAAACATCCGATCTTCGAGCGCGACGGCGCCGATCTTTATTGCGACATGCCCATCACGTTCCCGCAGGCGGCGCTGGGCGCGGAGGTGGAGGCGCCCACGCTGGAGGGGCGGGTGAAGATTCGCATCCCGGCCGGCACGCAGGGCGGCAAGGTGTTTCGCATCCGTGGCAAGGGCGTGCCGGATATCCGCGAAAATCGCACCGGCGATCTCTATGTGCGGGTGCGTATTGCGGTGCCCAAGCGCCTGACCAAACGGCAGGAAGAACTGCTGCGCGAGTTCGCGGCGGAAACGGGTGACGAGGTGTATCCGGAACGAGCCTCGTTCCTGGACAAGGTGAAACGCTTCTGGGATGACCTGGCGGGGGATGTGCGATGATGCGAGTGATTGTGACGGGCGCCTCCGGGCGCATGGGCCGCATGCTGGTGCGGGCCGTATCCGAACGTGACGATGCCGAACTGGTGGGAGCGACCGAGCGGGCGGGCTCGGTGCTGGTGGGCACGGACGCCGGCAAGCTGGCAGGCGCCGGTTCGCTTGGCGTGCCGCTGGTGGATGATCCGGCCGCCTTGCCGGAGGCCGATGTGCTGATTGATTTCACGACGCCGGAGGCTTGCGTGGACTATGCCCGGTTCGCGGCCGAGCGTGGCATGCGCATGGTGATCGGCACCACCGGTCATGACGAGGCGCAGATGGCGGCGCTGCGCGAGAGTCTGCGCGAGGTGCCGGTGGTGATGGCCGCCAACTATTCGGTGGGCGTGAATCTGGCGCTGCAATTGATCCGGCAGGCGGCGAAGGTGCTGGGGCCGGAATACGATGCGGAAATCTTCGAGGCGCATCACCGGCACAAGGTGGATGCGCCCAGCGGCACGGCGTTGGCTATGGGACGTTCGCTGGCCGGTGGTCGCGGCGTGAATCTGGACGATGTGGCCGTGTATGCCCGCGAAGGCATCACCGGGCCGCGCAAGCCCGGCAGCATCGGGTTTTCGGTGGTGCGTGCGGGCAGCATCGTGGGCGAGCACAAGGTGATGTTCGTTTCCGACGAGGAGCGCGTGGAAATCGGCCATATCGCGAGCGACCGCATGGTGTTTGCCAAGGGCGCGGTGCGCGCCGCCCGTTGGCTGATGGATCGCCCCGCGGGCTGGTATGGCATGGAGCACGTGCTGGGGTTTGTCGAATGACGGTTCGGGTGTTCGGCATCCGCCAGTGCGATACAATGAAGAAAGCCATGCGCTGGCTGGATGCGCACGGCGTGGATTGGAGCTTCTGCGACTACCGGAATCCGCCGGTGGACGAAGCCACCCTGCGGCGCTGGGCCGATGCCGCGGGCTGGGAAAGGCTGCTCAACCGCCGGGGGCTGACCTGGCGCAAGCTGAGTGAGGCCGAGCGATCCGGTCTGGACGAGCCGAAGGCGATCCAATTGATGGCAGCGCATCCGACGCTGATCAAACGGCCGGTGCTGGAGTTCGAAGACGGGCGGATCGAGGTCGGGTTCTCGCCGGAACGCTACGCCGAACTGTTCGGCCGCTGACAAGCGCAGCATGACGTGAAACAGGAGCGGCTGTTCATTCCAGGTCCGGCGGGGCGCTTGCAGGCCCTGCACGAACCGGGCGAGCCGGGGCGCCCGGCCGTGGTCATCTGTCATCCGCATCCGCTGTTTGGCGGCACCATGCGCAACAAGGTTGTGTATTGGATGGCCCGCGCCTTTGGCGATGCGGGCTGCTCCACCTTGCGCTTCAATTTCCGGGGCGTGGAACAGAGCGAAGGCGCTTGGGATGAGGGTCGGGGCGAGGCGCGGGATGCGGCGGCGGCGCTTTCCTGGATGGCCGAACGCCATGCCGACGCGCCGCTGTGGCTGGCGGGTTTCTCCTTTGGCTGCTATGCCGGGCTGAAGGCCGCGCGTGAGGATGCGCGGGTGTCGCGCATGTTTGCCGTGGCGCCGGCGGTCAATCACTGGGATTTCTCTTTCATGTGCGGCGAGACGCGTCCCCTGGTGGTCATTGCCGGCACGCGGGACGAGATCGTGCCGTTCCAGGCCGTGCGCGCGGCCGTGCGTTTGATGGGCGAGCATGTCCGCTTCCATGCGATTGAGGGTGCGGGGCATTTCTTTCCGGAGCATCAGGCGGAATTGATGGCGGCGTTGAAAGCAGAATTGACCTGATTCGTTCGATGTTCTAACTTCGATTCAAGGGTGCGGTGACGGCAATATCCGATACCCCGGAAAGGAGGATGCGATGCGCAAACGACTCACGCCTGTGGGCAACAGCCTGGGGCTCATCATTGAAAAGCCCATTCTCAACCTGCTGGGCATTGACCGGAACACCGAACTGGAAATCACGACCGACGGTCGCAGGCTGGTGATTCAGCCGGCGGATCAAGCAGAACAGGGAGCGGAACAACCGGCGGTCGCCGCGCCCACCGAAGCCAGGCGGGAAGACAAGCCGATTTCGGTGCGCGAAGTGGGCAGGAGTCTGTTGGACGAGTTGCGGGACGCGTTCAAATAGCGCGAGATCGCCGCGCCAGGGGGCTCACAGGAGCTGAATGGCGTCCGGCAGGTCGGCAATGGACGGCAGCACCAGATCGGCGCGGATGCCGCTGCGTTTGACAAAGTCCTCACGGTATTTGCCGGTCTGGACGAGCGCCGTTTTCAGGCCGGCGGCCTGGGCGCCGCCGATGTCCGATTCCACGTCGTCGCCCACCATCAACGCCGCCTCGGGCGGCGTCTCGAGCGCGGCGCAGATATCGAGAAAGAAATCGCGGGAAGGCTTGCCGAGCACCACGGCCTCGACATTCGCCGCGTATTCGACGGCGGCCACAAAGGCTCCAAGATCGAGATGCAGGCCGTCCGGCTTGCGCCAGAAGCGATTCTTGTGCAGCGCCAGCAGTTCGGCGCCGTCCATCAAGTGCATGAAGATTTCGCGCAGGGTTTCGGGAGGATAGCCTTCGCCGCCGATGTCGCCCATGACCACCGCTTCGGGGTGCGTGGCGTCCTCCTCAATCGGTCCGAAATCCTCGCGCAGCGCCTCGCGCACGAATAGGCGCGCCCGACGACCTGTGATGCGGGCCACGGCCAGCGCCGCCGGCGTGTGGATATCCTGCGCCGCCAGCGGCACGCCCATGGCCGCCAGTTTTTCGGCAATCTGGCGCCGGGAGCGGGTGGTGGTGTTGGTGACGCCTGCCAGGCGGAAGCCTGCCGCGCGCAGCCGTTCCACGGCTTCCGCCGCGCCGGGGATGGTCTGATCACCGACATACAGCACGCCGTCGAGGTCGAGCAGAATCGCCTGAATCCTCATGCCGCAAGTGTAGCAAAAACGCCCAAGGGGCGGTGAATGCGCCCGAGTCGCTTGTTTTGGGGCGCGGACAATGCTGGTAAACTCCGCAAAAATCCGGCCCGGGCGGCCGGAAGGACTGGGATGAGGTGATGACGGAACAGGAACTGTTGACCATGTATGAGGATGCCGGGGCGCTGCTCACCGGCCATTTCGTGCTTTCCAGCGGCAGGCACTCGCCGCGCTATCTGCAATCGGCCAAGGTGCTGATGTATCCCGACCATGCCGAGGCGCTGGGTCGCGCGCTAGCCGAACAGGCACGCGATCTCGAGGTGGCGATGGTGGTTTCGCCCGCCTTGGGCGGCTTGATTATCGGTCATGAAGTGGCGCGCGCACTCGGCAAGCCGATGATCTTTACCGAGCGCAAGCAGGGCGAGATGCAACTGCGGCGCGGCTTTTCCATTCCCGAAGGGGCGCCGGTTCTGGTGGTGGAAGACGTGATCACCACCGGCGGTTCGGTGCGCGAGTGCATGGAAGTGGTTCGCGCGGCGGGCGGCGTGCCGCAGCGGGTGTTGGCGCTGGTGGATCGGGCGCCGGGCGTCGAAGGGCGATTCGACGTGCCGCATCGCACGCTGTTGCAACTGGATGTACCCTCTTATGCGCCCGAGGAATGTCCATTGTGCCGCGAGGGCACGCTGCCGCCGGTCAAGCCCGGCAGCCGGGGCGCCGCATGACGAAGCGGGGCGGAGCCAAGGCCGGCAAGGCGCCGGCGCTGCGGTTGTTCCCGTTCGGCGGCGTCGGCGAATTCGGCAAGAACATGATGGTTTATGCCTTGGGGACGGATGCCATTGTCGTGGATTGCGGCATGGGTTTTCCGGAACCGGGCCAGCACGGCGTGGACATGGTGATCCCGGACATTTCGGCCTTGGACGATCTGGGGCTGACCTTGCATGCGGTGGTGCTGACGCACGGGCATGAGGATCATATCGGCGCCTTGCCCTTGTTGCTGCCGGAGCTTGACGTGCCGGTGTACGGCACGGAGGTGACCTTGGGCCTGCTCGCCGGGCGGCTTTCGGAGGTCAAGGGCCTGAAGGCCGATTTGCGCCGCCTGCACGAAGGCGAGCGGGTGGAGATCGGCCCCTTTGGCGTTGAGGCTGTGCCGGTGACGCATTCCATCATGGATGCGGTGTCGCTGGCGCTGTTCACGCCGCATGGCATTGTGATCCACACCGGCGATTTCAAGTTCGATCCGGCGCCGATCGATGGACGGGCCACGGCGCTCCATCGGTTCGCGGCGCTGGGCGATGAAGGCGTACTGTTGCTGGTGTCCGATTCCACAAACGCCACCCGCGCCGGCAGCGGCCCCACCGAGCGCAGCGTCGGGCCGGCGCTGAAGCAGGCCATCGGCGGTTGCGAGGGCAAGGTCGTGGTCACCACGTTTTCGTCCAATATGTTCCGCATCCAGCAGATAGTGGATGCAGCCGCCGCCTGCGGTCGCAAGGTGGCGCTGGCCGGACGCAGTCTGGAGCGGAACACCGACATTGCCCGCAACATGGGCCGGCTGAACATTCCGGCGGGACAGCTCGTGGGCATCAAGCAGGCGGCGGACATGCCCGATCGGGAGCTGGTGATCATCGCCACCGGTTCGCAGGGCGAGGCGCGTGCGGCGTTGGCTCGCATCGCGCTGGGCCAGTTCCCCGGCATCGCGCTCAAGGATGGCGATCTGGTGGTGTTTTCCTCCTCCATGATTCCCGGCAACGAGCGCGCCATCACCGGCCTGTTCAATCATATCTACCGTCGCGGCGCCCGTGTGCTGCATGCGGGACAGGCGCCGCTGCATGTTTCCGGTCATGCGCAGGCGCATGAGCTGAAAACGATGATCCAGTTGGTGCGGCCGCGGCATGTGTACCCGGTGCATGGCGAATACCGCAATCTGATCGAACACAAGCATCTGGCGATGGCCACCGGCATTCCCGAGGAGCGGGTGCTGATCGCCGAAAACGGCCAGTCGCTGATTGCCGACAGCGATGGTGTGCGTCTGGGCGATCGGTTCCAGGCCGGCGCGGTGTTCGTGGACGGCCAGTATCACGACGAGATTGACGACATGGTGCTGCGCGACCGGCGCATCCTGGCCGAGGACGGCATCGTGACCGCCGTGGTGGCCATCAACCGGCAGGATGGACGGCTGGTCGGCGAGCCGGAACTGGCCACGCGCGGCGTGCTCCATCGCGAGGTGGGCGAGGACGTGCTGGGCCGCGCCGCCGCCGAATTGCGGCAGCATCTCGAAGCCTCGGGGCAGGAACTGTTGTCCGACGAGGACGCGGCCAAGGAGGAGATTCGTGTCTGGCTGCGACGCTGGTTCAAACGTCAGCACGGTCGCCGGCCGATGGTGTTGCCGGCCGTGTTTGAAGTGTAGGCGGAGGGCATCCGCGTGAACACGCGCAAGATTGCACGCGAAGCTGCGGCGCTGCTGGCGCTGGCGCTGGTGGCGCTGGTGGCGCTGGCGCTCTACAGCTACGCGCCGGAAGACCCTTCCTTCAATCATGCCGGCGTGGATGCGCCGGTGCGCAATCTGGCAGGAGTGTTCGGCGCCTGGTCGGCGGATGCGCTGTATCAGTTCTTCGGACTGGGCGCGTGGCTGTGGCTGGCGTTGGCTCTGACGGCGACCGTGCGTCTGGCGCTGGATCGCCGGCCGGTGCTGGGCGGTTGGATGTCCATCTTCTGGTTGCCCTTTGTGCTGGCGTTGTGCGGTCTGGCGGCTGGTCATGAGTCGGCGATGGCGGTGCTGGCCGGCGGTTTGCCGGCCGGCGCGGGCGGCGCGCTGGGGCGGCTGATTGCGCATGGTCTGACCGGCCCGCTGCATGCCGCCGGGCGCGACCTGCTGCTGTCGGCGCTGGCAGTGAGCGCCTTTGTCGCCGCTTCCCGCGTGTCGGTGCTTCGGTTGGTGGCGAACGCCGCGCAGGCAGTGGCGGCGGCGGGGAGCTGGCTCTGGTGCAAGTTGCTCGGCCTGCGCAGCGCGCTGGGCGGACGTCGCGAGCGGATGCTGGCCATGGAGGAACGCCGCGAAACGCGCCGGAAGAAGGCGCCGAAGGTTTCAACAGAGGAGCCGGAGGTCGCCAAGCCGGCGAAGATCGAGGTTTCGCGCCGGGCGCGCGAGGAGGCGCAGCCGGAACTGGCGCTTGCCGAACCCTCGGGCAAGGGATTCCGCTTGCCGAATCTGTCCTTGTTCAACAAGCCGCCCAAGGCCGCGCGCGAACACAGCGAGGAATCGTTGCAGGCGATGGCGAGGATGCTGGAGCTGAAGCTGATGGATTACCGCGTTGAGGGTCGCGTGGTGGCGGTGCAGCCCGGGCCGGTGGTGACGCAGTTCGAGTTCGAGCCGGCGCCGGGCACGAAGGTGAGCCGCATTGTGGGCCTGCAGGACGATCTGGCGCGGGCGATGAGTGCGGTGTCCGTGCGCGTGGCGGGAAACATACCGGGCAAGAGCGTGATCGGCATCGAGATTCCGAACGAACAGCGGCAGACCGTGTACATGCGCGAGGTGCTGGCCAGCCCCGAGTTTTCGGACAAGCGCAAAACGTTGCCGCTGGCCCTGGGCGTGGATATCGCCGGACATCCGGTGGTGGCGGATCTGGCGAAGATGCCGCATCTGCTGATCGCGGGCACGACCGGCTCCGGCAAGTCCG
>CAYQMA010000034.1:0-10963 GCA_964418535.1 uncultured Zetaproteobacteria bacterium | reverse complement strand
GTGCCGCGTCCCGACCTCAAGGGCCGCGAGGCGATTCTGAAGGTGCACATGAAGAAGGTGCCGTTGGCGCCCGACGTGGACGTGAAGGTGCTGGCGCGCGGCACGCCGGGTTTTTCGGGCGCCGATCTGGCCAATCTGGTCAACGAGGCGGCGCTGAATGCGGCGCGCATGGGCAAGGATCAGGTCTCGAAGAGCGATTTCGAGATGGCCAAGGACAAGGTCACGATGGGCGCGGAACGTCGTTCGATGCTGCTTTCGGATGAGCAGAAGCGCACCACGGCTTATCACGAGGCCGGTCACACCTTGGTGGCCAAGCATCTGGAGCATGCCGATCCGGTGCACAAGGTCAGCATCATTCCGCGCGGCATGGCGCTGGGCGTGACCATGCAACTGCCCGAGGAAGACAAATACAATCATGACCGCAACTATCTGGAGGACCAGATCGCGATCATGATGGGCGGTCGTCTGGGTGAGGAGCTGGTGCTGAACCAGATGACCACCGGCGCCTCCAACGACTTTGAGCGGGCCACGCAACTGGCGCGCAATATGGTGACCCAGTGGGGCATGACCGATGCGCTGGGGCCGATGGTGTATGGCGAGCGCGAGCACGAGCCGTTCCTGGGCCGTGAAATCACCCGTCAGACCAACATCTCCGAGAAGACGGCGCAGGAGATCGATGCCGAGGTGAGGCGCTTGATCGAGCATAACTACAACCGCGCCCGGAAGATTCTCGAGGAGCACATGGATCAATTGCACAATCTGGCCAAGGCGCTGATCGAATACGAAACCCTCGAAGAAGAGGAAATCGATCTGGCAATGGCCGGCAAGAAGATCCACCGCCCGACGGGTGGCGATCACAAGCAGCCGCCCGAACAACCCAATGCGCCGGCGGCGGAGCCGCATGTGGCGCCGGACGCCGCAGGGCAAGGCGCCTGAACGGGCGAGACTGAGGCATGAACAGGGGCGCGCCAGCGCCCCTGTTTTGTTCCGCCGGGTTAGATGGGGCGCAGGGGACTGACGAGAGCTGGAAATCCTGATTCTCCCATGCGTTGATGAGCTTTGCCGCTTCTGGCAGCGTCGGCGCATGATGCGGCGGGCGGGAATCCTGATCTTGTTGCTGGCGGCGGGCCTCGCCGGTTACTGGCTGCGACCGTGGTTGGCCGCGCCGCCGCCCGAGCCGCGCGTGGTCACGCCGCGCGGCGACTTGGCCGCGGATGAAAAGAGCACCATCGAACTGTTCCGCAAGGCCGCGCCGTCGGTGGTGTATATTTCGACGGCCACCGAGGTCGTGGATCCATGGTCGCGCATGGTGTTCCGCACCCGCGAGGGCACCGGTTCCGGCTTCATCTGGGATGCCGAAGGCCATGTGGTGACGAACTGGCATGTGGTGCGCGGCGCGACCAAGGCGGTGGTACGCCTGGTGGATGGCCGCGCCTATCGGGCGGTGCTGGTAGGCGCCAGTCCCGCCAACGATCTGGCGGTGTTGCGCATCAATGTGCCCTTTCATCCGCCGCCGCCGATTCCGCTGGGCAAGAGCAGCGAACTTCAGGTCGGCCAGAAGGTGTTCGCCATCGGCAATCCCTTTGGCCTCGATCACACCCTGACCACGGGCATCGTGTCGGCCCTGAACCGATCCATTCGGGGCGAAAGCGGCGCCATCGAACACCTGATTCAGACGGATGCCGCCATCAATCCGGGCAACTCGGGCGGCCCGCTGCTTGATTCCGCCGGGCGGCTGATCGGCGTGAATACGGCCATTTATTCGCCGTCGGGCGCATATGCCGGCATCGGTTTTGCGATTCCGTCCGATCGCGTCAATGAAATCGTGCCGCAACTGATTGCCCACGGGCATGTGATTCGTCCCTGGCTGGGCGTGGAAGGAGACGATCGCATCTCGGCGGCGGTGACCCGGCAGCTTGGCATCTCCGGCGTGCTGGTGCTGCGCGTGGCGCCCGGTTCGCCGGCGGCGCAGGCCGGCATTCGCCCGGCGCGGCTGGCCTGGGACGGTTCCATCGTGCCGGGCGATGTGATTATGGGCGTCAATGGTCAACCGGTGGCATCCATGCGAGCCCTGATGGATGCGCTGGAGCGTTTGCATATCGGCGATGTGGCGAAGCTTTCGGTCTGGCGAGAAGGGCGTGTGACAGAGCTTGAAGTCGTGCTCGGCAATCCGCAAACAGAGGCTATGTAAGGTTGGCGAAACCAGACAATGGCAGGGAGCGTGGCATGAACAAACAGACGCAGATCAATCTCGGTTACGTGCTGCTGGCTTTGATCGGCATCTTTCTGTTCCAGCAGTGGCTGATTTCCTCGATGACCGAGTCGCGGACGGTGCCGTTCAGCCAGTTCGAGCAATATCTGAAAGACGGCCGCATCAGCGATGTGGTGATCGGCGATCAATACCTGACTGGCAAGCTCAAGGACAGCGGCGAACGGTTGAAGGTGGTGGTGACGGCCAAGGTGGAGCCGGATCTGGCTCGCTACCTGGACAAGTATGGGGTGCGCTACGGGCGCGTAGTGGAAAGCCATTTTCTGGAGAACGTGATTTCCTGGGTGGCGCCGACGCTGATCTTCTTCGGTATCTGGCTGTTCTTTGTGCGGCGCATGGCCGAAAAGCAAGGCATGGGCGGCGGCCTCGTATCCATCGGCAAGAGTCGCGCCAAGGTCTATGTTGAGAAGAACACCGGCGTGACCTTCGATGACGTGGCCGGCGTGGACGAAGCCAAGCAGGAACTGCAGGAAGTGGTGGAATTTTTGAAGGATCCCCAGCGCTGGGGCCGGCTGGGGGCGCGCATTCCCAAGGGCGTGCTGCTGGTGGGCCCGCCCGGCACCGGCAAGACGTTGCTGGCCAAGGCGGTGGCCGGCGAGGCCAAGGTGCCGTTCTTCTCGATTTCGGGCTCGGAATTTGTGGAAATGTTCGTCGGCGTCGGCGCAGCCCGCGTGCGCGACCTGTTCGACAAGGCGCGCCAGCATGCGCCGGCCATCATCTTCATTGACGAGCTGGATGCCTTGGGCCGTTCGCGCGCGGCCGGCGGCCCGGTGGGCGGTCATGACGAGCGGGAGCAGACCCTGAACCAGTTGCTGGTGGAGATGGACGGCTTCGACCCCTCCTCCGGCCTGATTATCCTGGCCGCGACGAACCGGCCGGAGATCCTCGACCCGGCCTTGTTGCGCGCCGGTCGTTTCGACCGCCAGGTGCTGGTGGACAAGCCGGACAAACCGGGGCGCGAGGCCATCCTGAAGGTGCACATGCGGCGGGTGAAGCTCGCGCCCGACGTGGATGCGGAAAAGATCGCGGCGCTGACCACCGGCTTTTCGGGCGCCGATCTGGAGAATCTGGTCAACGAGGCGGCGCTTCTGGCCACGCGCGAGAATGCCGATGCGGTGACGCTGTCGCATTTCACGCGCGCCATCGAGCGCATTGTCGCCGGTCTGGAAAAGAAGAGTCGCATCCTGAGCGAGGAGGAGCGCACGGTCGTGGCCTGGCACGAAATGGGCCATGCGCTGGTGGCGATGGCGCTGCCGGACACCGACCCGGTGCACAAGGTGTCCATCGTGCCGCGCGGCATCGGCGCGCTGGGCTATACCATCCAGCGGCCGAGCGAGGATCACTACCTGCTCAAGCGCGAGGAGCTGGAGCATCGCATCAGCGTGCTTCTGGGCGGCCGCGCGGCCGAGAAGCTGGTGTTCGGGCATTTGTCCACCGGCGCCTCGGACGATCTGGCCAAGGCCACGGACATCGCCCGCGACATGGTGATGCGCTACGGCATGAGCGATGAGCTGGGTTATGTGGTCTATGACGAGCGGCAGCCCGGATTTCTCGGCAAGCCGGCCGAACCGATGTTTGGCGTCTCGCCCCGCTACAGCGAGGCGACGGCGCAGGCCATTGACGCCGAAGTGAAAGCCATCATCCACCGCCAGTTCGAGCAGGCCACGAACATCCTGCAGGAGAACCGGACGGTGCTGGAGCGCTGCGCCCGCGAGCTGCTGGAAAAGGAAACATTGGACGAGGCGCAGCTTACGGAGCTGACCCGCGATCTGAAGCGAGTGAGCTGAGTCCTGCCGGGATCGCTGTGCCGGGCCGCGACGCGCGGCTCGGATTGCGCCCGGGCTCAGATCACTTTCGAGAACTTGACCTCCTGCGTCCGGCGGCGCAGGTGTTCGTCGAACACCATCGCGATGTTGCGAATGAGCAGCCGGCCGGCCGGTCGCACGGTCAGGCCGGTGTCGGTCAGCTCCAGCAGCCCGTCGGCGGCCATGTCCGCCAGCTCGTCCAGCTCGGTTGCGAAATGGTCGTGAAAATCAATCCCGAAGCGGCGCTCGACATCCGCGAAATCCAGCGCGAAATCGCACATCAGGCGCATGATGACATGCCGCCGCAGGTGATCCTCGTCTGAGAGGCGATAGCCGCGAAACACCGGGAAACGGCCGGCATCCACGGCCTCGTAGTATTCGTCCAGCGTTTTCACGTTCTGCCAAAAGGCGCCGTCCACATAGCCGATGGAGGTGATGCCGAGTCCCAGCAGCTCGGCGTCGGCATGCGTGGAGTAGCCCTGAAAATTGCGATAGAGCTTGCCCTCGCGCTGGGCGATGGTCAGCTCGTCGTCCGGCTTGGCGAAATGATCCATGCCGATGAAGACATAGCCCGCTTCCAGCAGCCGGTCGATCGAACGCTTCAGGATGCGCAGTTTTTCGGCCGGCTCGGGCAGGTCGGCCTCGTTGATGCGCCGCTGCGGCATGAACATATGCGGCAGGTGGGCATAGTTGAACAGCGCGATGCGATCGGGCGCGAAATCGATGATGACATCCAGCGTGCGATCGAAGCTTTCCACGCTTTGCAGCGGCAGCCCGTACATCAGGTCGATATTGATGGACTGGAATCCGTGCTCGCGCGCGGCTTGCAGCACCTCCAGCGTCTGTTCCCGGCTCTGGATGCGGTTGACCGCCTTCTGCACGTCCGGGTCGAAATCCTGCACGCCCATGCTCATGCGGTTGAAGCCGACCTCGCGCAGCATGGCCACGGTGCTGGCATCGCATTCGCGCGGGTCGATCTCGATGCCGTATTCGCCTTCGCTATCAGGCGCAAAGCGGAAGCGCTCACGCAAGGCGCGCATCAGCGTGCGCACCTGCGTTTCGTTCAGGAAGGTCGGCGTGCCGCCGCCCCAGTGCAACTGCGTCACCGTGCGCGCATCGCCCACCGCATTCGCCAGCATGTCCATCTCGCGGATCAGGTGTTCGACATAGGGCACGGCGCGTTCGCGCTGCTTGGTGACGACCTTGTTGCAGCCGCAGTAGTAGCAGACCGTGTCGCAGAACGGGATGTGCAGATACAGCGACAGCGGCGCATCCTTGGTCGCCGCGCGCGCCAGGCTTTCGGCATAGTCCTCGGGGCCCATGCCGGTGTGGAACATCGGCGCGGTGGGGTAGGAGGTGTAGCGCGGCCCGGCCTTGTCGTATTTGTGGATCAGGTCGAGGTTGAACAGTTCGTCGGCTTGGGTTGCAGTCATCGGTCGGCTCCTTGGCGTGGCATGCTATTCCCTGTCCGCTTCATGGGAAAGGAGCCGGCGGGCCAGCCAGTCGCGCGCGCCGGCTTCATCGTGAAAGGCGCCGTCCAGTTGCGCCTCCCAGGCTTGTTTGAGGATGCGACCCATCTCGGGGCCGGGGCTCATGCCCAGTTCGATGAGCATTCGCCCGCGCGCCAGCGGTTTGGGGGCGCGCTTTCCAAGCTCCAGCGCATGCGCGGCATCCAGCCACGGTTTGCCGGGGCGGGACGGCGGATGCGGCGCCCGGCCGGAAGCGTCCGCTTCCACCAGCGCTTCCCACAACTCGATGTCGGCCGGTTCCAGCCGGGCCGCCAGTCGGCGCACGGCGCGCGGCGTGGGTTGGCCATGCAGATGGCACAGATGCTCGCGCACCAGCGGTATCAATACTTTCTCGATGCGAAGGGGCGCGCCGATGCGGGCGAGGAAATCCCGCGCAAGGGGCAGGCCGGCTTCGCTGTGGCCGGGCGAGCGGATGCGGCCGTCCTTGTGGATGGTGGTGGCGGGCTTGCCGAGATCGTGACACAGGGCGGCCAGCAACAGGCACTCGCGGGTCGCTTCGTCCAGGTCACGTTCACATGCCACGCGGGTGGCCTGATCCACAACCTGCAATGTGTGCTCCCAGACTGAGCCCTCGGGATGCCAGCGCGGGTCCTGCGGGCAATCCTTGAGCGCCGCAAGCATCGGATACAGTGCCAGCCAGCCGGATGCGTCCAGCGCTTTCAGTCCCATCGAGGGGTGTGCGGCATGCGTCCATTTGCGCCATTCCTGCCAGATGCGCGCGGATGGAAGCGTGTCGGCCTCGGCCAGCAGGTTCCGGCACAGTCGGGCCGTGTCCGGATGCAGGCGCAGATTGAAGCGGGCCGCGAACTGCATGCCGCGCAGCACCCGCAGCGGATCCTCGGCGAAGGCGGGCGAGACATGGCGCAGGATGCCTTGCTCAAGGTCGCGCCGGCCGCCGTGCGCATCCAGCAGTTCGCCGCTGAGCGGATCGAGCATCATCGCATTGATCGTGAAATCGCGCCGCAGGCTCGCGGTTTCCGGATCGAGCCCGGGGTCGGACTCGATCGCAAACCCCTTGTGGCCGGTCGCCGTCTTGCGCTCGCGGCGCGGCAGCGCCACGTCCACTTCTCGCTCATCCAGCCACAGGCGGAACACGCCAAAGGCTTTGCCCACCAGTTCCACGCGGCCCAGTCCGGCCAGGGTTCGGCGAAGGATCCCGGCATCGAGGCCGAAGACCTCCATGTCCACGTCCTTGGGGGTGCGGCCCAGGAGCAGATCACGCACCGGCCCGCCCACGAGCCAGGCGCGGCCGCCCGCCGCGCGCACCGCCCGCGCCACGATAAGCGCGGCTTCCGGAATAAGGGATGGCTCGACCGACGCGGGCAATTTCGGGCTCATGCCGCATTGTCCCGTGCCGGGCCTGCTTCGACAAGGTCGCTGGCGTAAGGGAATGCCTCCCTGTTCGACATTGGCGGGGGATGCGTCTATGTTCACGGAGGCGGAAATACGGAATCAGGAGGGCGACATGCGCTGGTCGGAAACGCTGGATGCAAGCAAGGCAGCTTTTCACCGCAAGAAGGTGACCGTGGTCGGCGCCGGCCATGTGGGGGCGACGGCCGCGTTTCTGGCAGCCTGCAAGGAGCTGGCGAACATCGTGCTGGTGGATGTGGTGGAAGGCGTGCCGCAGGGCAAGGCGCTGGACATGCACGAGGCGGCGCCGATCCTGGGATACAATGCGGTGATTCACGGCGCCCAGGACTATGCCGACACCGCGAATTCGGATCTGGTGATCATCACGGCGGGCATGGCGCGCAAGCCGGGAATGAGCCGCGACGATCTGCTGTCCACCAATGTAAAAATCGTGGCCGAGGTGACGCGCAGAATTGTCGAGCACTCGCCGGACTGCGTGATTCTGGTGGTCACCAATCCGCTGGATGCGATGGTTTATACGGCGCTCAAGGTGTCCGGATTTCCGAAACAGCGGGTCATCGGCATGGCCGGGGTGCTCGATTCGGCGCGGATGCGCGCCTTCATTGCCGATGAGCTGGATGTCTCGATCGAGGATGTCACGGCCTTCGTGCTGGGCGGACATGGCGATACGATGGTGCCGCTGCCGCGCTATTCCACGGTGGCCGGCATTCCCATCACCGAACTGCTGCCGCCCGACCGGATTGCGGCCATTTGCGAGCGCACGGCCAACGGCGGCGCTGAAATCGTATCGCTGCTGAAGACCGGCTCGGCCTTTTATGCGCCGGGGGCGGCGGTGGTGGAAATGGCCGAGGCGATTCTGAAGGACAACAAGCGCATTCTGCCCTGCGCGGCCTATCTGGAGGGCGAATACGGCGTGGACGGCTATTATCTCGGCGTGCCGTGCAAGCTTGGCGGCGGCGGCGTGGAGGCGGTCATCGAGCTGGATCTTTCCGATGCGGAGGCGGACGCGCTTCATCGTTCGATGGAATCGGTGAAGGCGCTGGTGGCCAAGGTGGACGGCTTCAATCATTTCTGAGGAGCGGGATTCGTGAACATTCATGAATATCAGGCCAAACAGGTGCTGGCCGGATTCGGCGTGCCCGTGCCGGCGGGGCGGCTGGCGCGCACAGCCGAAGAGGCGCGTGGAGCGGCGCGCGAACTGGGCGGCGAGGTCTGGGCCGTGAAGGCGCAGATCCATGCCGGCGGACGCGGCAAGGCCGGCGGCGTGCGCGTCTGTCGCAGCCCGGACGATGTGGGCCAAGCGGCGGGGGCGCTGCTCGGCAGTCACTTGGTGACGCGCCAGACCGGCCCCGAGGGGCGGCTGGTGCGCAAGGTGTATGTCGAGCAGGGGCTGGCGATTGCGCGCGAGGTCTATCTCTCATTGCTCGTGGATCGCGATGCCGAGGCCGTGGCCTTTGTGGCCAGTCCCGACGGTGGCATGGAAATCGAGGAGGTGGCGGCAAAGTCGCCCGAACGGATCCTGACCCGGGCGGTTCGCCTCAGCCGGGGCGTGACCGAGGCGGACATCGCGGCGCTGGCGGCGCATCTTGGGCTTTCGGAGGCGGCGGGCTTTGCGGACATCGTCGAGGGGCTGTATCGGGCCTTTGTGGAGCGCGATTGCTCGCTGATCGAGCTCAATCCGCTGGTGTTGACCGACGACGGCGCCTTGCTGGCGCTGGATGCGAAGATGGCGGTGGATGACAACGCGTTGTTTCGCCAGCCGGAGATGGCGGCGATGCGCGATCCCGACGAGGAAGACCCGCGCGAGGCGGAGGCTGCGACCTTCGGTCTCAACTACATCCAGCTCGATGGCGATATCGGCTGCATGGTGAATGGCGCCGGGCTGGCGATGGCCACGATGGACATGGTGAAGCTCAAGGGCGCGAGCCCCGCGAATTTCCTCGATGTGGGCGGCGGCGTCACCGAGGAGGCGGTGACCGAGGCGTTCCGCCTGCTCTTTTCCGATGATCATGTGAAGGCGGTGCTGGTCAATATCTTCGGCGGCATCGTGCGCTGCGACATCATCGCGCGCGGCCTGCTGGAGGCGGTGAAAACGCATCCGGCGCGCGTGCCGGTGGTGATGCGGCTGGTCGGCACCAATGAGGAGGAAGGCCGGCGGCTGCTGCGCGAGGCCGGCCTGCCCGTGCGTTGGGCGAACGATCTGGACGAGGCGGCCGGCATGGCGGTGGAGGCGGTGCAATGAGCGTGTTGCTGAATGCGCAAACGCGCGTGATCTGCCAGGGATTCACCGGCCGGCAGGGCACGTTCCATTCCGAACAGATGCTGGCTTATGGCACGAATCTGGTGGGCGGCGTCACGCCCGGCAAGGGCGGCCAGACGCATCTGGATCGGCCGGTGTTCGATTCGGTGGCCGAGGCCGTGGCCGAAACGGGGGCCGAGGCCAGCGTGATTTTCGTGCCGCCGAGGTTCGCTGCGGCGGCGATTCTGGAAGCCGCGCGCGCCGGCATCGGCTTGATCGTTTGCATCACCGAGGGCATTCCGGTGCTGGACATGTTGCGCGTCAAGGATGAACTGCGGGCCATGGCGCGGCCGCCGGTGCTGATCGGGCCGAACTGTCCGGGCATCATCACCCCGGGCGAGGCCAAGATCGGCATCATGCCGGGCCACATCCACCTGCCGGGGCGCGTGGGCGTGGTTTCGCGTTCCGGCACGCTGACCTACGAAGCGGTGGCGCAGTTGACGGAAACCGGGCTGGGGCAGTCCACCTGCATTGGCATGGGCGGCGATCCGATTCACGGCATCGGGTTCATCGAGGCTCTGGCCTGGTTCGAGCAGGACGAGCGCACCGAAGGCGTGGTGCTGATCGGCGAGATCGGCGGGGCGGACGAGGAGCATGCGGCCGATTACATCCGCGAGCATGTGACCAAGCCCGTCGTTGCCTTCATCGCCGGCGCGACCGCGCCCAAGGGTCGCCGCATGGGTCATGCGGGGGCGATCATCTCCGGCGGCAAGGGCACGGCGGAGGCGAAGTTCGCGGCGCTGGAGGCCGCTGGCGTGGCGGTGGAGCGTAATCCGGCGCATCTCGGGCGGCGCATGGCGTCCCTGCTGAAGCGATAGTCGGCCACTGGAGGACGCATGCAACAAGGAACCGACCAACTGCACCAGATCGCCAGCATGCTGGCCACGACCATGGGCGCGGCCTGGGCCAGCGGCATCAATCTCTATGCGGCCATTCTGACGCTGGGCCTGATGGGCGCGACCGGCAATATCCAGTTGCCGCCGGGGCTGGAGGTGCTGACCAATCCGTTGGTGCTGATGGCCGCCGGGGCGATGTATTTTGTGGAGTTCTTTGCCGACAAGATTCCCGGCGTGGACACCGCCTGGGACAGCCTGCACACCTTCATTCGCATTCCGGCCGGCGCCATGCTGGCCGCCAGCGCGGTGGGGCCGGTGGATCCGGCTGTGCAACTGGCGGCCGGCATTCTGGGAGGCGGCATGGCGGCCGCCACGCATGCGACCAAGGCGGGCGCGCGGGCGTTGATCAACACATCGCCGGAGCCGTTCAGCAACTGGACGGCGTCGGTCGCTGAGGACGTGGCCGTGGTCGCGGGATTATGGACGGCGCTGCATCATCCGGTGCTGTATCTGGTGCTGTTGGCGCTGTTCGTGCTGTTTCTCGTTTGGTTTCTGCCCAGGCTCTGGCGTGGGATCAAGCTGCTGTTTTCCAAAATCCGAGGACTGTTCGGCGGCAAGCGATCCGGGGAACCGGCTGCGGCTGCCGATGTTCGTGAAGACGGGAACGTGAACGGCGGCGACGGCATCTGAACATCTGAAGGAGGGTCAGCGACGCAGGGCTTCCTTGCGCTGCCGGCGGATGTGCCAGCCAATCCAGGCATCCAGCGCAAGGGCGGCGAGCATCCACAGCCAGACAGCCCATGCCGGCAGGTGCGTAAATGCCAGCACGCCCTGCATGCCCGAGCCGCCAATGA
>CAYQMA010000033.1:0-11103 GCA_964418535.1 uncultured Zetaproteobacteria bacterium | reverse complement strand
ACAAATCCAGCATCATCCGGCCCGGGTATTCCAGCGCTTCCTTGACCGCCACGAGGAACTGAACCGCCTCGCGACCGTCAATGATGCGGTGATCGTAGGACAGCGCCAGATACATCATCGGCCGGATCACCACCGCATCGCCCTCAGCCACCGGCCGCTTGCGAATCGCATGCATGCCGAGAATCGCGCTCTGAGGCGGGTTTAGAATCGGCGTGGAGAGAAGGGAGCCGAACACGCCGCCGTTGGTGATGGAGAAGGTGCCGCCCTTCAGATCATCCGGCAGCAGGGCGCCCTCGCGCGCCCGTTTCGCGAAATCGGCGATGCGCTCCTCAATCACGGCCATGCTCATCGCGCCGGCATCGCGCAGCACGGGCACGACCAGCCCCCGATCGGTGGAAACGGCGATGCCGATGTCATAATAATTGCGATAGACGATATCATCATCCTCAACGCAGGCATTGATGACCGGGAATCGCGCCAGCGCCTCGACGCAGGCGCGCACGAAGAAGGACATCAACCCCAAATCCACGCCATGGCGGGCCCTGAACTCCTCGCGATAGCGGGCGCGCAGATCGAGCACCGGCTGCATGTTCACCTCGTTGAAGGTGGTGAGGATGGCCGCTGTGTTCTGCGCCTCTTTCAGCCGCCGCGCGATGGTCTTGCGCAGCGTGCTCATCGGCACCCGCCGTTCCCGCTCGCCCGAAACGGCCGCCGTCATGTCCGGTTCGGGCGCAATGTCCACCGGTTTGACATGGGGCGGTGCAGTCTCGACCGGCGTTTCCTTCGCCTCCGGCTGCGCATCCTTGGGTTCAGGCTCCGCTTTGACCGGAGCATCCGCATCCGGCGCCGGGGTCTGGCGGGCCGGTTCAGGTTCCGGCGGCGTTTCCGCCTCAGTCTGGGCCTCCGTTTCCCCGGCTTCGCTCACAGGTTCCGAAACCGCCGGTTTCGCAGCCCCGGCACGCTCCTCGATGACGCCAATCACCTCCCCGGCCTGAACGACATCGCCCTCCTTTTTACGCACCTCCTTGAGCACGCCGGTGGCGATGGCCGGCACCTCCATCGTGATCTTGTCGCTTTCCACCTCGGCCACAATCTCATCCTCGACCACCGCATCGCCCGGCTGCTTGTGCCAAGCCACCAGCGTCGCCTCGGACTCGGACTCGCCCAGACTGGGCACCTTGATTTCGATCTCCACGCCTCCGCCTCCTTCAAAACCCTTCAGTCAAACATCCACCGCTCATCTACTCGATCATCACGCCGTCCATCTCACCCGTCAGCGCCTTGGTCACCAGAGCCTCCTGCTGCCGCGCATGCCGCCGGGCCGAGCCCGTGGCCGGCGGCGCCGAGGGCGCGCGCGCCAGATGCCGCAGATGCTGGCCGACCTGCAAGCAGCGTTCCAGCCGATAATCAATCTGGAACCACGCGCCCTGATTCTCCGGCTCCTCCTGCACCCAGACGACTTCCTCGGTGGCCGCGAACGTCACCAACTGCATCTTCACTTCATCCCACGGGAACGGATACAGCCGTTCGATGCGCACAATGGCCACGTCTGCAATGCCGCGCTTGCGGCGCTCGGCCAGCAGGTCGTAATAGACCTTGCCGGAGCAGAGAATCAGGCGCCGGACGCGCGATGGCTCGATGTCCGCATCCGTTTCGCCCAGCACCGGCGCAAAACGCCCATGCGTCAGCTCCTCGCGTGAGCAGAAAGACAGCTTGTTGCGCAGCATGCTCTTCGGGCCCATCATCACCAGCGGTTTGCGGGTACGAATCCGCACCTGCCGCCGGAGCAGGTGAAAGAGCTGCGCCGGCGTTGTCGGATAGGCCACCACCATGTTGTTCTCGGCGCAGAGCTGCAGGTAGCGCTCCAGACGGGCCGAAGAATGTTCCGCCCCCTGGCCTTCGTAGCCATGCGGCAGCCACAGCACCAGGCCGCTCATCCGCCCCCATTTGGATTCGCCGGCGGCGATGAACTGGTCGATCACCACCTGGCCGTTGTTCGCAAAATCGCCGTATTGCGCTTCCCAGATGACCAGCGCCCGCGGCTCGGCCAGCGAATAGCCGTACTCGAAGGCCATCACGGCCTCCTCGGACAGCATCGAATCCACAGCCACGAAATGCGACAACTCGCCGTTCTCCACCTGCCGCAGCGGCACGAACTTGCGCCCGGTCTGGTAATCGTAGATCACCGCATGACGGTGGAAGAAGGTGCCGCGGCCGGTGTCCTGGCCGCAGATGCGCACCCAGCCGCCCTCATCCAGCAGCGTCGCATAGGCCATCGTTTCCGCGCAGCCCCAGTCCACCGGCAATTCGCCGTCCATCATCCGGATGCGCGCCTCGTAAATCTTCTTCACCTTCGGATGCGGCGTGAATCCCTCCGGGAAGGTGTGCACCCGCCGCGCCAGTTCCGGCAGACGAGACAGCTCCACGGCCGTTTCAGGCTCCGGCGCGCCTTCATGCACAAAGCCCTTCCACCGCCCCCGCAGGCTGTTCGGCTCCGACGGCGGCGTGCGTTCCTTGTTGCGACGCACGCGTTCCAGGCAGTCGCGATAATCGCGAATTTGGGCCTCGGCATCCTCGTCCGTCAGCACGCCGTCGGCGGCCAGGCGCTTGCGATACAGTTCGAGCACCGTTGGATGCCGGGTGATCTTGCGATACATCACCGGCTGCGTGACCATCGGCTCGTCGCCCTCGTTGTGGCCGCGCCGGCGATAGCAGACCAAGTCAATCACGATGTCAGACTTGAAGCGGTAGCGATAGTCCAGCGCAATCTGCGCCGCCAGCACCACCGCCTCCGGATCGTCGCCGTTCACATGCAAAATCGGCGCCTGCACCATCTTGGCGATGTCCGTGCAATACAGCGTGGAACGAGCGTCGAAGGGGTTGGTCGTAAAACCGATCTGGTTGTTGACCACGATATGCACCGTGCCGCCGGTGCGGAAACCGTTGAGTTTGGACAGATTCAGCGATTCAGCCACCACGCCCTGCCCAGCGAAGGCGGCATCGCCATGCACGAGAATCGCCATCACCTCGCGCCGCGCCTGATCGGCCCGTCGGCGCTGACGGGCGCGCACGCTGCCCAGCACCACCGGCGTGATGATCTCCAGATGCGAGGGATTGAAGGCCAGCGACAGGTGCAGCCGGCCGCCGGGCGTCGCGATATCCGACGAGAACCCCATGTGGTATTTCACATCGCCCAGGCCCTTCTGTTCGCCCGTCAGCTCGCCCTCAAACTCGGCGAAGATGTCCGCCAGCGATTTACCGAGGATGTTGGCCAGCACATTCAACCGCCCGCGGTGCGCCATGCCGAGAATAATCTCCTTGGCGCCCTTGCAGCCGGCCTGCCGCACCAGCATGTCCAGCATCGGAATCAGACTCTCGCCCCCTTCGAGCGAAAAACGCTTCTGCCCGGCATAGCGGGTTTGCAGAAAATGCTCGAACTCGCTGGCGCGCAGAATCTTGCGGAAGATCTGGAGCCGGATTTCGTCATCAAAGCGGGGCGTGGAGCGCACCGATTCCAGGCGTTCCTGCAGCCACATCTTCTGCGCCGAATCGGTGATGTAGAGAAACTCCGGCCCGATATGACCGCAATAGGTGCGCTGCAGGATGTCCAGAATCTCGCGCAGCGGAAGCCGGGGCGGCGCCACCAGATCGCCGGTGGGAAACTCGGCATCCATGTCCGCTTCCGTCAGTCCGTAATAGCGCGGATCCAGTTCCGGACTGGGTTGCGGCGGATTCAGGCGCAGTGGATCGAGATCCGCATGCAGGTGACCGTGCACGCGATAGCCGTGAATCAGGTAGATGGCGCGGGAGGGATATTCGACCTCCTCCATCGTGGACGGTCGCGCCTGCGCCGGCCCGGCCAGACTGGCCAGCGCCGCCTGCCGCATCTGCTCCTCGACTTCATGGCGCGGACGGTCATGCTCCACATCGCCCAGCGCCAGGAAGCGCGCTGCCCATACAGGCGGCACCGACGACGGATCGCGCAGGAAATCCTCATACAGCGACTCCACCCAGGCAGCGTTGACGCCGCCCAGATCGGCGGCCTGCTCGAAGGCCCGCCGCAGGGACGGAAACGGGATGGTCTTCTCGGGGCTGGCCATGCTCACCGCGAGGTTATAGCGCAAGCCGCGGCGAAAAGCGAGCCGCGCGCCTCAGCCATGCCGCAGCCGGTACCACAGCATGCCCAGGTATTCATGCAGGGCGGCGCAGGCATCGTCGAATACCTCGCGCCTAGGAAACCAGCTTCGCACATCATAGGCAGACATCCGGGTCAAATAGTCGGTCGGCGCGGGGATGACATTCAGCCCCTGTTGCTTGAAACACCAGACCGAACGCGGCATGTGCCAGGCGCTGGTCACCAGCACCACGCGGCGAATGCCCTGCGGCGCCAGCAGTTTCCGGACGAAGACCGCATTCTCCCAGGTTGTGGCCGCTGCCGCCTCGGCATGCGCCTGCGCCTCGGGCACGCCCAGGCGCACCAGCCAGCGTCGCATGATCGCGCCCTCGGGTTCCGATTCGTGCGTCAACGCTTTGGATCCCGTCGCATAGACCGGCAGACCGGTGCGGCGCGCCAGTTCGGCCGCGAAGATCGTTCGCATCAGCGCATGATGGTTCAACTCGTCGCCGCCGCCGTATTCAGGCGCGTTTTCATAGATACCGCCGCCTAGCAGCACAATGGCCGTCGGCTCGCGGGTCAGCGCATCAACCTGCAAGGTTTCCAGACTCAACGCCGGATAGCGAAACTCCAATGGCTTCGTCAGCGCATCGCGCACCGGATCGGTGGCCAGCATCCAGGTCAGCGCCAGCACCAGCCACACCAGCGCCCGCCCCCATGCGCGCCGCCAGAACATCATGCCCAGCGCACCCATCAGCACCAGCCCGCCGGGCGGCAGCACGCATTGCGCCACCACCTTGGAAACGATCAAACTCATGTCGCCGTCCCGGGCGTCGTCTCGCGATGCGAGCGCCGGATGCGCACCGCAGCCAACGCCGCCTCGATGAGCACCCAGAGCGCCAGCAGCAGAATCACGCCGCCGACCGCAGCCACCGTCCATTGCTCGTGCCGCACGGCCTTGGCCACGCCCGACACCATGCCGGAAATCGTGGCCGCCAGCACCAAAAGCATCGGCAACAGCGTATAGAGAATTGGCCGGCGCTTGCGATAGAGGTAGATGGTCACGGTCAGCAGCGTCAGCCCCGCCAGAATCTGGTTCGTGGTGCCAAATAGCGTCCACAGAAAGAGCCCCGCCGGCTTGCCGTTCACCTTGAAGAAGGCGAAGAAGCCGATAGCCGCCACCGCCAGCAGAGTAGCTACATAGCGGTTGCCGAGAATCTTCAGCCCCAGGGTCTGGCCGATCTCCTCGATATTGAAGCGCAACAGCCGCGTGCCGGTATCCACGCTGGTCATCGCGAACGCCACAACCACCACGCTGATGAAGGCCTCGGCCATGTCCAGCGGCACGCCGAGCTGATGCACGAACTGGCCGTTGCCCTGAATGAACACGCCGAGCTTCTGGTGCAACCCGGCGGCTTGGTGCCAAGAGCCGTAAAAGCTCGCCCACTGCTCGCGGCTGGTGAATGCGCCGGCTGTTGTCGCCAGCACCGCCAGCAGTGCCAGCAGGGACTCGCCGATCATGCCGACATAGCCGACGAACGGCGCATCCGTTTCCTTGTCCAGCTGCTTGGCCGTGGTGCCCGAGGCCACCATGCCGTGAAAGCCGGACACGGCGCCACAGGCGATCACGATAAACAGGAAGGGAAACAGCGCCGGCGCGCCCTCGGGATGCGGATTGACCATCGGCGCCACCCATTCCGGCCGCATGATGAAGAAACCGGCCAGCATCGTGAACATCGCCAGATAGAGCAGCAGCGAATTGAGAAAATCGCGCGGCTGCAACAGCAGCCACACCGGCAGCACGCTGGCCGCAAAGGCATAGATGAGCAGTGTCCAGCTCCAGGTCGAGGCCGAGACGCCGGTCACCGGCAGATACAGGCCCATCCAGGTAGTGACCAGCATCAGCACGAATCCTGCGCCGATCAGCGGCCAAAAGGGCCAACGCCGGCGGTAAATCAGGAACCCGATCACCATCGCAATCAGCATCAACGAATAGGTCGGGAACACGGCCTCGGGATGCGCGGTGGCCGGCACATGCTGCGGATCGGGCGCCGCGAACAGGCCGGAAATCACCAGCACGAACACGCCCATCGCCAGCGCAATCAAAAAGAAAATTACCAACAAAAACAGCAGCCGCGTGCGGGGACTGATCACGTCCCGCGAAATCGTGCCCATGCTCTGCCCCCGATGCCGCACCGACAGCACCAACGCGGAGAAATCATGCACGGCGCCGACCAGCAATGTGCCCAGCACCACCCAGCAAAGCGCCGGCAGCCAGCCCCAGATGACCGCAATCGCCGGCCCCAGCATCGGCGCCAGACCGGCGATCGAGGCATAATGATGGCCGAACAGCACGTATTTGTTGGAAGGCAGATAATCCACGTCGTCGCGCAGGGCATGGGCCGGCGTTTCGGCCGTCTCGCTCAGGGCGAACACCCGCCTGGCCAGCACCCCCTTGGCATAGAAATGGTAAAACGTCGCATACAGGCTCAGGACCAGAATGGCCACAACCACCGGTGACATGACTCCCTCCGTGCACAAACAGGTTCGGGGCGCTAATCTGCCCGCATGGCAGGCAAAACACACCTCGCGGCGACCTGCATTCTGCTCGCAAGCCTGACCGCTTGCCAGTCCGGGCAGGAATCCGCCCCCGCCGGGAACAAAACGACCAGCCCAGTTGCGGCAGTTCTCGGCGCCGACACCATCCGCGAAGCCGACATCGACGCCGAGATCGACACGCTGCCCGACCGGCTTCAGGCCATGCGCCACGAACCGGCCCTGCGCGCCCGCGTATTGCGCTCACTGATGCGGCGGCTGGCGCTGAGCCGCAAGGCCGAGGCGCTGGGTCTGGACCGCGATCCGGAGGTGCGCCGCCGCATCGAGCGGGCGCGCGAATCCATCCTGATCGACCAGTTGCAACAGTGGCAAATGGCCCGCATGGGGGAGATTTCCGAGCAGGAAATTCGCGACTATTACGATCATCATCGCGACCGCTTCACGATTCCCGAGCAGGTGCATGCGCGCCATATCCTGCTGCCCGGCCGCAAGCAGGCGCTGGACATCATCCGCCGGCTCAAACGCGGCGAGGACTTCGCGGCGCTGGCGGCCGAATACTCGCTGGACGACAGCAACAAGGGTCGCGGCGGCGATCTGAACTGGTTCCCGCGCGGCGTCATGGTCAAACCATTCGAGGATGCCGTCTTTGCGCTCAAGAAGCCGGGCGACATCAGCCCGCCGGTTCATACCCGCTTCGGCTGGCATGTCATTCAGTTGTTGGGCCGGCGTCCGGCTCGCACGCGCTCGCTGGCCGAGGCGCGGGACGACATCGTCGCCCTGCTCCGCAAACAACGCCTCGATACCTGGGTGAATCAGGTGCTCGCTTCCGCAGGCGGCCGCATCCTGAACGACGCCTACCGCAAGGCTGTCAGCCAAGCTCCGTCCGACAGACCATGAACCTCGCTCGTCGCATTGCCTTCGCAGCCGGGCCGGCGGCGGCCATCATCATCGGTTTGGGCATGGATGCGCCGGCGCACCCGCATGCGCCCGCCATGCTCGGCGTGGCCTCGTGGATGGCCCTCTGGTGGATCGCCGAATGCGTGCCCATCGCGCTGACCGCGACACTGCCGCTGATCTTGTTCCCGCTGGCTGGCATCGCCAGCGGCAAGGCCGTGGCGCCGCATTATGTGAACAGCATCATCTTCTTGTTCCTTGGCGGCTTCCTGATTGCGCAGGCGCTCGAACAAAGCGGCCTGCACAAGCGCCTCGCGCTGACGCTGCTCGCCCGCCTGCATGCCAGCCCGCTGCAGCTGGCGACGGGTTTCGCGCTGGCCACGGCAATGCTCTCGATGTGGATCTCCAACACCGCCACGACCATGCTGATGGTCACCATCGCCCTGCCGCTGATCGAGCAATTGGGGCAGGCGCACGGCCGCGACACCGCCGCTGCGATGGCGGCGCCGCTGCTTCTGGTTATTGCCTATGCCGCGAACATCGGTGGCATGGGCACGCCGGTGGGCACCGCGCCCAATCTGGTGTTTCTGGAAACGATGCGGGCGCATGCGCCCACGGCCGTGCCATCGTTTCCGCAATGGATAGGCATCGGATTGCCGATGGTCGCGACCGGCCTCTTGATCCTGCTCCTGGTGCTGGGCCGGCGCATTGCCCGCCTGCCGTGGCAGGCTGCGGACGCGGCCGCCATCGACGAGGCCCGCGCCGAACTGGGCCCCACCCGCCGCGAAGAACGCGCGGTCGGCTGGGTGCTGGGGCTCACGGCACTGGCCTGGATCACGCGCAAGGGGCTGCATGCCGGCAGCCTGAATATTCCGGGGTGGGCCGCATGGCTGCCGTACCCGGGCGTGGACGACGGCACCGTCGCGATGTTCGGCGCCTTCTGGCTGTTCCTGCTGCGCGGCGAGGACGGGCGGCCGGTGCTGGACGGCCAGGCCTTCGCGCGACTGCCGTGGGACATCGTATTGCTGCTCGGCGGCGGCTTTGCGCTGGCTTGGGGCATGCTGCACTCCGGCGCTTCCGCCTGGCTGGGCGAGCATCTGAGCTTCATCGCCCGCCTGCCCCTGCCGTTGATGATGCTCGGCGTGGCGCTGGTGATGACCTTCCTGACCGAGATCACCAGCAATACCGCCATCACGCAGGTGATGCTGCCCATTCTCGCCGCCGCCGCGACCGCCGCCGGCATGGATCTGATGCTGGTGCTGCTGCCGGCCACCTTCTCGGCCTCCTGCGCCTTCATGCTGCCGGTCGCCACGCCGCCGAACGCCATCGTGTTCGGCACCCACCGGGTTCCAATGCAGGCCATGCTGCAGGCAGGCATCCGCATGAACCTGCTGATGGCCGCCGCGGTCACCGCCGTTGTGTTGCTATTCCGGAGCGTCTTCCCCGGCGGTTGAAAGCGCATAGCGCGCAAATATCTGCCCGACTTCCCGATCCAGATACAGCGATTCCAGCCGCGCCCGATGCGGCGCGGGCAGTCGGCCTTCCACGATGGTATGGAAATCGCCGGCCTCTCCGCCCAGCAGCACATGCCGCGTGGTCAGAAACAGCTCATCCAGCGCGCCGGCAGCGAGCAGGGTGGCGTGCACCTTGGGCCCGGCGGACATGTAGGCCATGCGATAGCCCAAGTGCGCCAGCGCCTGCCGCAAGCGCTCGCCTTCCACCCGCGCCGCACCCGCCTCGATCACATGAATGCCGGCTTGCTCCAGCGCCTTGCGCCGCCCTGGATCGGCGACGGCCGCAGTCAATACGAACACGCGGCGACCGGCGAAGTGCGTCATGCCTTCCAGAGGTATGTCGAGGCCGGCGCTGACGATGGCGATGTCCGGCTGCGGCGGCAGTCCCCGCGTCTGTCGCCATGCGAGCAAATCGGCATGTTCGGCCGATGCGCTCACCGGCGGTTCAGCCTGCGCCATGCCCGCCACCAGTTGCCGGACGTAGCGACCCGACACGATCAACACATCGGCCTGTGCCGCCAGTTCCTGATAAAGCCGCCAGTCGCGTGCATTGGCCAGCGATGCGGGCACCTCCTGCCCGCCATGCGCATCCGGCAGCGAAATGCGGCCGTCCAGACTGGCGATATAGTTGGCATACACGCAAAGACCATCCTCCGCGCGAGGCCGCAACTCCGCATCCAGATACACCCCCCGCAGCGGCATCTCCCCGACGGGATCGGGATAAAGCCGGACGACCAAACCCGTCACGAAACCTGCGAAGCGCCCGCCGCGCGAGCCTGCCGGGCCTGCATCGCAGCCCGGCGCACCCGAGCATTCAGGCCCGAAATCAGCGCCAGCGCCAATGCAAACACCAACACCTGCATGCCGCTGGGCGTGTCGCTGTAGCCCATCATCACATGCAGCAGCGATCCGGGAAATCCATCCTCGGGCAGGATGGCAGAGCTGTCCCACAACGGATCGGCCAGCGCCGGCAGCCAGTCGATGGCCACCAGATTGGCCGCCGCCTGCGAGGCCATGCCGGCGGCCAGCAGGGTCAAAAGCCAGCCAACGACACGAAACAGATGCCGGAGCGGAATGCGCACGAGCCCGCGATACACGCCCCAGCCCACCAGCACGCCCGACACCACGCCCAAAAGGCCGCCGACCAGCATGCCCATGCCGTCATCCGGCGCCGAGCGGGCGGCGCCGAACAGAAAAAACACGGCCTCGCCGCCTTCGCGCATCACCGCCGCCAGCGCTACCACGGCCAGTGCCGTTTTTGGCGATTCGCCGCGCGCCACCGCATGCCCCACCTCGCGCATGCGGGCGCTCATCTCCCGCCCGTGCCGGCTCATCCAGATCACCGTCCAGGCCAGCAGCGCCGAGGCCAGCGCCAGCACCGCCGCGTTGAACATGAATTCGCCGTCGCCACTGAAGGCGTTTTCCACCTTGTCCATGAACAACGCAAACAGCAGCGCGCCCATGACGCCGCCGGTCGCGCCGCCGGCAATCCAGCGCCGGCTCTCGCGCATCCCCTCGGTCGCGGCGAGCAACACGCCCAGCACCAGCGCCATCTCCAGCATCTCGCGAAACACAATGACCCAGGCCGAAATCATGCGTCCCCGCTCCGCGCGCAAGCGGCGCAGCGACCGAACAGCACCAACTGATGGCCGGTGATGACAAATCCCTTGTCGCGCGCGGCCTCTTCCTGCAAGGCTTCGATGCGCTGGTGGCTGAATTCCTCGATGGCGCCGCATTCGACGCAGACCATGTGATCGTGGTGCGACTTGTCGGCACGCTCGTAGCGTTTCTTGTCCGCCAGCCGGACGCTGGCGATCAGCCCGGCCTCTTCAAGCGCGGCCAAGCCGCGATAGACGGTGGCGATCCCGATGCTCTCGCCTCGACGGGCCAGTTCGCGGCTGATTTCTTCGGCATCCCAATGGCGGTTGGAACTGTTGATGAGATCCAGAATCGCCTGCCGCTGCACGGTCAATCGCTTCATAACAGCGAACGATAACCATTATCACTCTCATTGCAAGCGGGAGC
>CAYQMA010000032.1:0-11612 GCA_964418535.1 uncultured Zetaproteobacteria bacterium | reverse complement strand
AACATGCGCCAAATCTAGGCAAACTCCGCCGCTGCCGCCATGCGCGGCGTGGTCTAACAGCTCGGCAAGCTCCACATCGGGTGTGACACGGCGCACGGTTTCGCTCTTGCAGGGCAAGCCAACATTCGCGATGCTGCATCATTGCCATCTTTTCCAAGGAGAACCCGATGAAACGACATATCTGGACAGCGGGGCTGACGGCCCTGATCCTGAGCCTATGGGCAGCCCCTTACACCCGGGCCGACGAAGCGGTGTCCCTGAAAGCCGGATTCATGAGCCTGGATGCCAGCGGCCATTTCGCCTCGACCGCGGGCGGCGTGGCCGGAACGCCGGTGGATGTATCCAACACCATCAATCTCAAGCGCAGCAACAACGTCACGCTGGAAGGCGCGCTGCAACTGGGTGATTTCCGGCTCGGCCTGAACTATCTGCCGCTGGATTTCAGCGGCACCAGCGTGCTGACCAGCAACATCACCTTCAACGGCCAGACCCACAATGCAGGTGATACCGTGGACACAAGCCTCAAGGCCAAGATCTACGATGCCTCGCTGACCTGGTATCTGGTGAACATGGACGATCTGCCCTCGCGGGTGCAGTTCGGGCCGGAGCTGGCGGTGAAGTTCATCAACGCCGATGTTTCGATGAACAATCTGACGACACCCGGCGTTTCGAGCACGCAGAGCGCAAGCCTTCCCATCCCCACCATCGGCGCGCGCGGCCGCGTGGCGCTGGCGGACTTTCTGGGGCTGGCCGGTCGTATTGGCTTCATCGGCTATGCCGGCAACCGCTTTGTAGATGCCGAGGCGCAACTGGAATTCTCGCCCTTGCCGACGCTGGGTCTGTATGCCGGCTATCGCTACATTGATGTCAAATTCGACCAGTCGGGATTGCAAATGGACACCCGTTTTCAGGGGCCGTTCGCGGGCGGGTTTTTCCGTTTCTGAATCGCCTGACGACTGGAAATCCTGTTGCGGTGGCATCATCCTTGCTGACGTAACAGGCTGAGCTACCACGTTCGATCAATGCAACTCAGGAGGACGTCGCGATGCGGATCCTGCCATGGTCTCTGGCGCTGATCGCCATGCTGGCGCCGGTCTTTGCGTCTGCCGCGCAGGCGCCGAAGCAGAATGCCGCCGCAAAGCAAGAAGCCACCGGCAAGGGCGCCGAACGCGTGCCCGATGCGATGCGTCACATGGTCACGGCTCCGGATGTGGATATCGAGTCCATTCGCGATCCCTTCCAGAGCTATCTGGCGCTGGTGGCCAAACGCCAGCGTCAGCTGCTATCGGAGCGCAAGGCGCATCTGGCCAATCACCAGCGCGAGCCGCTGGAGGATTTTGACCTTTCGACGCTGAAGCTGGTCGCCATCATGAAAATGGGGCAGCAGCGCGTGGCCATGGTGGAAGATCCCGAAGGCAAGGGTCACATCGTCCGGCCCGGCAACTACATGGGCAAGAACAACGGCCGGGTGGAAACCATCACCGATGACAGCGTCCATCTGGTGGAGCAAGTGGTCAATCCCGCCGGCGACATCGTGAAACGGCGGGTCACGCTCACGCTCAAGGAAGTCAACGAGTAACGCCGGCATGGCCATGTCGCGCGCAACGGCCCGGCGCGTTTTTGAACGCCTGAAGGCCGCCAACCCCGAACCGAAAACGGAGCTGCATTACAGCAATCCCTTCGAGTTGCTGGTGGCCGTGATTCTGTCCGCCCAAGCCACCGACGCCGGCGTCAACAAAGCCACGGCCAAGCTGTTCCCGGTGGCGAACACGCCCGAAGCCATGCTCAAGCTCGGCGAGGAAGGACTGAAGCAATACATCTCCTCCATCGGCCTCTACAACAGCAAGGCGCGCAACATCATCCGCGCTTCGGAAATCCTGGTGCGCGAACATGGCGGCCAGGTGCCCGATTCGCGGGAAGCGCTGGAAAAACTGCCCGGCGTGGGCCGCAAGACCGCCAATGTAGTGCTCAACGTGCTGCACGGCGCGCCGACCATTGCGGTGGACACGCATATCTTCCGCGTCGCCAACCGCACGGGACTGGCGCCCGGCAAGACGCCGCTGCAGGTGGAAAAGAAGCTCATGGACATCGTGCCCCGCGAATACCTGAAAGATGCCCATCACTGGCTGGTGTTGCATGGCCGCTACATCTGCACGGCGCGCAAGCCCAAGTGCCACCTGTGCCCGATTTACGACGAATGCCAGTGGCCGGAGAAAACCCGACTACCGGCCTGAAGGGTCGAAATCCTCTCGCGTGAGAGGCGCCAGCCAGTCGCACAGGGTAATCAACGGCAACCCGATCAAGGATGTCGGATCGTTTCCTTCCATGCGCTCGAACAGACAGATGCCCAGCCCTTCCGCTTTGAAGCTGCCGGCGCAATCCCAAGGGCGATCCGCCTCCACATAGGTCTCGATCTCCGGCTCTGAAAGCCGGCGGAAATACACCCGGAAGCGTTCGACGTGACTGCGTTCGCGGCCATCGGCAATCAGGGCCACGCCGGTGAAGAAATCCACGGCGCGCCCGGAAAGCCGGCGCAACTGGTCGCGCGCGGCCTCAGGACTGCCCGGCTTGCCCAGGGTTTCGCCTTCGCAGGCGGCCACCTGGTCGGAGCCGATCACCCAGGCATCGCGGCACTGCGAGGCCACGGCGCGCGCCTTGCCCAGCGAATGACGCCGGGCCGTAGTTGCCGGCTCTTCTCGAGAAACAACCGACTCCGCGTAATCCGGCGCCATCGTCTCAAACGGCAGGCGCAGCCGCGCCAGCAATTCCCGCCGATAACGCGAGGTGGATGCCAGAACCAGCCGTTTACTCATCCTCGCCGGATTCCAGCTCCCACGGTGCGGCCGGTTCGCCCGCGATGCGATATTCCTCGCCGGCCCAACGACCCAGATCAATCTGTTGGCATCGTTCGCCGCAGAACGGAAAGTGCGGTGAATCCCGGCGGACGGGTTTGCGACAGACAGGACAACGCACGGCGATGGTGCGTTTGACCGCGTTCATGCCACGGGCACCAGCATGGCGTGATACGGCACGTCTTCCGTGACGGTTTGCGCCACCTCTCCCGGCAGCCAGCGCTGGAAACGAATCCGAATGGCCAGGTGATTGCCCGAAATATCCGGTATCAGGCCGGCTGAAACCTGTTCTTCTTCCAGCCCGACAATCACCAATCCGAAACGTTGGCCGCGTTCCGGCAGCAATTGATCCGAGCCTTCGCTGGCCACGCGCGCTTCCCATGCCACATAATCGTGCAGCATCGCATGCAGGTTCTCCACGGCTTCCGCCAGCGGAGACAAACGGGCGACGGCCTCCTCCCGTCGCATCGTGTTCTGCCACAGGGCGGGCAAGGCCGAAAGCAGGCTCCGCTTGTGGCCCAGCCAGTCGTGTTTCTTCAGCGCATTCAGCCAGGCATCGATCAGCGCGTCCGATTCCAGCCATTGCAGCACGGCGCCATGTTCGTCTCGCAGCGTCGCGGCATGGCGTTCCAGCCGGGCGCAGGAGTCCATGATGCGTTTGCGGAATCGCGGATGATCCTCGGCCAGTTGCTCCAGGTGCGCCTGCATGGTTTCCAATAGCCCCATGACTTCCGGCACCGCCGGGCGACGCCCCTGTTCGCCGGTGAGCGACAGACGCACATCCGCACTGGCCTGCAACCAGACCAGAGGCTGATTGGTGCGTTCGGCCTCGAACAGACAGACCAATGCATTGCGCAACTGGAGGAAGGCCTCCATGCGCGGGCCAAGCGGAAAGGAAAATCGGATCAGGGAGCTCATGGGCGATCCTTGAAGCGGGAAACTGGAGCGGGTGATGGGAATCGAACCCACGTTCTCAGCTTGGGAAGCTGATGTTCTACCATTGAACTACACCCGCCTGACGCTCAGGGTATCTTATGCTCAAGGAAGGAGATCGCAAGAGGCGACCGAACGCAGGCGCTGTCAAACGACGATGCCAAAGCGGCGCATCCAGGCGTCCAGATACCCGGCGATTTCCGCATAAACCTTCTCGAAAAAAGCGGCATCCTTGCCCATCGGATCGGGCACAGGCTGGCCCCCGGCCGGTTGCGAAAGCAAAAACACCTTGCCGATGGCCGCCGGCCGCATGCGACCAAGATGCTTGCGCTGTTCGGGGCTCATGACCAGCACCAACGCCGCCCGATCAATGTCGCTGCCGAGCAGCGGCTGGGCAGCATGCGCGGATAGATCCACGCCGAATTTCCGCGCCGCTTCCTGCGCCTGTTCGGGAGGCCGTTGATTCGGCAGGGCGATCAGGCCCCGGCTGAACACATCGACAGGCGCGCCGGCCGCCTGGAAACGATTGCGCATATACCCCTCGGCAAAGGGGCTGCGGCACAGATTGCCGGCGCAGACAACCAACACCGGCGAGGGCGCCAGCAAACTCAAGCCTCCAGCGGAGGAAGACGCCAAATGGCCTGGCCGCTCTCCCGATGGATGCGCTCCAGGAGGGCTTCGTGCGCCCGAGCATCCTCTTCCGGGAGCGGCGGCGACTTGCGGCGGGTGAGGCATGCCGTTTCCGATTTCTCGGCACGCGCACGCGCGGCTTCCGGCAATTGAACGAAACTGGATGCAGGCCGCGGCACGGCGTCCATCGCCAATGAAAATTGCCGTCCGCCGGTCATCGCCAGATAGACCTCGGCCAGCAATTCGGCGTCCAGCAAGGCGCCGTGCAGCTCGCGGCGGGAGCGGTCGATGCCATAGCGATCGCACAAGGCATCCAGGGTGTTGCGCTGGCCGGGGTGTTTTTCACGCGCATAGGTCAGCGAATCGATGACCGGCACATCGCGGATATCGGGAAATCCGCCCAATCGCAGTTCATTCATCAGAAAGCCCAAATCAAACGACGCGTTGTGAATCACCAGGGTTGCGCCTTCGATAAAGGCCAGAAACTCATCGGCAATCTCATCAAAGCGCGGCTTGTCCTTGACCTTGGCATCGTCAATGCCGTGGATGCGCACCGCATCCTTCGGAATGGGCCGTCCCGGATTGATGTAGTGGTGGAACACCTGATCGCGCATGATCTTGCGGCGCGAAACGCGGATGGCTCCGATTTCCACCATGCGGTCGCCATGCTGCGGGGAGAGTCCCGTGGTTTCGGTATCCAGCATGATGAGTTCCATGCCGCGAGTATAAGGCTTGGGCCGGTTTTGGAAACAGCACATGCGGCTTGCCCGCAGCATCGAACCGGCGCAGCACCCGCAGCGCCTTGAAGCAGCCTCCCCCTGTGCGGATAAGGGAATTCAACCATGTCAACCGCTGCGCCGACGCGCCCGAACGGGTAGCCTGCCGCGCATGCCCAAGATTCTGTTTCATTTCGGCGAGCTTTCGCTCAAGGGGCGCAACCGCGCCTCATTCGAGCGCCAGATGGCGCGCAACATCCGGCAAACGCTGGGGCCCGTGCTGGCGCCCGGCGGCCTGCACCGCGAACACGGCCGCATGGTGGCCGAGGTGCGCGAGGTTTCGCCCGAGCTGATCGAGCATCTGGCGCTGATCCCGGGCATCCGCAACTTTTCCGTCGCCCGCCAATGCGAGCGCACGCTGGAGGCGATGCGCGAGACGGCGCGAGCCGCGATCCTCGAGGATTTCGGCGAAGACGTGGCGGGGCGGCCCTTCAGGGTGTCGGCGCGGCGCGGCGACAAGCGTTTTCCGATGACCTCGCCGGAAATCAATCTGGAAGTGGGCGGCTGGTTGAAATCCCGCCTGGGGCTGGTCGTCAATCTGGACGCGCCGGACATCGACGTGCGCATCGAGATCACCCCCGAGGCCGCCTATGTCTATACGCGCAAGATCGCCGGCATCGGCGGTCTGCCGGTGGGCTCCTCCGGGCGCGGCGTGGTGCTGTTTTCCGGCGGCATCGACTCGCCGGTGGCGGCCTACATGATGATGAAGCGCGGCATGCGGGTGACGCTCGTGCATTGCTACAACAGCACCATCAACCGCGATTTCGCCAAGATCCGCGATCTGGCGGCGCGGCTCTCCCGCTATCAGGGCCGGCTGAACCTGTATCTGGTGGATCTGGAGGAATATCAGCGCCACGCCATTGCACTGGCGCCGGCCGAATACCGGATGATTCTTTACAAGCGGCAGATGATCCGCGAGGCGGCGCGCATCGCCAGCCACCGGCGGGCGGAGGCGCTGGTCACCGGCGATTCGCTGGGTCAGGTAGCCAGCCAGACGCTGGCCAACATTCGCGCCATTTACGACGCCAGTCCGCTGCCGCTGCTTTCGCCGCTGATCGCGCTGGACAAGGAAGAGATCATCCATCTGGCTCGCCGCATCGGCACCTATGCGCTTTCGATCGAGGAATACTGCGACATCTGCTCCTTCCTGATCGCCAAGCATCCCGAAACCCGGGGCGACCCGGCGACGGTGGCGCGGCTGGAGGCCGAACTGCCCATCGACAGCCTGGAAAGCCCGGTGCGCACATGGCGCTTCGAGGGCGGACGCGCCGTCACGGAAGCGCCGGCGTGAGGCGACCCTTCGCATGGCATCCGCCCCGCATAGCGGTTAGCGTTCGCGCATGAGCAACAAGAAGCTGTGGGGCGGGCGCTTCGAGGCGCCAACCGATGCCTTTGTCGAGGAGTTCAACGCCTCGATTGACGTGGACGCGCGCATGTACCGGGAAGACATCGCCGGCTCGCGCGCCCATGCGCGCATGCTGGGCAAGCAGGGCATCCTTTCCGAGAGCGACGTGCAGCGCATCCTCGAAGGCCTGAACGACATCGAGCGCGCCATCGAAAACGGCGAGCTGGAGTTCACGGTCGCGCTCGAGGACGTGCACATGAACATCGAGGCGCGATTGACCGAACGAATCGGCGATGCCGGCAAGCGGCTGCATACGGCGCGCTCCCGCAACGATCAGGTGGCCACGGACATGCGTCTCTATCTGCGCCGGCGCCTGGATGAGCTGACCCGTCGCATTCGCGTGCTGCAACAGGCGCTGGTGCGGCTGGCCGAAGCGCATGCGGACACCGTGATGCCGGGCTTTACGCACCTGCAAACCGCGCAGCCGGTGACGCTGGGCCATCATTTGCTGGCCTGGACGGAAATGCTGGAACGCGACGCCGGACGTTTCGTCTCCGCGCGCGCGCGGATGAATCAATGCCCGCTCGGTTCGGCGGCGCTGGCCGGCACGACCTTCCCCATCGACCGCTTCGAAACCGCCCGCGAACTGGGTTTCGACGGCCCCTGCCGCAATTCGCTCGATGCCGTGTCCGATCGCGATTTCGTGATGGAAATCCTGTCCGCCGCGGCCATCTGCGCCGTGCATCTTTCACGCATGGCCGAGGAACTGATCCTGTGGATGAGCGCGCCCTTCGGCTTTATCGAACTGCCGGATGCGTTCTGCACCGGTTCCTCCATCATGCCGCAGAAAAAGAATCCGGACATGCCGGAACTGGTGCGCGGCAAGACCGGTCGCATCATCGGCGGGCTGGTGGCAATGCTGGCAACGATGAAAGCACTGCCGCTGGCCTATAACAAGGACATGCAGGAAGACAAGCAGGCCGTGTTCGACGCCTGCGACCAACTGGAGGGCGGTCTGCGCGTGTTTGCGGAGATGCTGCCGGGCATGCGCGTGAACAAGGAGCGGATGCGCGACGCAGCGGCCAGCGGCTTTTCGACCGCCACGGATCTGGCCGATGCGCTGGTGCGCGCCGGCGTGCCGTTCCGCGAGGCGCACGCGATTGTCGGCAAGTCCGTGGCCTGGTGCATCGAGCACGAATGCGAACTGCACGAAATGGATGAGGCCGCCTGCGCGAGCATCGACCCGCGCCTGACACCGGCGATGGTGAAGGCGCTGTCGGTGGAAGCCAGCGTGGCGGCGCGCAACCACTTCGGCGGCACGGCGCCCGAGCAAGTGCGCGCCCAGTGCGCCTGGTGGAAGAAACAACTGGAGCAAGCCGATGCGTAACACCCTGATCGTCATGCTGGCCGCTCTGGCCATCGCCGGCTGCGGCCGCAAGGAAATGCCCATCGCCGATGCCGGCAAGCCGCCGGTCATCGTCAACTTCCAGCACACAGTCTCCGGCAACATCCTCAAGCTGACCTTTCGCATCGAGGGCGGCTCCGGCCCCGTGGGTTATCAGATCGACCGGGCGGAACTCGATCCCGTCTGTCATTGCCGAGGGCCATGGCGGCGTTTCTTCGAGCAGCCGGCCATTCCGGGCCAGAAGGACAAGACGCTGAACAAGAACCTGAACCTGTTCACCTCGGATCGCACCTTCTTCTATCGCATCCGGCCGGTGGACGCCTTCGGCAACCTGGGCGCATGGAGCGAGGTGGTGCGCGCCACCTCCGAGCTTGCGCCCGGCCAGTAATCCGGGCTCAACGACACCGGCCGAGATGACCGCAAGCAAGCATGCACAGCCCCGACTGGACCGGCTGGGCGCCTATCCCTTCGAGCGGCTGGCGCGGCTGCTGGATGGCCTGCAGCCGCCGGCCGGGCTGGCACCCATCGATGCCGGCGCCGGCGAGCCGCGGTTGCCGCGCCCCGATTTCGCGGATCAGGCGCTGACCGCGCATCTGGACGGATTTTCGCGCTATCCGCCATCGCGCGGTGCGCCCTTTCTGCGGCAGGCCGTGGCGGAATGGCTGATGCGCCGCTACGGCCTGGATCAGGTGGATGCCGACACGCAAGTGCTGGCCGCCAACGGCACGCGCGAGGCGCTGTTCGCAGTCGCCCACGCACTGGTCAATCCCGAGGCCGGCGAGCCGAAACCCTGCGTGTTGATGCCCAATCCGATGTACCAGATTTACCTGGGCGCGGCGGTGACGGCCGGCGCCGAGCCGGTGCTCTTGCCATGCGAGCCGGCAACGGGCTTTGCCCCCGATCTGGATGCGGTGGATGAAAGCACCTGGCAACGCACGGCCTTTATTTATGTCTGCTCGCCGTCCAACCCGACCGGATGGGTGGCGGATGCGGCCTGGTACGAGCGCCTGCTGGAGCTGGCCGACCGGTTCGATTGCTATATCGTCGCCGATGAATGCTATTCGGAAATCTATCGGGACACGCCGCCGGTCGGCCTGCTGGAGGTGTGCGCCCGCGCTGGCCGCAAGGATTTCGCCCGCTGCCTGGTGATGAACTCGCTATCCAAGCGCTCGGCCCTGCCCGGCTTGCGCTCGGGCTTCATCGCCGGCGACGCCAGGCTGATCGCCCGCTTTGCCAAGCTGCGCAGTTACACCGGCCCGGCCACCCCCCTGCCCCTGCAGCATGTGGCGGCTGCCGCCTGGCAGGACGAGACGCATGTGCGCGCCAATCTGGCCGTGTATCGGGAAAGCCTGGACGCCTTTTTTGCCGAATGGGGCGAAGGCGCGCCGCCAGCCGGTTCCTTTTTTGTCTGGCTGGAGGTCGGCGATGGCGAAGCCTTTGCCCGCCGAGCCTTTGCTGAACAGGCCGTCACAGTGCTGCCCGGCGCCTATCTCGGCGCTGCGGATGCGAACGGCCGCAATCCCGGCGCGCGTTTCGTGCGCGCGGCGTTGGTGGACGGGCCCGAAGCCGCGGCCGAACTGGCGCGGCGGCTGAAGGCGGTGCGCGCATGAAGCTGCCGGCGCACATCGAGGCCGCCATCCGCGAACGGGCCGCCGAGGGCGGCACGCTGAATTGCTACATCTACGACACCCGCCCGATGCGCAAGAAAATCGCGCATCTGACGCGCATCATGCCCGAGGGCGTGGAAATCTTTTATGCGATGAAGGCCAATCCCCATCCAGCCTTTCTGGCGGCCGCCCTGGAGGCGGGCGCGGCCGGCATCGAAATCGCCAGCCTGGGCGAGGCCGAGAAGGCGTTGGCGGCGGGTTTCGCACCCAACCAGCTCATCTATACCGGCCCCGGCAAGTCGCCGGAAGAACTGACCTGGGCCGTGGAACGCGGCATTCGCACGCTGCATCTGGAGTCGCTGGCCGAGGCGCATCGTCTGGAAGCCATCTGCGACGAACGGGATGCCACGCAGGACGTATTGCTGCGCGTCAATGCCAATTTCGATATCCACGAGGCGCAGACGACCTTTTCGGGCGGCTCGCGCAAGTTCGGCGTGGACGAGGAAAAACTCGATGACGTGCTGCCGCGCATTCTGAATCTGCCGCATCTGCGCTTCCGCGGCCTGCATGTCTATGCCGCCAGCGGCGTGCTGAACGTGGACGATTTGCTCAAGAACTGCGAGCTGGTGTTCGACATGGCCCGGCGCATCGAAACGCAGCATCCAGGCGTGGTTTGCGATATCATCGATTTCGGCGGCGGCTTTGGCATCGACTATCTGGAAACCGGCAGGGATTTCGATCCCGAGGCCTACGCCCGGGGCCTGGAGGCGCTGATTCGCCGCTTTGGCTTCTTCGGCCGCACCTTCTTTCTGGAGCTTGGCCGTTATCTCGCCGCTGATTCAGGCTGGTTCTGCACCGAGATTCTGGACATCAAGGAATCGCGCGGCAAAAAACAGGTCATCTGCGCCGGCGGCATCAATCACTTTCGCCGTCCCGCGGCGCTGGCCATCAATCATCCGCTGGCCATCGTGCGCATGCATCGTCCGCCGCTGTTTCCGGAACAGGAGTCGGTGCGCGACGAATCCGTCTATTTTGGCGGGCCGCTGTGCACCGGCGCGGACAAGCTCGCCAATGATGTGTACGTCGAAGCCGCCGACATCGGCGACATTGCCGTGTTCGGCTATGCCGGCGCCTATGGCCTCACCATGTCCAACATCGAATTCCTCAGTCATGAACGGCCGGAGGAGCTCGTCCTCGCCTGAACCGAGGCCGCTTGAAACCGGTCGCCGCTTGCGTAAGCCTTGCTCCGGTCAGGAGGGAATATGAGTCATTTGCAGGAAATCATCGAACAGGCGTGGGAAACCCGCAACGAATGGGATATGCGCTCGGCGACGGCGGAAACGCGCGACGCGGTCGAGCATGCCATTCAACTGCTCGACGATGGCGGCGTGCGCGTGGCCGAAAAGGATGCCGACGGCAACTGGGTGACCCATGAATGGCTGAAGAAAGCCGTGCTGCTCTATTTCAAGCTGCATGACAATCAGGTCATCAACGGCGGCGTTTCGAACTACTACGACAAGGTGCCGCTGAAGTTCGCGACCTGGGGCGAGGACATGTTCCGCAAGGGCGGCATGCGCGTGGTGCCGCCAGCGACGGTGCGCAAGGGAGCGTATATCGCGCCCAAGGTGGTGCTGATGCCGTCCTATGTGAACATCGGCGCCTTCGTGGATGAAGGCACGATGGTGGACACCTGGGCGACCGTCGGCTCCTGCGCCCAGATCGGCAAGAACGTGCACCTTTCCGGCGGCGTCGGCATCGGCGGCGTGCTCGAACCGTTGCAAGCCACGCCGACGATCATCGAGGACAACTGCTTTATCGGCGCCCGCTCGGAAATCGTCGAGGGCGTGGTCGTGCGCGAGGGCTCGGTCATCTCGATGGGCGTGTTCATCGGCAAGTCCACCCGCATCGTGGATCGTGAAACCGGCGAGATCCATTATGGCGAGGTGCCGCCGTATTCGGTCGTGGTGTCCGGCTCGATGCCCGGCAAGTCCGGCGGCCCGAACCTCTACTGCGCCGTCATCGTCAAGAAGGTGGACGAGAAGACCCGATCCAAGACCAGCATCA
>CAYQMA010000031.1:0-11822 GCA_964418535.1 uncultured Zetaproteobacteria bacterium | reverse complement strand
ATTCGTGACCAATCAGGTGAACGCCGCCAACAAGAGTACGAACTGAGATCAGTTCACCAATTTTCGCCATTCCGGCCTTCAGTTCCGCCGTTGATTGCCGATAAATCTCAAGGAGCAGGGGCGAAGGAGTCGCCCGGAGCAATCAAATTGTGACAACCTTGGCAAGGAGGCGGAACCATGACGGGATACAAGGCTTATCAGGGACATCAGGTGGATGGATCAAGCCCGCTGGGCTTGGTGATTCTGAGCTATGAGGCGCTCTACAAATCCCTCGGACACGCGCGGCGCGCCATCATTGCGGGCGATCTGGCCGCCGAGGCCGATCATACGGGGCGAGCCATCGAAGCCATCATTGAACTGGCCACAAGTCTGGACATGGAAAAGGGCGGCAAGATCGCCACGTCGCTGGCGGCGCTTTATGCCTACATGATCCGGCGATTGAACGAAGGCATGTGCAGCTGCTCCACGGAGGCCGTGGACGAGGTGATGCAGCTGGTGGTGACCCTGCGCGAGGGCTGGGAGGAAATTGCCCGTCAGCAGCAGCATCAGCCGGCGTCCCGCGCCCGCGCCACGGTGGCCGCCTGATGGGCGAGAGTCTGCTTGCGCGCATGGACGCCAGCCTCGACGCGCTGGAGACGGTGCGGCGCAAGCTGGCCGGAGGCGAGTGGGATTCGGTGGATGAGGCCATGGCGGTGTTTCTGACGACCTTCCGGCCGGTCTGGGAAGGATTGGAGATGGCGGCTGTCGAGCAGCTGGATGCGGATGAGCGGCAGCGGCTGGAGCAACTCGACGTACTGCACCGGAAGGCCATGCGCCTGATGAACGATGCGATGCATCGGGTGCGCGAGGACATTCATCTGGTGGATGATGCCCGCATGCGGTTGTACCGGACGGCGGCCGCCGCCAACGAATGGAAGTGAGTCTCGCTCCTGGCCGGTGATCACGGCCGGCCGTGTCAGCGAAGTCGTGTTTCCAGCCAGCCTTCCACCATCTGTCGCAGCTCGTTCAGCCGCGCCTGACTGGATGCCTCGAAACGCAGCACCAGCGAGGGCTGGGTGTTCGAGGCGCGCAGAAGCGCCCAGCCGTCGTCGAATTCCAGCCGTACGCCATCTACGTCAATGATGTCGCACCCTGCGGCCGCGAAGTGGGCGCGCGCTTCCTCGACCAGCCCGAATTTGCGTTCGTCCGGGCAATCCACGCGGATTTCCGGCGTCGTCACCGAGGGCGGCACGTCCGCCAGCATGCCGGAGATCGGGCCAGGTTGCGCGGCCACGGCCTGCATCAGCCGCGCCCCGGCATAGACGGCGTCATCGAAACCGAAGAATCGGTCGGCGAAGAACATGTGGCCGCTCATTTCACCGGCCAGCAAGGCGCCGGTTTCCTTCATCTTGGCCTTGATCGGCGAATGACCGGTGCGCCACATGATGGCCCGGCCGCCGCGCGCTTCGATGTCCGCATACATGTGCCGCGAGCATTTGACCTCGGAAATGATGGTTGCGCCGGGATGGCGGGCAAGCAGGTCGCGGGCCAGTATCAGCAGCAGCATGTCGCCGTGAATGATGCGCCCGGTTTCGTCCACGACGCCGATGCGGTCGCCATCGCCATCGAAAGCGATGCCGAGATCGGCGCCTGAGTCCACGACGGTGCGGCTGAGATCGCGCATGTTTTCGGCCACGGTAGGATCGGGATGGTGATTCGGAAAACGGCCGTCCGGTTCGCAGTAGAGTTCGACAACCTCGCAGCCCATGTCGCGGTAGATGGGGGCGGCGATGACGCCCGAGGGGCCGTTGCCGGCATCGATGACGACCTTCAGCGGCCGGGCCAGCGGGCAATCCTCGACGACAAAGCGGTGATAGTCCGGCTGCACATCCATCGCTTGCGTCCGGCCAGGCTCAGAGGCCGGTTCCGGCGGGTTCTCCATCAGGGTCATCAAACGCTGGATGGCTTCGCCGTGCAGGCTTTCCTTGCCCAGCATCATCTTGAAGCCGTTGTATTCGGCCGGATTGTGGCTAGCCGTGACCTGGATGCAGCCGGCTGCGTCCAGGTGATGGACGGCGAAATAGGCCAGCGGCGTGGGCACCATGCCGATGTCCAGCACGTCGCGTCCGGCGCTGGTCGCACCCTCGATGACGGCGGTCATCAGTTCGGGGCCGGATTCGCGCACGTCGCGGCCTATGACGACCGGCCGGTCATCATGCGCGGGCAGCATGGCCGCGTGAGCCTGGCCCAGCGCGCGCGCAAAGGCCGGCGTGATGTCGCGGCCGGCGATGCCGCGGATGTCGTATTCGCGAAAGACGTGATGGGGAAAACGGTTCATGGGCGGCATGGTATCAAAGGCAATCGGGCCGCGCATGCGTCGGGAACGATCGCATGGACGATCAATCGGCATGTTGCCTTTGTCGCCGTTATGGTCTATCTGAGGAATGATGGAATCCCGGAAACCTGAACAGGACATCGTGGTCGTCTGCGGCTGGCGGACGCCGTTGGGCAAGGCGAACGGCATGCTCGCCGGGCTCACGGCCGTGGACTTGGGCGTGGCCGCCGCGCGCGAGACGCTGGCGCGCGGGCCGGTGTCCGCCCGCGATTTGGATGCGGTCATCGTCGGCAACGTGATCCAGCCGTCGGAAGCGGCGAATATCGGTCGCGTCATCGCCTTGAAGGCTGGCGTGCCCCGTCATGTGCCGGCGCATACGGTGCACCGGAATTGCGCCTCGGGCATGCAGGCGGTGACCGACGCGGCGGAGAAGATTCTGCTTGGCCGCGCCGAAGTGGTGCTGGCCGGCGGTGTGGAATCCATGACGCATGCGCCGCTGTTGTTCCACGATGCGTTCCGGGCCGCCATGGCGCGCTTGCAGAAAGCGCGGGGCTGGCAGCAGAAGGCACGGGCGACCTGGGGCGTGATCCGCGCGCCGTGGAAGCCGCGCATCAGCCTTCTGGAAGGGCTGACCGACCCCACGGTGCGGCTGAACATGGGCCAGACGGCCGAGGTGCTGGCGCGCGAGTTTGCGATCACCCGCAAGGAGCAGGACGAATTTGCGCTGCAAAGTCATCAGCGGGCGCACGCGGCATGGGAGAGCGGTTGGTATGAAGGGGAGGTTGCCCACCTGTTTCCGCCGCCGGATTTCGCGCCGGTGTTGCGGGACGAGGGGATACGCGCCCATCAGAGCATGGAGGCGCTCGGACGGCTGAAGCCCGTGTTCGATCGGCCGCTGGGTACGGTGACGGCGGGCAACAGCTCGCAGATTACCGACGGCGCGGCGATGATGATCGTCACCCATCGGGCCCGCGCGGAGGCCGAAGGCTGGCCGATTCTGGGGCATTTGCACGATTGGGACTATGCCGGTTGCGATCCGGCCCGCATGGGGCTGGGGCCGGTGTTCGTATCCCACAAGCTGTTTGCGCGCCACGGTTTGCGCATGCGGGACATGGCGCGGGTCGAAATCAATGAGGCGTTCGCGGCGCAGACGCTGGCCTGCCTGAAGGCGATGGAGTCGCGCCAGTTCCACCGCAAGCATTTCGGCGAGGCGACCCCGATGGGCGCGCCGGACATGGAGCGGCTGAATGCGCATGGCGGCGCCATCGCGATGGGGCATCCGGTGGGCATGAGCGGCGCGCGGCTGATCCTGACGCTGATGCGCCAGTTGAAACACGAAACGGGCGGCGGCCTGGGGCTGGCGACCCTGTGCGTGGGCGGTGGCCAGGGCGGCGGCGTGCTCGTGGGGAGTGATCCATGGAACTCGTGAGCCTGACGCGTCGGAAAGGCGAGGCGCGGCTTTGTTTCGCGCGCAAGGACAAGCGCGTGAACGTGCTGGACGAGGCGTGCATGAGCCAACTGGAAGCGCATCTGGAGGCGCTGGAGCGGGACACGCCCAATCGGCTGGTCATTGAAAGCGGCATGCCGGGTTGTTTCATTGCCGGCGCGGATGTGGACGTGATTGCCGCCGTGCGCGATGCCAACGAGGCGACGCGGCTGGCCGAGCGCGGGCAGGCGCTGTTCCGCCGCATCGAGCGCCTGTCGTGCCCGTCCGTGGCCGTGGTGCGCGGCGCCGCAATGGGCGGCGGGCTGGAGCTGGCGATGGCCTGCGACTGGCTGGTGGCGGTCGAGGACGAGGCCACGAAGCTGGCGCTGCCGGAAATCCGGCTGGGCATCCATCCGGGGTTCGGCGGTTGCGTGCGGCTGCCTCGCCGCGTGGGCTGGATGGCTGCCGCGGACATGATTCTCACCGGCAGAAGCGTGGATGCGCGCAAGGCGCGGCGGCTGGGGCTGGCCGATCTGAGCTGCAAGCCCGGCCAGGAAGATGCCGCCATTGAATACCTGACGCGGCGCGGCAAGGCGGCGCGTTCGCGCTGGTGGAAGCCGTGGTGGATGAATTTGCCGCCGGCGCGCTGGCTGTTCTTCCGGCAGGTGGAACAAAAGGCGCTGGCCAAGTTCCGTCATCTGGACGTGGACGAGGCCTATCCGGCGCTCAGGGCGACCATCGGGGTGCTGGCGGATGTGGCCCGTCTTCCGGAAGGGCAGGCCTATGCGAAGGAGGCCGAATCCCTGGGCCGGCTGGCGGTGACGCCGACCTGCAAGCATCTGATTCATGTCTTCCATCTGGGCGAGGGGCTCAAGCATCAGGAGGCGGCGCGCAAGGGGCGCAAGGATGCCGAGGCCATCGGTCAGGCGGCGGTGTTCGGCGCCGGGGTGATGGGTAGCGGCATTGCCTGGGTGGCGGCCAAAACCTGCGACGTGAATCTGTACGATGTGTCGGTGGAAGCGCTGGGACGCGCCATGCGCAAGCTGGCCGGACTGGCGCGCCGCGACGAGAAGCGGCTGGCGCGGATTCGTCCCTCGGCCGATCGCAGCGGTCTGGAAGAAGCCGATGTGGTGATCGAAGCGGTGCTGGAAGAGCTGGAGGTGAAAAACGAGCTGTGGCGTGAGGTCGAGGCGCGGGTGGATCGTCAGACCCTGCTGCTGACGAACACCTCCTCGTTGCGGGTGTCGGCGATGCAGCAGGCGGTGCGGCATCCGGGACGCATGGCGGGCATGCATTTCTTCAATCCGGCGCCGAAGATGCCGTTGGTGGAGGTGGTGGCCGGCGCGCGCACTACGAAGAAGACGCTGGCGACGGTGGCGGCGCTGGCCGTGCGCTGGGGCAAGCATCCGGTCATCGTGCGGGATACGCCGGGGTTTCTGGTCAACCGCTGCCTGATGCCCTACATGGCGGCGGCGTTTGCGCTGGTTGAGGGCGGGCAGCGGCCTGAGCACGTGGATGGGGCGCTCAAGCACTTCGGCATGCCGATGGGGGCGCTGGAGCTGGCGGACAAGGTGGGGCTGGATATCTGCCGTCATGTGGGCGAGCACCTGGCGGCCGAGCTTCCCGGCCATGGGGCGTTGCCGGAATGGTTTGCCCGCATGGTGGACGATGGTTTGCTGGGCGAGAAGTCGGGCTCGGGGTTCTATGCCTGGGAGAAGGGGCGTCGTGGCGAGGTCAATCCGAAGCTGACACATTATGTGAAGCTGCCGGAGAACCGGAATCGCGAGGAGGGGGTGGATGCGGCCGTGGCCGACGCGCCGCCGGCGATGGCCGATGCGGCCATCGTGGACGCCTGCCTGCTGCCGATGCTGGCCGAGGCCCTGATCTGCCTGCGGGAGAAGGTGGTGGAGGATGCCGAACATCTGGATGCGGCAATGATCTTCGGCATCGGCTTCCCGCCGTTCCGGGGCGGGTTGCTGCACCATTTCGCGGCGCAGGATGCCGGCGATCTGTCGCGCCGCATGGAGAAGCAGGGGCTGGATGCCGGGCTTCTGGCGCACATGCCCGCTGCCGGAACGGATGCCGGCTGAACGAAGCTGCCCCGGGCGGGAGCTTTCGGCGGCGGCATCCTGCCTGTCCGATTTGCTGTTTGAATCGCCGCCGGAATGGCGCGATGCGCCATTGCTCGGCTGGCGCGAAAACGGTTCCTGGCGTTGGCTGAAGCGCGGCGAGGTTCAGCGTTCGGTTGGTCGCATCGCCAACTGGCTCCATGGCGTGGGTGTGCGGCCGGGCGATCGCGTGGGCCTGTTGGGGCACAACTCGCCGCAGTGGTTCATGGCCGATTTCGCGATTCTGCGTTTGGGCGCGGTGACCGTGCCGGCCTATTTCACCGACCCCCCGGAAGCCGTGAACCATGTGTTCGACGATGCCGAATGCAAGCTAGTGCTGGTGGAGCCCGGCGAACAGCAGGCCAAACTGAACGCGGCGAAGGCGCCGGTGTTTCCGCTGCGCGGCGAGGGCGTGATCAGTCTGGAGTCGGTGCGGCGGGATGCGGCGTTCGATGGCGAGGCGCCGGTGCCGACACCCGGTCGCGACGATCTGGCCACGCTGATCTACACCTCCGGCACCACCGGCAAGCCCAAGGGCGTGATGCTCACGCACGGCAACCTGCTCAGCGACGTGACCGCCGAGCTGGATGTGATTCCGGTCTTTCCGGAGGACGTGTTCCTGTCCTTTCTGCCGGCGGCGCATGCCTATGAGCGCAACGTGGGGCACTTCCTGCCCACGGCCTGCGGCACGCGCATCGCCTATGCCGAGCATGTGACGACCCTGATGCGCGACATCCCCGAGGTGCGACCGACGATCATGATTTCCGTGCCCCGGCTTTACGAAAAGATTTATGCCGGCGTGCAGGAAAAGCTTGCGCACGGGCCGGGATGGGCGCGGCGGTTGTTTGCTGCGGCCCAGCGTCTGGGGCTGGAGCGTTTCGAGGCCGTGCAGCGCGGTGAGGATTTGCAGGGCGCGAAGGCGCTGGCCTTTCGTCTGCTGGACAGGCTGGCGCATGCGCCGCTGCGCCGGAAGCTGGGCGGGCGGTTGCGACTGTTTATTTCGGGCGGCGCGGCGCTGCATCCGGACATTGCGCGCTTTTTGCTGGCGGCGGGGCTGAAGGTGTGTCCGGGATACGGCCTGTCCGAGACCTCGCCCGTGATTACGGTGAATCCCGAGCATCGCATCAAGCCGGAAACCGTGGGGCCGGCGTTGCCTGGCGTGGAGTTGCGCCTGCTGGACGATGGCGAGTTGCTGGCGCGCGGCCCGATGGTGATGAAAGGCTACTGGAAGCGGCCGGAAGAAACGGCGCGGGTGCTGGAGGCGGACGGCTGGCTGCACACAGGCGACATCGCCGAGATGGACGAGGAAGGCTATGTCCGCATTGTGGATCGCAAGAAGGAGCTAATGGTGCTTTCCAACGGCGAGAATGTGCCGCCGGCCCGGGTGGAAAAGCGGCTGGCGCTGGAGCCAGCCATCCTTCAGGCAATGGTGGTGGGCGACCAGCGACCGCATCTGACGGCGCTGGTGGTGGCCGACGAGGCCAAGTTGGAGGCCGAATGGCGGCGCGATAAACGCCAGCCGCTGCCCGGCAACTGGAAGGAGGATGCGGGCGTGCACGCCTGGCTGCTGGAACGGATGCATGCGCGCTGCCATGACCTTCCGCATTACATGCAGGTGCGGGATTTCGCATTCGTGGACGAGGAATGGACGCAGGCCAACGGCATGCTCACGCCGACGCTGAAGTTCAAACGGCGGGTGATTCTGGATCGCTACCGGGATGCCATTGAAGCCATGTATGCGGAGGAAACGGCCGAGGTCTGATCCGACCGCGATGGATTCAGACAGCGGCGGGGATGCGTTCCTCGCCGGCTCGCGCGCGCAGAAATCGGGTGGCGCCGGCGGCGGTGAGGATGCACCAGACGGCGAACAAGGCGCCGGGCAGGGCTGTTTCCGGCTGGAAATGCCGCAGCGCCAGCGCCACGCCCAATCCGGCATTCTGCATCCCGATTTCGATGGCCAGCGTGATGTTGTGGGCGCGGTCGAAACGGAACAGCCGCCCGGCCAGCCAGCCCAGCACATAGCCCAGGCCGTTCAACGCAATCACCAGCGCCACGACGATCCAGGGCGTGGCGGCGATGCGCGTTTGATTGGCGGCCACGGCATAGGCGCAAATGATGATGATGGCCAGTGCCGCAAAACCGGGCGCAATGTCCTCGGCGGCCGGCAGAAAGCGGCCCAGGCGCGGTCGCAGCGCCATGCCCAGCGCCAGCGGCAGGGCCACGGTGAGCAGGATGGTGCGCATCATCGGCCAGAAGGGAATGGGCAGGAAGGCATCGCCCAGCCACTGAACCAGCGAGGGCGTCACCAGCGGCGAAAGCATCGTCGCGGTCATGGTCATGGCGATGGAAAACGCCGCCGCGCCGCCGGCCAGCCAGGTGATGACATTGCTGGCCATGGCGCCGGGCGCGCAGCCCACGATGATGAATCCGAGCGCCATCGCGGGGCTCGCGCCGTTGGCGACGGCGATGTGCGCGGCCGCAAATCCCAGCAGCGGCATGACCGCGAACTGCGTGGCCACGCCCAGGGCAATGCGATCGGGGCGGGCGAGGGCCTGCCGGGCCTCCTCGGGATGCAGCACGATGCCCAGCGCGAACATCGTGGCCGCGAACAGCCACAAAAAGCCATGCTTGAAGATCAGGAACCAGGCCGGCTCGACGTAGGCAACGAGCGCGCAGGCGAGCGTGAGCGCCGCCATGTTGCGAGAGAGGAAACGCCAGATCATGGGCCGATGTTGACATGCGGGACGTGGGAGGAAAAGCCGGCCGCTTGCCTGATGTGCGCCGGCTCCCTACCATGCGCTGCCCGCGCGGGCGCAAGGCCGCGCGAGAAACGGAGAGATGTCCGAGCGGTCGAAGGAACACGCCTGGAAAGCGTGTGTGCCTCAAAAGGGCACCGAGGGTTCGAATCCCTCTCTCTCCGCCAGTTTTGGGGCCGCAAGGCTGCGAGCAAATAGCTGCGGTATGTGGCCGGCAAGTTGAGAGAGGGTGAGAAGCCTCGTGGAGGGTTCGACAAACAGGCGGGAGCCTGTTTGAACGCCGGAGCGAAGCGAGGGCGGCCCGAAGGGCGAGGGGCGCAGCCCCAAGTAATCCCTCTCTCTCCGCCAGTTTTTGGGTCGTAAGCCTGCGGGCTGATTGTTGCGGCATGCGGCCCGAGAATGAATCGCCCGCCAGCGCGCACGTTCGCGCCGGGCGCACCGTGTCACCCGGGCCGGGCCCCGCACGGCGAGGCTCCGTGAACCCCGTCAGGTCCGGAAGGAAGCAGCGGCAGCGGATGTCTGGCGCGTTGCGGCTTCGTCCGGTTCGGGTGGCGCTTTTTTCTTTCCCTTTCACGGACGGCGTTTGCAAGTTGCATCCCGTTTCCGCATTCGTACAGTGAAGCCCATGAACGCCTCTTCCTATCAGGTGCTGGCCCGGCGGCTCAGGCCCCGGCGGTTCTCCGATCTGGTCGGCCAGGACGTGGTGGTGCGCACGTTGAAGAATGCGCTCGTCAGCGGCCAGTTGGCGCATGCCTATCTGTTGACCGGCATTCGCGGCGTGGGCAAAACGACGATCGCGCGGCTGTTGGCGATGGTGGTCAATTGCGCCAGGCCGGCCGATGGCGAACCATGCGGCGAGTGCGAGGCCTGCGCATCCATTCTGGGCGGCAATTGTCTGGATGTGCAGGAAATGGATGCGGCCAGCCATACGGGCGTGGACGATATCCGGGAGATTCTGGATTCGGTGCGCTATCCGCCGACGGCGCTGCGGCGGAAGGTGTACATCATTGACGAGGCGCACATGCTTTCGCGCAGCGCCTTCAATGCCCTGCTCAAGACGCTGGAGGAGCCGCCGGAACAGGTGCTCTTTATCCTGGCGACGACCGAGGCCGAGAAGTTGCCGGTGACGGTGCGCTCCCGTTGTCAGCGCTTCGATTTGCGACGGCTGAGTCAGGAGGAGATTGCGACTTACCTGGCCGGGGTTTTCGAACGCGAGGGTATCGGTCATGACGGCGAATCCGTGCGGGAAATTGCGCGCGCCGCCGATGGCAGCGTGCGCGATGCTCTGTCGCTGGCCGAGCGGGTGTTGGCCTGGAGCGGCGACCGGCTGGACGCTGACGACGTGCGGCAGGCGCTGGGCCTGGTGGGCGCGGAGGTGGTGCAGCGGCTGTCGGACGCCGTGCTGCTGGGGCGTGGGCCCGAGGCCGTGCGGACGATGCGCGAAGCAGCGGGCCGCGGGCACGCGCCGCGCACCCTGTTGCAGGAGCTGGCCGGCGCCTGGCACGAGCTGGCCTGCGTGATGGCCGACGATTCCCTGCTGGAGCATGAGCCCGGCGAAGCGCGCCGTGCCTGGCTTGCGGCCTGGCGTGAAGCGCTGGATGCGCAGGGATTGGATCTGCGTTATCAGGTGCTGATGAGCGGCTTGCGGGATCTGTCGCTGGTGGACGAACGCCAGGGAGCGGAGATGCTGCTGTTGCGTCTGGCCGGACTGCATGCCTTCAATCCGCCGCGCAAGATTCCGGAGAGGCGGGAAGCTGCCGGGGCGGCCGGCGGGATTGAAGAACATGCGGCGTCGGCTCGAAGTGATGCGTCCTTTCCAAAGCAGGACGATCTGCCGGGCGGCGGTCAGGTTGAGGGGGGGTCAAGGGCTGAGTCCGAACCATTGCCCGCCGATGAGCCCGAATTGCTGCCCGAGGCGGGGGCGGATGCTCCGGGGCATCGCTTCGCTTCCTGGGAAGAGGCGCTGACGGCCTATGCCGAGGTGCGTCCCGGCATGGCGGCCATGTTGGAGCAGGTTCGGTTGATCGAGTTCGGCGAGCGGGTGCGACTGGCCCTGGACGGCTATCAGGAACGCGCCATTACCGCGCCGGAACGGATGGCTTTTGCCGAATGGCTGGGTCGCGAGGTGTTCTGGGAACCTTCGACTGAGGAGGTCGGCGAGAGTCTCGCGGCCCGGCGTGAGCGCGAGGCGGCGGCCCGCATGCGGCGGCTTGAGGAGAATGCCTTGAACGATCCGCATGTGCGGGCGGTGATGGAAGCGTTTGACGCACGTCTGGAGCGCGTGCATGCGCCGGGCGCCTCCGGCGAGGAAACGGAACGGGAGGATGTGACATGAATATTGGCAAGATGATGCAGCAGGCCCGCAAGATGCAGGAAAACCTAAAGAAGATGCAGGAAGAGCTGGCGGCCAGCGAGGTGAGCGGCGAGGCCGGCGGCGGCATGGTGCGGGTGACCATGGGCGGCGATCGCGTGGTGCGCCGGGTGGAGATCGATCCGTCGCTGTGGGAGGAGCAGGACAAGGATCTGCTGGAGGATCTGGTGGCAGCGGCCATGAATGCTGCGCTGCGCGCGTTGGATGAGCTGATGCAGGAAAAGCAGAAGCAGGCGCTGGGAGGATTGCCCTTGCCGCCCGGCTTCTCGATCTGAACTCGTGCATTCCTTTCCCGGCATGCCGGCGCCGCTGGCGCGCGTGGTGGAGACGCTTTCAGGCTTGCCCGGCATCGGCCCCAAGACGGCGTTGCGGCTGGGGCTGAATCTGCTGCACAAACCCGCTTCCGAGGTGGAAGAAATGGCGGCGGCGTTGGTGGCGTTGCATCGTTCGCTCGGCTTTTGCGAGCGCTGTGGTTGCTTTGCCGAGGGCGAGCGCTGTTCGATGTGCGACAATGTGCGCCGTGATCGCTCGCTGGTTTGCGTGGTTGAGCAGCCGGTGGATGTGTTGATGCTGGAGCGCAGCGGTCATTTTACCGGCTTGTATCATGTGCTGCACGGGCGTCTGAGTCCCATGGACGGCGTCGGGCCCGAAGATTTGCGCCTGCGCCCGCTCGATGCGCGGGTGGCTGATGGCGGCGTGCGCGAGCTGATTCTGGCCACCAGCGCCACCGTGGATGGGGAGGCGACGGCGCATTTCATTGCCCGCCGTTATCAGGGGACGGATGTCCGGATTTCGCGGATTGCCCGCGGCGTGCCCGAGGGCGGCGAGCTGGAATACATGGACGAGT
>CAYQMA010000030.1:0-12120 GCA_964418535.1 uncultured Zetaproteobacteria bacterium | reverse complement strand
CCTCCCGGGTCTGAAGCGAAGGGCAGCGGGATTTTGCGCCGGGCGTGAAATCCCGCTTCCTTTTCCCGCCTTGTGCGATGAAATCGAGCAGGAGAACAACCGAATGCCAATTATCACCTTTGAAGGAAAGCGCTACGAGTGCGCGCCGGAGGAGACCATCCTGGAAGGCCTGGAACGTCAGGGCGTGCTGCTGCCGTCCTCCTGTCGCGCGGGTTCGTGCCAGACCTGCATGATGCGCGCGGTTTCCGGGACACCGACGCCGGAAAGCCAACAGGGCATCAAGGACACGCTGCGCGTGCAGGGCTATTTCCTGGCCTGCATGTGCAAGCCGCAGGAAGACATGGAAATCTCGCTGGCCGCGGTGTCCGAAAAACGGAAGGCGAAGGTCATCGAGAAAGACTGGCTGAACCAGCAGGTGGTGCGCTTGCGGCTCGAGAGCGAGGGATTCGACTATATTCCGGGCCAGTTCATCAACGTGGTGCGCGCCGCTGACGGGCTGACGCGCAGCTATTCGCTGGCCAGCGTGCATGAGGACGGGTTCCTGGAATTGCATGTGAAGAAGGTGCCCGACGGACAAATGAGCGGCTGGCTGTGCGATACCGTGGCCGTGGGCGACGAACTGGAATTTTTCGGGCCGGCCGGAGATTGTTTCTATGTGCCGGGCGAACCGCAACGTAACCTGATTTTGGCCGGCACGGGCACGGGGCTGGCGCCGCTGTATGGCATTGTGCGGCATGCCTTGTCGCTGGGGCATGACGGACGCATCTTCCTGTTCCACGGCAGCCTGGCCGCCGAGGGGTTGTACATGGTGGAGGAATTGCGCGAGCTGGCCAGCCGGCATCCGAACGTGCATTACATTCCCTGCGTGCTCTATGGCGATCCGCCGGCCGGCGGCAAGCACGGCAAGATTGATGATCTGGTCGTGCAGACGGCGCGCGAATATATGCAAGGCGCTCGGGCCTACCTGTGCGGCGATCCGCCGCTGGTGGAAGCGATGCGCAAGAAGTGCTTTCTGGCCGGCATTTCCACGCGCGACATCTATGCCGATGCGTTCACCTTCGTTCCCCAGAAGGAGGAATAGGGGGAATTCGCGGACGAACCGAACGCAAAAGCATCCGTTTGGGAGGGGACGGCCGGCCCGGGCATGCCCGGGCCGGTCGCATTTGACCCCGGACCATCCATGGCTAGCATCGTCGCGCACCCGGCGGGTGCGAATCCACCCTTTCTGGAGCAACCCATCCGATGATCAAACAATATCTGCTTTCCCCGGGGCCGACAGCCGTGCCCGAACGCGTGCTGCTGCGCATGGCCCATCCGATGATTCACCACCGCACACCGCAGTTTTCGGCCGTGTTCGCCGAGACCAAGCGCATGCTGGAGCAGGTGTTCCAGACTTCGAACGACGCCCTGATGCTGGCTTCGAGCGGTTCGGGCGCGATGGAAGCGGCAGTGACCAATCTCTGCTCGCCGGGCGACACCATCATCTATGTCAACGGCGGCAAGTTTGGCGAGCGCTGGGGCAAGATCGCCGCAAAACACGGCGTCAACGCCATCGAGATCAAGGTGGCCTGGGGCGAGGCTGTGGATGTCGCCGAGGTGAAGGCGGCGCTGGAAGCCTACCCGCAAGCCAAGGGCGTGTTCCTGCAGGCCTCCGAGACCAGCACCACCACCGAGCATCCGGTGCGCGAGGTGGCGAAGCTGACCGCGAACATGGACGGCTGCGTGACCGTGGTGGATGCGATCACCGCCCTGGGCGTGATTGACATGCCGATGGACGAGTGGGGGCTGGATGTGGTGATTTCCGGCTCCCAGAAGGCCTTCATGCTGCCGCCGGGGCTGGCGATGATCGCCCTGTCCGACAAGGCCTGGAAGCTGAACGAAACGGCCACTTGCAACCGTTTCTATTTCGATCTGGCCACCGAACGCAAGAACCAGCAGGCCGGCAAGGATACGACGGCCTGGACGCCGGCGGTGTCGCTGATTCTGGGTCTGAACGAAGTGCTGAAGATGATGTTCGAGGAGGGCCTGGACAATCTCTATGCCCGCCATGCGTTGCTGGCCCGCGCCACTCGCGCCGGCGTGCAGGCGCTGGGTATGCGGCTGGTGTCATCTTCACCGGCCACCTCGGCCACCGGCGCCTGGGTGCCGGAGGGCGTGGATGGCGCCGCCTTTGTCAAATATCTTCGGGATACGATGGGCGTGACCTTCGCCGGCGGTCAGGATCACCTGAAGGGCAAGATTTTGCGCATCGCGCATCTGGGCTACTACGATGTCTTTGACATCGTCACCGCGATCAGCGCCATCGAAATCGCGCTGGAGCGCTTCGGCCATCCGGTGGAGATGGGGCGCGGCGTGGCTGCGGCCCAGGCCGTGCTGGCCGATCGTTTCCCCGCCCGGAATTGAGCCAGATCATGCCGCGCGTCTGGATTGCCGATACAATGAGCGAGCGCGCCGTGGAAGTGTTCCGCGCGCGCGGCATCGAGGTGGATTATCGCCCCGGCCTCTCGGATGAGGAGAAGCTGGCCATTGCTGGCGATTATGACGGCATCGCCGTGCGTTCGGCCACGAAGCTGAAGGGGGCGTTGCTGGATGCGGCCCGCCGTGTGCGGGTGATCGGGCGCGCCGGCATTGGCGTGGACAACATTGATGTGGAGACGTGTTCGCGTCGCGGCATCGTGGTGATGAATACGCCGTTCGGCAACACGATCACCACCGCCGAGCTGGCGATCGCTCACATCGTGGCCGCCGCCCGGCGGATTCCCCAGGCCTCGGCCTCCATGCGCGCCGGCAAGTGGGAGAAATCCCGCTTCATGGGCAAGGAACTGACCGGCAAGAAGGCCGGCGTGATCGGCGCCGGCAACATTGGCGCCATTGTTTGCGACCGGTTGCGCGGCCTGCACATGAGCGTGTTGGTCTATGATCCGTTCATTTCCGACGAACGCGCGGCGGCGATGGGCGTGACCAAGGTGGATTCGGTCGAGGCGCTGGCCGAACAGGTGGATGTGCTGACCATTCACGTGCCCCTGGTCGAGGCCACCCGCAACCTGATCAATGCGGATATTCTGAAGCGTATGAAGAAGGGCGCGATTCTGGTGAACTGCGCCCGCGGCGGCATCGTGGACGAGAAAGCGCTGTATGAAGTCTGCAAGTCCGGCCATCTGTTCGCGGCGGCGCTGGATGTCTATGCCGAGGAGCCGCCGGGGCCGGATTATCCCTTGCTGGAGTTGGAGAACGTCACCTTCACGCCGCATATCGGCGCGTCCACGACCGAAGCGCAGGAAAATGTGGCGGTTCAGATCGCCGAGCAGATGGCGGACTATCTGTTGGCCGGCACGGTGCGCAACGCGGTGAACGTGCCTTCGCTTTCCGAGGAGGAGCAGCGCCAGCTTGCGCCGTATCTGCTGCTGGCCGAGCGCATGGGGCGTTTCATCGGCCAGACGATGCGGCCCGGCTATTCGCGCATCACGGCGCATTTCGAGGGACAAGCCGCCGGCATCAACCGCCAGCCGCTCATCAACCGCATGTTGCAGGGCCTGCTGTCGCAGAGCATGGAGGATGTGAACGCGGTCAATGCCGGTATGCTGGCGCGCGACCGCGGCATCGAGGTGGTCGAGTCGGCGCGCGAGACGGCGGAAAATTTCGCCACCCTGATCCGCCTGGAGGTGGAGGGCGACGAAGGCACGCGCTGTGTGTCCGGTACCCTGTTCGACGAGACGCGCCCGCGGCTGGTGAGTTTTGACACCTGCGAGGTGGAAATCGCCCCGGCCGGCAATCTGATCTTCATCCAGAACGAGGATCGGCCGGGCGTCATCGCTGCCATCGGCGGCATTCTGGCCGATGCCGGCATCAACATCGGCGATTTTCGCCTGGGCCGCCGGACGGATACGAAGAATGCGGTGGCGTTGGTCTGCGTGGATACGCCGCCGGGCGAGGAAGTGCTGGAAAAGCTGGCTGAATTGCCGAACGTGCTGATGGTTCGCTACGCTGAGCTGGGGGATTTGTGACCGCATCCATGTTCGCCGGCCCCATCGTGGGTCTGGACGATGCCTTCGGCGCCCGGGCGCGGGACTTGCGAGCCATCCAGCGACGCTTGCTGGCGCTCTTTGATGAGGCCGGTTATGCGGAGGTGATTCCGCCGCTGCTGGATCGCCCGGAGACGCTGAAATCCGGGGCGGGGCGCTTTCTGGCCGATCAGACCATCGTCTTTTCCGATCCGGCCGGAGCGGGGCTTCTGGCCATCCGCTCGGACATGACGCCGCAGATCGCGCGCATCGCGGCCACTCGCCTGCAACATGAGCCGGTGCTCCGGCTGTGCTACTCGGGCACGGTGATGCTGGCGCGACCGGAGTCCAGGCGCGGTTCGCGCCAGCAATGGCAGACCGGCGTGGAGTGCCTGGGCGTGGCCGGTGGCGAAGGCGATGCCGAGGTGCTGGAGCTGGCGGCCCGGAGCATGACGGCGGCGGGTTTTGCACGGCCGGTGTTGCAGGTGGGCCACATCGGCTTGCTGCGGGCGTTGCTGGCGGGCGATGACGATGCGTATGTGGCGCTGGAGCCGTGGCGGGATGTGATGGCGCGGCGCTCGCCCGAGGATGCGCGCGCGGCGGCAAGGGCGGCGAATCTGGATGAATCGCGCACGCGCGCGGTGCTGGACATGGCGGCCGGTCGGGCCGATGCCGGCTGGCTGGAAGCGTCGCTCGGGCGCTTTGGCGAGGCCTTCGATCGCGCCGCCACCGAACTGCTCGAACTGGCCGGCATGGCGTCGCAGCGACTGGATGGTGCGGTCGAGGTGCTGGCCGATGCGGCGGTGATGCCGCGATTCCTGTATCACAGCGGGATCGTGTTTGCAGGCTTTGCGGAGGGCGTGCCGCGGGCCCTGCTGCATGGCGGCCGTTATGACGCGATGATGGCCGCGCATGGCCGGGACATGCCGGCCACGGGCTTTTCCTGCGATCTCTGGAGCTGGCTGGATGCGGGCGCGGGCGAAAACGGGCGCGAAGGCGCGACTTCATAGCGAGGACGACTGATGGCGAATATCGTGGCGATCGGCATCCAGTGGGGTGACGAAGGCAAGGGCAAGATCGTGGATCTGCTGGCGCCGGACATGGACGTGGTGGCGCGTTTCCAGGGCGGGCCGAATGCCGGCCACACGCTGGTGATCGGCGGCGAGAAGACCGTGCTGCACCTGGTGCCGTCCGGCATCCTGCACGAGGGCGTGCTTTGCCTGATCGGCAACGGCACGGTGGTGGCGCCTTCGACCATCGCCCAGGAAATGGATGCCCTGGAAGCGGCCGGCGTGCCGGTGACCGAGCGGTTGCGCATTTCCGATCGTTGTCACCTGATTCTGCCCTGGCATCGGGCTCTGGATGCGGCGCGCGAGGCCGCGCGCGGCAAGGCGCGCATCGGCACCACCGGCCGCGGCATTGGCCCGGCCTATGAGGACAAGACGGCGCGGCGCGGCATTCGCCTGATCGACCTGCAGTCCGACGATCTGGATGCGCGCATCGAGGCGCAGCTCGACTGGACGAACTTTCTGTTGCGCGAATATTTTCATATGCCGGAAGTGGCGTGCGCCGACGTGGATGCCGAACTGGCGCTGGCGCGCGAACGTCTGCTGCCGCTGATGGCGGATGTATCGCAGTTGTTGTACGACAAGCATGCCGAGGGCGCGTCGATGCTGTTCGAGGGCGCGCAGGGAGTCATGCTGGATGTGGATTTCGGCACCTATCCCTATGTCACATCCTCGAACACGGTGTCCGGCGCGGCGCTGGCGGGGCTGGGCGTGGGCCCGGCGATGATTGACGAGGTGCTGGGCATCTGCAAGGCCTACACGACGCGCGTGGGCGCGGGGCCGTTTCCGACCGAGCTGTACAACGCCGACGGCATGGATGACGAGGCGGGCCGGCACTTGGCCGAAAAGGGGCAGGAGTTTGGTTCGACCACCGGACGCCCGCGCCGCACGGGATGGTTCGACGCCGTGGTGGTGCGGCACGCGGTGCGGGTGGCCGGCGTGACCGGCCTGGCCATCACCAAGCTGGATGTGCTCGACGGTTTGCCGGAGGTGAAGCTGTGCGTGGCCTATGAGCGCGACGGCGAACGGCTGGATCATATTCCGGCCGATGCGCGGGCGCTGGGCGCCTGCAAGCCGGTGTATGAGACCCTGCCGGGATGGAGTGCGAGCACCTACGGCATCACCGATCCGTCCCGGTTGCCGGCCGAGGCGCGGGCGCTGCTTGCGCGCATCGAGGAGGTGTGCGGCTGCCCGGTGCGGATGCTTTCCACCGGCCCCGATCGCGAGCATATCTGCTGGCTGTAGTTCCGTCCGCCAACCGTTCCACAAACTGTAAAAGAGTGGAAAAAGAGAGGGCCTGCCGGCTTGGATGGGGAGGGAGGAAGGAGAGGCAGGCCCTTGGGGTGTTTTCTGTTTCGTTGTCCGCGCACTGGTGTTGCAACCTGCGGTGCTGAACCCTTGTTTCAAGGTGGGCGCTGATTCCGGCCGTCAGGCTTCCCCGGTTCTGGCGGGGCGCACACGGGCAGGAAATTCCGGCTCCCGTTCAGTTCGCATCGGCCCAGACAAACAGGTTGCAAGACCAGTGCGCTGACACTGTTTTTATCGTGGATGCGACCGGAAACTTGAATGCTGTCCGGTTCGCCGCCACTGTCAGAAGATACGCAAGAGCCGTGCCAGAACGGCGGGCTTCAGCGCTTTTCGTCCACGCGGATGCGGTGATTCTTGCCGCAGTAGGAGCAGCTCAGCGTGATATATCCCGCTTCATCCTGTAATTCCGCCAGTGTGGTCGGATCCATGGAGGTGAGAGCGGCGGCGAGCGTTTCCGGCTTGCAGTCGCAGCGCCAGTTCCAGGGCTGGCGGTTCAGAATCTTGACGCCCAGGGTGTCAAAGGATTGAACGATGCGTTCCGGTGTTTCAGCCAGCGCCTGATCGTCAATTCCGGCCAGCGCTTCCAATGTGGCGAACCAGTCGTCGTCCGAACAGCCGGGCATGGCCTCCAGCAGCAGGCCGAGATCGCCACGCAGCACGATATCGGCGCGGATCTGGACGGACTGCGACAGGTAATGCACCAGCACATCGGCCAGGTGATCGGAGTCCGCCTCGGTGACGGACACATACGGTTCGCCAAAGCCCAGATCGCGCACGGTGGCGCAGCGGACATGGGCGCCCAGCAGCGACAGGGAGGTGCCGCCGGGCGCGCGCATGGAGATGTTGTCGCTCCATGCCAGATACCCCCGGACAGCGCCAGCGCGCGATTCAGCCAGCGCCCGCTCGATCGGGCCGCCCTCGCCATCGAGCTGCAACACCTGACGCACGCCGCCCTTGCTGATGGACAGCAGCAGGATGGAGCCGATCAGTGTTTGCGTCAGCAGTTCGCCGGCGCTGCCGGGCCCGGCGTCCGGCAATCCGTGAATGCGACAGGCGGTTTCGCTGATATGCGTGGCGCGGATGATGACGCCGCGCACATGCGTGCTTCCAAGCAGGAAATGAATCAGATCGTCGCTGGTTGCGGTGCAGGGCTGGCTCATCAGGCGTGGGTTCCGGCGTTGGTCTTGCGGGTCAGACTGGCCAGCCAGGCCCGCAACGCATGAAGCGAATCGAAGCAGTGCGCAGCGCCTGCGTCGGTCAGTTCTTCCTCGCTGAAATCGTGCGTCAGTCCCACCGGCAGACTGCCGGCGAGGCGCGCGGCCTTCATGTCCGCCGTGCCGTCGCCAACCATGACGGTGCGTGTCGGGGGCACGCCCAACGCCTCGCAGGCCAGGAACAATGTGTGGGGATCGGGCTTCTGCCTGCGTCCCTCGCACAGGCCGACAACGCAGTCCACCATATCTTGCCATCCCAGGTGGGCCAGTTGTTTTTCGGCCCGATCCTGATGCTTGCTGGTGACGATGGCGGCCGGAATGCCTTGCGCATTCAGCCACGCCAGCAGATCAGGCGCGCCCGGCATCGGGCGCACGTCCAGCAGATGCTCGTCGTGATATTCCAGAAAGCGTGCGGCCGCCTCTTCGCGCCGGTCGCCGAACAGTGAAATCATGCTGCATTCGCCGCGTCCCGTATGGCGGCGAATATCCGCATCGCTCATTTCCGGCAGGCCGAAATCCGCAAGCGTGCGGTTCAGCGCCGAAACGATGGGGCCGAAGGCATCCACCAACGTGCCGTCCATGTCCAGCAGCACGGCTTCAGGCCGCATCCGGCCTCCGGAGCGCATCCATGGCCTGAAGCATGCGACAGCGCAGCTCCAGCGCCGCCGGTCCCGGCCGCCCCTCGCCCACGGGCAGGTCGTCCACCCGGCAGACCGGCAACACGGCATTGGTGGTGCTGGTCAGCATGCATTCGCTGAGGCCGGGCTCGGTCAGCGACCAGGGACGCTCTTCCACCGGCATGCCGGCATCCTTCGCCAGGCGAATCAGCATGGCGCGGGTGATGCCGCCCAGCACCTGATGATCGAGCGGGTGGGTGACCAGCGCGCCGTGGATGACGGCGAAAACGTTGGTCGAGCAGCCTTCGAGCACATGGTCGTGTTCATCCAGCCAGAAGGCTTCATCGGCGCCGCGTCGGGCCGCTTCCTGCTTGCCCATGACGCTGGCCAGCAATGCGATGGATTTGATGTCGCAGCGTTTCCAGCGGAAATCACGCAGCGTGATGGCCGAAGCGCCCTGCGCGATCTTTTCCTCCGACGGGCGCGGCAGCTCGCGCGAGGTGATGACCAGAGTCGGTTCCAGCTCACGCGCAGGCAGGTGCGAGCGTGGCGCGGCGCCGCGCGTGATCTGGACATAGATCATCGCATCGGGAAAGGGATTGCGCCGCCAGGTTTCCTCGATGAGTCGGGCCAGTTCCGGCAGGGGCCGCGGCAGCGGCAGTTCGATGGCATGGGCGGAACGCTCCAGCCGGGCCAGATGCGCATCCATGTCCAGAAAACGGCCGTTCAGGCAGGCCACCACCTCGTACACGCCATCGGCAAACTGGAAGCCGCGATCCTCGATATGCACCGTGGCTTCATCCAGCGGCAGGAAGCGCCCGTTGACGCAGGCGGTGAGCGTCATTGCGGGTTGGCCTCGCCGGCTTGCTCGTCATCGCTCTGCCACCACAATTTCAGACGATCCCATTGACGCCCCAGCCATGATGCCTGAGGCACGTCGCGGTTGGCTTGCATGGGAATGCTGGCCAGCACGCGCGCCTTGCCATGACCATCGCGCAACACGGCGTCAATCACGCCGAGATGCTGCCCCTTGCGGACGGGCGCGATCAGCGGCGAGGGATAACGAAGGCGAAACGCCACCTGCTTCTCATAGCCGCGCGGCACGGTGATCCAAACCGGTTTCTCGGGCACGAGCCAGACCGCATCCGCCTTGCCCTGGTAGATCGGCACCTTGCGACGGATGTCCCGCCCGGCCGGGCGCATCGAGACGAAATTGCGGAAGCCGAAGGTCAGCAGCACCTTGGACTGACGAGCGCGCTCCATGTCCGAATCGGTGCCGAACACGGCTGAAACCAGGCGTGTCTGGCCTTTTTGCGCCGAGCCGACCAAGCAGTAGCCCGCTTCCTGGGTGTGACCGGTCTTGATGCCGTCCGCGCCGGGGAACATCCACAACAGCCGGTTGCGGTTGGGCTGCGTATGGCCGCCGTAGCTGTAGCTCCGTTCGGAGAAAATCTTGTATTGTTCCGGGAAGTCGCGCCACAGGGCCGCGCCCAGCCGAGCCATGTCCAGGGCCGAGCTGTAATGATTCGGGGCGGGAAAGCCGGTGGCGTTGACGAAATGGGTGTGGGTCAGCCCCAGCTCTTTCGCCTTGCGATTCATGCGCTCGGCGAACGCTTCTTCGCTGCCGGCCACATGCTCGGCCAAGGCGATGCAGGCATCGTTGCCCGAGAGCGTGGCGATGCCGTGCAACAACTGTTCGACCGTGGGATGCATGCGCGGATCAAGGAACATCGTGCTGCCGCCGATCTTCCATGCCTTTTTGCTCACCGAGACGCGTTCGTCCAGTTTCAGCCGTCCCAGTTTGATATCCTCAAAGGCCAGGTAGAGGGTCATCATCTTGGTCAGGCTGGCCGGCGGCAGGTGCATGGTTTCGTTATGACTGGCCAGCACCTGGCCGGAGCGGGCGTCCAGCAATGCCCAAGCCTTGGCCTTGATCGTCGGCGGTTGGGGCCAGTCCAGTGCTTCGGCCGAAGGGGCGAGCGCCGCAAGGCATGCGAGGAAGGCCCATGCGGTCAGCAATCGTTTCATCGCGGTCATCATCCATGCATCTCCTGGATTTGGATTGAGGTTGCGAACCTTATTCGCAAGCGGCGAGCGCCGCCAGCACCTCGGCATGCGCGCGGCAGTGGCGGACGATGGTGCGCGCATGATCCACCGACCAGACCAGGCCGTCGTTCAGTGCCCTCAAAATCGGCGACCAATCGGCGCCATACACGATCAGCGGACGCGGTTCCAGCACGCCGATGGCCAGCAGATCCCAGGTCATCGCCAGTTCCGCCAACGTGCCCAGACCGCCCGGCAGCACCAGCCAGGCGTCGCTTTCCTCGATCAGCATCCGCATCCGTTCGAAGAAATCGCGGGCGCGCACCTCTTCGCTCAGGTGGTTGTCCGGCGGGGTGGGGAAGCGCGCCAGCGTAACGCCGCGCACATGGCCGCCGCCGGCGCGCACGCCACGGCAGATGGCCGCCATCATGCCCTGATCACCGCCGGTGACGGCATCCCAGCCGCGTTCGCCCAGCGCTCTCCCCAAGGCTTCGACATCCGCAAAACGCGGATCGGACGCCGGCAGACGCGACGATCCGAAGGCGGTGAGACGACGTCGTTGTCCGACCGGGCTCATGGCGGGCGCCTCGCCTATTCGATGACGACGACCGCGTTGCCGAAACCCTTGCGCTGCAAGGACAGCACGGTCTGCTCGATGCGTTGGACATCCTGGAACGGGCCGATGCGCACGCGATACAGCACCCGCTTGCCGGTCGGGAACGGCTCCACATGGATGGACGGGAAACTTCCAGCCAGCGTACGCTTCAGACGCGAGGCATTGGCGGCCTCGGCAAACGCGCCCAGTTGCACATACATGCCGGCTTCGGCTTTGGCGGGCGCAGTCGGGTGCGCGGCCACCGGTTGCCCATGCGGTTCAGAATCGTGCGCCATCGTCGGCCGGCCTTGAGCCGGGGCCATATCGAGCGATTGAACGCGCACCCGCGCCGTGCCCTTGTTGACGAATCCCAGTGCGCGGGCCGCCGCCCAGGACAGGTCAATCAAGCGATTCTTGACGAAGGGGCCGCGGTCATTGACGCGGACGATGACCGAGCGGCCGTTTTCGAGATTGGTGACGCGCACCATGGTAGGCAGCGGCAAGGTGCGATGGGCGGCTGAGAGGGCGCGCATGTCGAAGCGCTCGCCATTGGCTGTGAGCTTGCCGTGGAAATCGCGCCCATACCAAGAGGCGATGCCGGCTTCATCGTAGCCGCGCGCCGAAGGCAGCGGGTAATAAGTGCGACCGCCCACACGATAGGGCTTGCCGATTTTGTATCGGCCGCCTTCGCCGGAGGGCAGGGTGGGCGGGTGGCCTGCTTCCGGCAAGGCCCGGCCGGCGCTCGCGCCCGGCGGCGGCGAGAAGGCCGTGCGCGTGCCGCAGCCGGCGAGCAGTGGCGCCAACGCCAGCAGAACCAGCGTCAGCCGCGTGGCGGTTCCTGCGTATCGCACAGCACGCAGCCGGTCAGGGCGGCCAGCTCGGTGGCGGCCATGGCATAGTTCCAAGAGCGGTTCCACCGGGTGATGACATAGAAATTGTAATGAACCAGCACGTCACGCGGCCCGGTTTTGGTTTCCAGCCGGATCAGCGAAACGCGATCGTCATCGTGCCAGAACGCCGGAAGCTTCGGCAGCGCGGTGCGCACTGCTTTGAGCCGCTGCCAGTGTTTCATGCCGGCCCGGCGCATCGCGTTCGCTGCCGCGCCCGTGGGCGGTTGAGGCAGCCAGAAGGCCACGGGACGGGCCGCATCCCAGCCATGAACATGAAAATAGTTGGCGACGCTGCCCACGATATCCGTGATCGAATCCCAAACGTCGCGGCGGCCGTCGCCGTCGGCGTCCACGGCATAGGCGCGATACGAGGACGGGATGAACT
>CAYQMA010000029.1:0-12939 GCA_964418535.1 uncultured Zetaproteobacteria bacterium | reverse complement strand
GCCGGGCTGGCGCCGGCGGTTTCATGGTTGGCGAAATGGCCGCGCGTTCGGCCGGCATGGGAACGGCGTTCACGGCCGTGTCCGACGATGCCTCGGCGGCCTGGCACAATCCGGCCGGCGTGGCCTTCATGCAGGGCGTGCAGGCGATGATCGGCGGCGATGTGATTTCGATTCCCGGCGTCAAATACGCGACCAATGCGGCGACCGTGGGAGCGCCCGTTCCCACGTCTTTCAGATCCAGGCGCAAAACCCTGTTCCTGCCGCATGCGTACGCAACCTGGACGGATCCGGATTCCCGTTTCGGCACGGCGCTCAGCATCAACTCGCCATTTGGTCTGGAAACGGACTGGCCGGCCACCGGCAATCCCTTTGCTGGCAACACGACCCTGTCGCGCATCAACATGGTGATGGTCAATCCCAGCATTGTTTATCGGCTGACGGATCATCTGGCCATTGCCGGCGGCGCGGCCTATGCCAATCTGTTCAAAGTGGATTTGAACAATGCCTTGCAGGATCTGTCGGCCAAGGGCGATGGCTGGGGCGGCACAGCGGCGCTGATGTATCGCAACGGAGGTTTCAGTCTGGGCCTGACCTACCGCAGTCGCATCAAGGTAGATCTGAGCGGCACGGCCAGGGCCAAGGGCAAACTGGCGCTCTTGGGCGGAACGACCAGTTCAGGATCCAGCTCCCTCACCCTGCCGGATCAGGTGAATGTTGGCCTGGCCTGGTCGCCTGATGATGCCTGGCTGTTCAGCGCCGATGTGGACTGGGTGAACTGGAAAACATATGACGTGCTGAACGTGTATTACAACAGCGCGGCTTATCAGGGGGCGATGAAAAGATTGCAAACCGCTCTCGGATTGCCGCCAACCGGCTCGACCCGCAAGATACGCAGCTGGAAGGCCACCGTGGCCTTTCGCCTGGGGGCGGAATGGCGTTATGCGTCGAACATGCGCGCTCGCTTCGGCTATGTGTTCGACCCGACGCCGATCGATGATGCGTATTTCGAACCCTCGGTTCCCGGCAATGACCGTCATCTGTTTTCGGTCGGATACGGCTACGATTTCAGCGATCGCGCGGCGATCGATCTGGCCTATGTATTCGTCTATTTCAAGAAGCGGAATCAGACGGCGTCCACCGGACTGGCGGCCAGCGTGAACGGCAGCTACAAGGCCACGGCGCACATCGTCAGCGCCTCATTGTCCTGGAAATTCTGACGGGCCTCAGTGGTTTCGGAACGGCGGCGGCCCTCAGAGACCGCCGCTGATTTTCCAGCCCGAGGATGTGCGTATCAGTTCCAGCTCCTCGCGGCTGGTGAGTTGCCGCCAACGGTCGTCCGCATGCACGCGCAGCTTGTAGGACTGGATGCACCGCGCGTGATTGGCATCCAGCAGGTGAATGGCGCGATCGAAGGAGTGCATCTCCAGCCGGTCAAAGCGCTCAAAGAGATGGGCCATGCGCGCCACCATGTCCGCCCGGGTATGCCCGCGATCATGGTATTCGGGATGAATCAGCGCTTGATAGGCCGCGATGTCGCGATGGGTGATGGCGGCGTCGCGGGCGTCCAGCACGGCGTTGATGGCCGCCTTGTCCGTTTCGCTGCAGGCGTTGAGCCAGATGGCGCAAGCCAGCATCGCGACCGCGCCGACGATGCGGCGGGACGGAAGGCGCCATTGGGCCTTAGCGAAGGAAGGTTTCAGCCTTTTGGCTCCATTCGCTCTTGGGGTAGTTGTGGCGCAGCAGGAGGGCGGTGATGCGGGCATCGTGCTTCAGACCCAAATGGTGCCAGGATGCGGCCAGATAATAGAGGGCCTCCTCGATGGAGGGCGTGGTCTGATACTTCTCCAACACCACCTGGAAGCGGTTGGCGGCGGCAACATAACGCTGATGGTCGAAATAGAACTTGCCGACATCCAGCTCATGCTTGGCCAGGCGGTTGTACAGCCGCTGCAAGTGGCGGCGCGCCTCCCCGGCATACGCGCTTTTTGGATATTTTCTCAACAGCGTGCGAAAGCTTTCGATGGCAGCCAGCGTCTGGGTCTGATCCTTCTCGGCCGGCGAGGACTCGCGCAAATGACTCATGCCGAGCATGTATTGGGCGTAGTCCACGTTGGGATGACGGGGATGCCGATTCACGAACTCCTCGGCCAGCGTTTCGGAAAGCACATACTCTTCGGCCTTGTAGGCTGCGAAGATGCGCAACAGTTCGGCCTGAATCGTGTACTGGCTGTAGGGGTGGTTGGCGCCGAATTTTTCCAGAAACAGGTCGGCATCGGCATATTGACCGTTTGCCAGCATATGCTTGGCTTTTTCGTAATCGGCCTTGGCCGTGTCCTTCTGGGTTTCGGAGGTGGTGGCGCAGGCGGTGAGCGTCAGCGCCAGCAGCCAGAAAGCGATGCGTTTCATGGCTGCGATGCTATGCCGCGCCCGCCAGCGCGACAACGGCCAGATGGCGGCCGCTTTGCGCGCCATCCCGCCGCCAGGAGAAAAAACGCCTGACATCGCAGCAGGTGCAGGCGGCGACGGTTTCGATATGCGTCGGTTTGAGGCCAGATTCCGTCAGCAACTGGCGATTGATGGCCGGAAGATCGGCGTGGATGCCTTGATCGTGTTGCTGGATGTATGACGAGGCGTGTCGGGCGGCGGCTTGGAGCCGGGCGGCCACATCCGCGCCGATGCGGAAGCAGCAGGGGCCGATGGCCGGGCCGATGGCAGCCCGGATGCGTTCGGGATCGGCGCCATATCGTCGCATCAGACGAACCGCGTGCGCCGCAGCCCGGGCGGCCGTGCCGCGCCAGCCGGCATGCACGGCAGCCACAACGCCTGCCTGGGCGTCGGCCAACAGGATGGGGACGCAGTCAGCCGTGCGTACGGCGACGGCCGCGCCATCCAGCCCGATCAGGATGTCGGCCTCCCGATCGTGGGTGCACCCCGCACCCCGGCAGACCATAAAATCCGTGCCATGCACCTGTCGGGCACGGTGCGGTAGTGTGCCCAGCCCCGCCGCGCGGGAAAAGATGCGCAGATTCTCGGCTATATTGCAGGGCGCATCATCCGTGCCTTCGCCCAGGTTCAGGCTGTCGAATGGCGGCGGACTGACGCCGCCGGTGCGCAGACTGAATGCCGCGATGATCCCGGAGCCGGCCAGGATAGTCGGCCGGATCAGGCATTCAGTCATCGAAGGCTGCCTCCAGCGCCGCATTCAGCCGCCGCAGATCCGCAGGCCAGGGGGCGATGCATTCGATGGTTTCGCCACTGACGGGATGGGCGAAACGCAGCAATTCGGCATGCAGGGCCTGGCGCGTCAGCGCAACGAGCGCCTCACGAACCGGCGCCGGCACGTGACGACCGGGGCGAAAGGCGCGCGCGTAGGTGGTGTCCCCCAGCACCGGATGGCCGAGATGGCTCAGATGAACCCGGATCTGGTGGGTGCGGCCGGTGTGCAACGTCAGTCGCATGCGGCAGAACGCATCGCCAAAGCGGCGTTCGACCAGCGCCTCGGTTCGCGCTGGCTTGCCGTCGGCGCGCACGCCCATCTTCTTGCGATGAACCGGATGCCGGCCAATGGGTTCGTCAATCATGCGCTCGGTCCAGCTCGGCGCGCCACGACACCAGGCTACATACTGCCGGTCCAGTTCGTGCGTGGCGAACATCGCGGCCAACCGTCGCTGGGCCGTTTCGGTTTTGGCCACGACCAGGCTACCGGACGTGTCGCGATCCAGCCGGTGCACGATGCCGGGGCGCTCCACGCCGTTGATGCCTGGCAGGTTCGGGCAATGGTGAAGCAGGGCGTGCACCAGCGTGCCGCGCGCATGGCCATGGGCCGGATGCACAACCATGCCCGCGGGCTTGTTGACCGCCAGCAGGTGCTCGTCCTCATACAGAATGTCCAAGGGAATGTTCTCTGGCGCAAGTTCCAGCGGTTCCGGCGGCGGCAGGCGCATCGCAATGCGGTCGCCCGCCGCCAGCCGGTGCGAGGCCTTGATGGCGGGTTGATCGTTCAGCGATACCATGCCGTCGCGAATCAGTTGTTGAACGCGCGCCCGCGACAGGCCGGACAAGCGGGACAGCGCCTGATCCAGCCGCTGCCCGGCGTCGCTCTCGTCGATGACCATATCCGGCATGGCTGCATCCGGCGGCTGGCCGGCATTCATACGCGGCCCCGCATGGGGCGGCTATTCGTTGGCCGCCTGTTTCTGATCGCCATTGGCGGCTGCCGGCTGCGCCTCGTTTGCCGCCCCGGCATCCGGCTGCGCTTGATTGCCATTGCCGCGACCGCGGCCGCCGCGACGCCTTCTGCGCCGGCGACGATTGCCGCCTGAGCCGTTGCCCGCCCCGTTGTTCGACGTGTCCGTCTGCGATTCGGACGATGGAGCGGCCGACGACTGCTGCGGCCCCTGCTGCCCGGTTTCGTTTCCGGGGGACGGCGCGGAGCCGCCGCCTTTTGCGGAAGATGTATTCTGGTTCTGGCGCGCCTGTTGCGCAGATTGTGTCTGTCCCTGCTCGTTGTTGGCAGTTCCGCCCTGGCCGCGTCGCCGCCCACGACCGCCACGACGCCGGCTGCGCCCGCCACGCTTGCGCGCCGCCGCCTGCCTGGCGGCCTCTTCCTCCTCGCGTTTCCGGCGTTCTTCCTCTTCCTGCTGCTTCTTGCGCGCCGCCTTGCCGAGCAGCACTTCGGCAATCTTGCTCAGCAGGCCGGTCTTTCGTTTCTGTTTGCCCTCATCGGACGGTTCCGCGGGTTTCTCGAGCTCGGGCATCGCGGAAGGAATGCCGACGATCGGCGTCGAGGGCTTGAGCTTGCGGCCGGAGCGCTGCGGTTTCTTGCCCTTGAGCGTGTCCTCCAGCACCTCGGTGCGCTGCTGGCCATTGTCCGTCCACTGGCGTTCGATGCGGTAGTGCGGAATCTCCAGATCGGGTCGGATCTGGAGATTGATCTGGACATCGTAGATTTCCTCGATGCGGGCGATGTATTGCCGCTTGTTGTTCATCAGGTATTCGCCCGTGGCTTTCGGCACTTGCACGATGAGCACCGGCTTCTTGCCGGCCTCGGCGTGGTCTTCCATGCGGGTGAGCATCTGCAGCGCCATGGATTCGACCACGCGCACGCGGCCGCGGCCCATGCACCGCGGGCAGACCTCGGTGGTGGATTCGCGAATCGAGGAGCGTAGCCGCTGGCGCGACATTTCCAGCAGGCCGAAACGGGAAATGCGCGCAAACTGCACCCGCGCCTTGTCCACCTTGCAGGCCTCGCGCAGCGTTTCCTCCACCTGCTGGCCGTGCTTGCGGCTGGCCATGTCGATGAAGTCGATGACGATCAGGCCGCCGATGTCGCGAATGCGAAGTTGCCGCGCGATTTCGCGCGCCGCTTCCAGATTGGTGTCCAGCGCCGTGTCGTCAATATGCTTCTTGCCGGTGGAACGCGAGGAATTGACGTCGATGGCGGTCAGCGCCTCGGTGGTGTCGAACACGATGGAGCCGCCCGACGGCAGACGGATTTCCCGTTCGTGGATTTCCTCGCATTGATCCTCGATGCCGAAATGCCGGAACAGCGGCTTCTTGCCGCGATAGAGCTTGACCAGCTTCTCCTTGCCCGGCAGCACCGCATGCACGAACTGCTTGGTGCGCTGATAGACATCGTGCTGATCCACCCAGATTTCACTGATATCCTCGGTGAAATGGTCGCGGATCGCGCGCGTAGCCAGATCTCCCTCCAGATAGATCAGCGACGGGATCGGCGCATTCTCGCTCTTGATGCGGATTTCGTCCCAAAGGCGCATCAGATAGTTGAAGTCGCGTTGAAGCGCTTCGAGCTTCTGGTCCTTGCCTGCGGTGCGCACGATCAGGCCCATGTTTTCGGGCACGTTCAACTGCGCCAGAATGGCCTTGAGCGCGCGCCGCTCTTCTTCCTTGAGCTTGCGGGAGATGCCGCCGCGCGAGGTGTTGGGGCTCAGCACCAGATAACGGCCGGCCAGCGAGATGTAGGTGGTGAGCGCCGCGCCTTTGTTGCCGCGCTCCTCCTTGACCACCTGCACCAGCACCGGCTGTTTGGGCGCAAGCACATCCTGGATGTTCACCTTGCGCGGGTCCTGTGTTTTGTCCACGCCCTCTTTCCAGTAGTCGGGGTGGATGTCGTGCAGCGGCAGAAAGCCCTGTCGAGCAGCGCCGTATTCCACGAAGGCGGCCTGCAGACTGGGCTCCACCTTGGTGATCATGCCACGGTAGATGTTGCCCTTGGTCTGGATTTTGTGAGCGGACTCGATATCGAGTTCCTGGAGATAATTGTCATCAATGATGCTGACCCGGCTTTGCTCCGGATGCACGGCATTGATGAGCATGATTTTCTTTTTCATGCCACACCCTGGCCGTCTGAAAATCGGTCTGGGATCAGCGTCCGGCGGAGCATGGGTCCGGCGCGACCTGTGTCGCGGCCTCCGTCGGGCGCTGGAAACTCCTGGCCTGTCGTGCCTGAATCTTCAGACGGGTTTCATTTTTATTTGCAGGCTCGACGCGAAATGGGAAGCTGACGACATTGGTCGTGGTTTCCGCTTCCTGTGCCCGTTAGCCTGTCGCGGCGCGCGCATGGCTTGGCGATGTGCTTCGCCCGGCCCAGGCGATTCTTCCGTCATGTTCCGGACGATGACGCCGCTCGTTGGTTCCGGGAATCGTTCCCGGGAAAGGCTGCGGCCAAGCGGCGGCGAATTGCGCGCAGAGCACACGCGGAGCTACTGCATGGCCGCAAACGCTAGTGGATGGAGGCCGGGTTTGGCAAGCGCCGAAGACGGGGTACGTTCGAACGAAAGCCGAATTCGCGTGGATGCGCAGGAGGCGGGGAGCCGCCTGGACCGGCTGCTTCTGAGACGACTGGGGCCCAGCGCGCGTCCATTGGTGATGCGCCTGATCCGGCGCGGCAATGTGCGCGTCAACGGTCGCCGGGCCAAGCCTGACCATCGTCTGGCGGCAGGCGACGAAATCTTTCTGCCCGCCAGTCTGCGCCGGCCGCCCGAGACTGCCCGGCGCATGCTTGCGCCTCCGGCCGGGCGGATGCCGCCGGTGCTATATGAGGACGATGATCTGCTGGTGGTGAACAAACCGCCGGGCATGGTTGTGCATGGCGGCAGCGGCCATGCGCACGGGCTGGTGGAGCGGATGCGTGCATTGCGCAACGAGCCTGAGCTGCGGCTGGCGCACCGGCTGGATCGGGACACCAGCGGTTGCCTGCTGTTGGCTCGCCGGCTTTCGGCATTGCGTGCGCTCACGGAAGCCTTTCGCTCACGCGAGGCGCACAAGACCTATCTGGCCTGGGTCGCGGGCTGGCCGTGGCCGCATGCCGGTCGCATGCAATCCCGTTTGAGCAAGGGGCGTTTGCGGGGCGGCGAGCGCATGGTGGTGGCCGATGATGGCGGCAAACCGGCGGTGACCGATTATCAGGTTTGTCTGCATGGCGAGGTTGATGACTGGCATGTCGCCTTGTTGGCGCTGCAGCCGGAAAGCGGTCGGACGCATCAGCTCCGCGTGCAGTTGCAGGCGGAAGGCCATGCGATTCTGGGCGATGGCAAGTATGGCCGTCGCGAGGACAACCGACGGTTTCGCGAACAGGGCGGCCGCGGCATGGCGTTGCATGCCTGGCGGTTGCGCATTCCGCATCCCGGACGCGGCCGGATGCTCGAAATCCGCGCTCCGTGGCCTGAGTTGTGGACAGCCTTCGGCCTGCGAGTCGCTGGGCGGGTGCCGGATTCGAATCGTGTTTACAATCACGGATGAGTGTCGCACAGTAACCGCGCCGGTTTCATGGATCGGCGGGAGCTTGCCCGATCACGGGGCGACAAGGGGCATGGAGGAGCTGATGAAGAAATATGGATGGATGGTCGCGTTGCTGCTGACGTTGCCGGGCTGCATGAACCAGGCCCATTACAACCAGGTGATGGGGACGGTGGAGGATGTCAGGACGCTCAAGCAGCATGATCAGGAGCAGGATCGCCGCCTGGACCAGTTGGAAAAAACGCTGAATGAACTGCGCTCCGAACTGAAGCCCGAGATTCGCGATCAGGGTGTGAAGGTGGAGGGCGTGCGAAGGGCGGCGGCGGGAAAACAGGCGGCTGGAACCCTTGTGGCGGTGAAAGTGACCATGCCGCAACCGTTGTTGTTTCCGGAAGGATCCGTTCAGATCAGCTCGCAGGGCCGCGCGGTGCTGGCCAGGGTGGCCAAGGAGCTGCGCGATGCCCCCGAGCAGTCGCTGATTCGCATTGTCGGGCATACCGACGCCTTGCCCGTGGGCGAGAAGCTGCGCGCGCGGTTTACGGATAACTGGGAACTCTCGGCGGCACGGGCGGCGGCAGTGGCGCGCGTCTTGATTTGGGGAGAAAGGCTGGACAAGCGCCGCATTCGCGTGGAAGGCCGCGGCGCCGAAGCGCCGGTGGCCAGCAATGACACGCCCGAGGGGAGGGCGAAGAACCGCCGCATTGAAATCTTCATCGAACGGGCCACGAACTGAAGCCGCCATCCCGGGCAGCCGCTGGCAGCGCCCGCCTTTGATGAAGTCCTGTCAGGCGTATCGTATCTATCGGTTTCTTTTGCCTGTTTGTTGATCGTCCTGTTTGTCCGAAAGCTGGTGGGCCAATTGGGCAATCAGCGCCGCATACATGGCCGAGCGGAGCTTGTGGTCGGTCACCGGCCGCAACAATCGGGCCGCACGTTTGCGTTCGGTCAGCGAAAGCCTGCGCGCCGGAGCCGGCGGTTTGCGCGCAGATTGCACGCCCGCGCCCGGTTCGATGCGGGTGCGCAACCGTCGCAGCCCGCGGATGCGGCATGTGCGGAAACAGGCTTCGCGGATTTCCTGGTTCAGAAACCGGATTTGCTGCGCCATCGCCGGGTGATCCACTGCGATCAGCAGCGTATCGCCCTCGATGGCGACAGGATGGGTGTGAGCGGCCAACATGGGGCCGACCATGTCCGGCCAGGCTCGTTTGAGCCGTGCTGTGCCGGCGAGCGCTTCCAGATGCGTCGCTCCCAGCGCTTCGGCCAGTCCCGCCTGGAGGGTGGCTGGGGCGCGTTTTCCTTGCTTGTTCATGCGGCGGTTCGGATTCAGAACGGAAGTTTCTTGCCTCCGAGGATGTGGACATGCAGATGATACACCTCTTGCCCGCCGCCTGAGCGCACATTGATGACCACACGCCAGCCGGCTTCCAGTTTCAGCACTTCGTCCGCGATCATGCGCACCCGGCTCATCAACCGCCCCAACAATTGCTCGTCCCGGGCGTCGCTCAGCGTGGGGATGTGCTGGCGCGGAATCACCAGCACATGCGTCGGCGCCTTGGGGTGAATGTCTCGGAAGGCATACACATCGTCGTCTTCATAAACCTTGTCCGACGGAATGTCTCCCCGAAGTATTTTGCAGAAGATGCAATCGTCCATGACCTCTCGTCTCCCTGTGCGAAGTGGGTGCAGCTGAATGTAGCAACTTGCGGCCAAGCGGCCAAGGCTCGACCGCTTTGCAAAAATGTGCCAGCGTGGGCCGCATGACGCGGGCTATGTCCGCCAACATGGAGAGATAAACAATGCAAGTGGCAAAAAATACCGTGGTCACCATTGACTACACCCTGACCAACAACGACGGCGAGGTGCTGGACACGTCCAAGGGGCAGGAGCCCCTGGCCTATATTCACGGCATCGGCTACATGATTCCGGGGCTGGAGAACGCGCTGGAAGGCAAGTCCGAGGGCGATTCGCTGAAGGTGAGCATCGAGCCCAAGGATGCCTATGGCGAACGCGATGAATCCCTGGTCAAGACTGTGGATCGGGCGCTGTTCGGCGGCGTCGACAGGCTGGAGCCCGGCATGCAGTTTCAGGCGCAGACGCCCGAAGGCGTGGAAATCGTGACCGTGACTGCCGTGAACGGCAATGAGGTGACCGTGGACGGCAATCATCCGCTGGCGGATGTGACCCTGAATTTCGAAGTGACGGTGCTCGGTGTGCGCGAAGCCACGGCCGAGGAACTGGAACACGGCCATGTGCATGGCCCCGGCGGTCACCAGCACTAGGATCAACCCCCGATGACCGGGCTGGATCGCTCCACCGACGAGCGCTTCATGACCCGGGCGCTGGAACTGGCGGCAAAGGGCCTGGGCCGGACTCATCCCAATCCGGCCGTGGGCGCGGTCGTGGTCGCCGCAGGCAAGATCATCGGCGAGGGCTGGCACGAAGGGCCGGGCAGGCCGCATGCGGAGGTTGTGGCGCTGGAAGCCGCTGGTTCGGCCGCGCGCGGCGCCACGCTGTATGTGACGCTGGAGCCCTGTGCGGCGCACGGGCGCACGCCGCCATGCACCGGCGCCATTCTGCGTGCCGGTATCCGGCGCGTCGTGTTTGCGTCCAGCGATCCCAATCCGAAAATGGCCGGCGGCGGCAGGCTGTTGGAAGCGCATGGCGTGGATGTGACGCCGAATGTGCTGGAGCAGGAGGCCGATGCGCTCAATCGCGGTTTTCTGCACGCGCATCGGCAAGGGCGGGCCTGGGTGACGGCCAAGGCCGCGATCTCGCTGGACGGCAAGCTGGCCACCCATGCGCGACATTCGCAATGGATCAGCAACGAGGCATCGCGTCAGCATGCGCATGGCCTGCGCGCCCGAAGCCATGCCATTCTGATCGGCTCTGGCACGTTGCTGCAGGACAATCCGTCGCTGACCGTGCGTGATGCGCCGTTGATCGGTGCGCCACCCCTGCGTTGCGTCATCTGCGGTGAACCGCCGCGTTTCGATCCCGCCTGCCGCATTGCGGACGATGCCGCGCCCTCGCGGTTGTATGTGCGTCGCGAAACTGAAGAAGCGCGTGCCTGGCGTGAGGCCGGGGTGGAAGTGGTGCGTGCGGCAAGCCTGTTGGAAGTGCTTCAACATCTGGCCAGTGAAGAGCGTTGGGAGGTGCTGCTCGAGGGGGGTGGCCAGTTGCATGCAGCCTTTCTTGAGGCGCGGCTGATCGACGAGATGGTGCTGTATCAGGCGCCGATCCTGATCGGTGGGCGCGAGGCGGTGAGCCTGTTCGAAGGAAAGGGCGTGGCGCGGGTGGATCAGGCGCCGAAACTGGCGGATATCGAGCGACGCATGCTGGGAACGGATCAGATGATTCGCGGCCGGGTGGCATACCCCGAGGATTGACAAGGGCGCGGTTGCCGCTGGCATGGCCTGCCGCCGGCTGGACGGCGGGCATTGCGGCTACGCGCGTGGATGCCTTTCCGCTGGCCTGGCTGCCCTGGCTTGCGGCGTTGGCGGTTGTGCTGCTTCTGGCGCGACGCTGGCGCATCCCGGCGGCATGGTTGCTGGCTGGCATGCTCTGGGGCGGCATCCAATTGGTGCTGGATGCGCGGTTGGCGCACGTGGATTCGGCATGGCTTTCGAAATCGGCGCCGGTTTCCGCCCGCGTGTCGGCCGTGCGAAGCGGGCCGGGGTATGCGCGCCTGAAGCTGACGGATGTCTGCCGTCTGTCCGGCGGCCGATGCGACCGGACGCTGGGCGGCGCAGCTTGGCTCTATGTGCATGGCGGACAGACCAGCCGCTTCAGGCCGGGCGATCGGATCGAGGCTCGTGCGCATTGGCGCTTGCCGCGCAATCATCGCAATCCCGGCGGCTTCGATTTCCGTGCCTGGTGCTTCGATCGGCATCTGGCGCTGATCGGCAGTGCGCGCGGGCCGGTGCGGATCGTGGCCCGAAACCCCTCATTGTTCCAGCGCGCTCGCGAACGCATCCGTCGGGCGATGGCCGGTTTGCCGCGCCCCGAAGCAGGTGTGCTGAAAGCGCTGGCGCTGGCCGATCGATCTGATCTGACCGTTGAGACGGAGCAGGTCTTTGCGGTGACCGGCACGATGCATCTGCTGGCCATTTCGGGTTTGCATGTGGGTATGGCGGCCGGGCTGGGATTCGCGCTGTGCTGGTGGTTGCTGACGCGGCGGGAGGCGTGGATCGTCGCCGTGCCCGTGCGCGGGATGGCGTTGCTGGCAGGATTGGTCGTGGCAGTCGGGTATGCGATGCTGGCCGGGTGGCCGCTGCCGGCGCGGAGGGCCGCGCTGATGCTTGCGGGCGGGGTGGCGGCCTGGTGGATGCGAAGCGCAGCGCCGCCCTTGAACACGCTGTTGGGCGCATTGATGCTGATGCTGCTGCTTGATGCGGCGTCGGTGGGTTCCCTGTCGCTGTGGCTGTCGTTTGCGGCCACCGCCGCGATCCTGGTCTGGACGTCGGCGGTTGATGACAGATCGCGCGCCGGGTGGTTCGACCGTTTGCGGCGGAGTGCGCTGGCCATGCTGACAGTCACGGCGGCCGCCAGCCTTGCGACGCTGCCGCTGACAGCCGACGCATTCGGGCGATTGCCGTTGTATGGCCTGCCGGCCAATTTGCTCGCGGTGCCGCTTTATGGCTTGTTCATCATGCCCCTGACGCTGGCCGGCGCCGCCCTGGCGACGACGGGGCTTGTGGCGGCGGCCACATACCTGTTCGCGCTGGCCGGTCATGGTGTGGCATGGGGGCTGGCGGCGCTGGGCTGGATTGCATCTCTGCCGTTTGCGGTGATCTGGACGGTGGCGTTGCCGCACGGCGTCGCGCCGCTTACGGCGGCGACGATGGTTGCGGCCGGCATATGGGCATGGCGGGGCCGGCGCGGCCCGGCGATGGCGTTGGCCGTGGCGATTTTCACGGTTTGGGGAGGGGCGGTCGTAAGAGAGCGTCCGCCGGCGCAAGCCATGTTCGCGGCCTGGGATGTGGGGCAGGGCGCTTCCAGCGCCCTGATGTTGCCCGATGGTCATGTGCTGGCAGTGGATGCGCCGGGTCGGCGCGGCAGTCGTTTCAACGGCGGCGTGATTGCAGCCGAGGCGTTGCGCGCCATGGGGCTGACGCATGTCGATGTGTTGGCGGCGACCCATGCCCAGTCCGATCACATGGGCGGCATGACCGCCTTGATTGC
>CAYQMA010000028.1:0-13491 GCA_964418535.1 uncultured Zetaproteobacteria bacterium | reverse complement strand
CGCGGCGCCACCGGCGCCGATCCGCGCGAAGGCGACGGCGCCGGCATCCTGATCCAGATCCCGGACGCCTTCCTGCGGCCGGTCATGGCCGAAGCGGGCGTGGAGCTGCCGGCTGCGGGCGAATACGGCGTGGGCATGGTGTTTTTGCCGCAAAACGACGACTACCGCGCCGAATGCGAGCGCATCATCGAACAGACCATCGCCGAGGAAGGCCAGCGCGTGCTGGGCTGGCGCGACGTGCCGACCGACGCCCGGCGCGCCGACCTGCCGGAGAGCGTCACCGCCTGCGAGCCGGTGATCCGCCAGGTGTTCGTGGGTCGGGGCGAATCCTGCGCCGATCAGGACGCTTTCGAGCGCAAGCTGTTCGTGATTCGCAAGGTGGTGGAGCGGCGCGTGGCGGAGCTGGGGCGCTCGGGCCCGGCGAATTTCTATATCGCCTCGCTCTCCAGCCGCACGCTGGTGTACAAGGGCATGTTCCTTTCGCATCAGGTGGGCGCTTATTACGAAGACCTGCACGATGAGCGCATGACCAGCGCCCTGGCGCTGGTGCATCAGCGCTTTTCGACCAATACCTTCCCCGCCTGGGAACTGGCCCACCCCTTCCGCATGATTGCGCACAATGGCGAAATCAACACCCTGCGCGGCAACATCAACTGGATGAACGCCCGCCGCCATTCGATGGCCTCCCGCGTGCTCGGCGACGATCTGCAAAAGATCTGGCCCGTCATCGCCGAAGGCCAGTCGGACACCGCCTGCTTCGACAATGCGCTGGAGCTGCTGGTCATGGGCGGCTACGACCTGGCGCACGCGGCCATGCTGCTGATTCCGGAGGCCTGGTCGGGCAACACCCTGATGGATGAGGAGCGCAAGGCGTTCTATGAATATCATGCGGCGCTGATGGAGCCGTGGGACGGCCCCGCCGCCGTCGTGTTCACCAACGGGCGCCAGATCGGCGCCACGCTCGACCGCAACGGCCTGCGTCCGGCCCGTTATCTGGTCACCCGCGACGATCTGGTCATCGGCGCCTCCGAGATGGGCGTGCTCGATGTGCCGGAAGAGGACATCGTTCAGAAATGGCGACTTCAGCCCGGCAAGATGCTGCTGATCGATCTGGAGGCCGGTCGCATCATCGACGATGCCGAACTCAAGGCTCGCCTTGCCGCCGAGCGGCCTTACCGGGCCATTCTTTCCGAGACGCAGGTGCAGCTCGAAGACCTGCCGGACGAGGTGCCGACCATGGCGCCCGACCATGCCACCCTGCTCGACCGTCAGCAGGCCTTCGGTTATTCGCAGGAAGACCTGAAGTTTTTGATGACGCCGATGGCGACAGCCGGCCAGGAGCCCGTGGGCTCGATGGGCAACGATTCGCCGCTGGCGGTGCTCTCCAACCGCGCCAAGCCGATCTACAACTATTTCCGCCAGCTCTTCGCGCAGGTGACCAACCCGCCGATCGACCCCATCCGCGAGGAAATGGTCATGAGCCTGACCTCCATCATCGGCCCGCGTCCGAACCTGCTCGGGCTGGACGATGGCGAGCCGTTGATGCGGCTGGAGGTGCGTCAGCCCATCCTGACCAACGTGGATCTTGAAAAGATCCGCCACATCGACCGTTACACCAACGGCCGATTCCACACCATCACCCTCTCCATGTGCTATCCGGCCGCCGAGGGCGCGGCGGGCATGGAAGCGGCCATCGCGCGCCTCTGCGACGAGGCCGAGGCCGCGGTGCGCGAGCATTACAATATCGTGATTCTGTCCGACCGCGGCATGGATGCCGACCACATCGCGATTCCCGCGCTGCTGGCCACCAGCGCCGTGCATCAGCACCTGATTCGCAAGGGCCTGCGCACCGAGACCGGCCTGGTGGTGGAAACGGGCAGCGCCCGCGAGGTGCATCACTTCTGCACCCTGGCCGGCTATGGCGCTGAGGCCATCAATCCCTGGCTGGCTTTCGAGACCCTGTTCGATCTGCACCGTCGCGGCCTGTTCCCTGAGGAATTGACGCTGGACGAAGTTCAGGCCCGCTATATCAAGGCCGTGGACAAAGGCCTGTTCAAGGTGATGTCCAAGATGGGCATTTCCACCTATCAGTCCTACTGCGGGGCGCAGATTTTCGAGGCCGTGGGCCTGGCGTCCGACTTCGTGGAACGCTATTTCACCGGCACCCCGAGCCGTATCGAGGGCGTGGGCCTGGCCGAGATCGCCGAGGAGGCCGTGCGCTGGCATCGCGATGCCTGGGGCAATGCGATGATTTACCGCAATGCGCTGGATGTCGGCGGCGAATACGCCTGGCGCGTTCGCGGCGAGGAACACCTGCTTACGCCCGAAGCCGTGGCCAAGCTGCAGCACGCGGTGCGCACCGGGAATTACGCGCTCTACAAGGAATACGCGCGCATCATCAACGATCAGAGCGGTCGCCTGATCACGCTGCGAAGCCTGTTCCGCTTCAAGAAGCGCGCCTCCATCCCGCTGGAAGAAGTGGAACCGGCCAGCGAGATCGTCAAGCGCTTCGCCACCGGCGCGATGAGCTTCGGCTCCATCTCGCACGAGGCGCATTCGACGCTGGCGATCGCCATGAACCGGCTGGGCGGCAAGTCCAACACCGGCGAGGGCGGCGAGGAGCCGGAGCGCTTCAAGCCCTTGCCCAATGGCGATTCGATGCGCAGCGCCATCAAGCAGGTGGCTTCGGGCCGTTTCGGCGTCACCACCGAATATCTGGTCAATTCCGATCAGATCCAGATCAAGATCGCACAGGGCGCGAAACCCGGCGAGGGCGGCCAGTTGCCGGGCCACAAGGTGGATGCCCGTATCGGACGCGTGCGCCATTCCACCCCCGGCGTGGGTCTCATCTCCCCGCCCCCGCACCACGACATCTATTCCATCGAGGATCTGGCGCAGCTGATCTTCGATCTGAAGAACGCCAATCCGGATGCCGACATTTCGGTGAAGCTGGTGGCCGAGATCGGCGTCGGCACCATCGCCGCCGGCGTGGTCAAGGCGCATGCCGACCATGTGGTCATCGCGGGTCACGACGGCGGCACCGGCGCCAGCCCCCTGACCTCGATCAAGCATGCCGGCGCGCCGTGGGAATTGGGACTGGCCGAAACGCAGCAAACGCTGGTGCTGAACCGTCTGCGCGGTCGCACCCGGTTGCAGGCGGATGGCCAGATGCGCACCGGCCGCGACGTGGTCATCGCGGCGCTGCTGGGCGCGGACGAGGTTGCCTTCGGCACCATCGCGCTGATCGCCGAGGGTTGCATCATGATGCGCAAGTGCCATCTGAACACCTGTCCTGTCGGCGTCGCCACCCAGGATCCGGAACTGCGCAAGAACTTTGTCGGCAAGCCCGAGGATGTGGTGAACTACTTCATGTTCGTGGCTGAGGAAGTGCGTGAAATCATGGCTGAACTGGGCTTTGCCAGCTTCGATGAAATGATCGGCGCCAGCGATGTGCTGGATGTCAACGATGCCATCCGCCACTGGAAGTCCAAGGGGCTGGACCTGACGCCGATTCTGACCCGGGTGGAGGCCAACGGCGCGGCCATCCATCACTGCGAGACGCAGGATCACGGCATTGACGACATTCGCGATCGCTGGCTGATCGAACAGGCGCGGCCGGCCCTGGAATCGAAGCAGCCGGTGGTGATCGAAACGCCGATCCGCAACGTGGATCGCAGCTTCGGCACCATGCTGTCCGGCCAGGTCGCCAAACGCTACGGCCATGCCGGCCTGCCGGAGGACACCATCGTCATCAAGGCGCGCGGCACGGCCGGGCAATCGCTCGGCGCCTGGCTGGCGCGCGGCGTCACCATCGAACTGGCCGGCGAAGGCAACGATTATGTCGGCAAGGGCCTGTCCGGCGGCCGCATTGTCATCTATCCGCCCGAGGAATCGGGCATCGTGGCCGAGGACAACATCATCGTCGGCAACACGGTGCTGTTTGGCGCCATCGCCGGTGAATGCTATTTCCGCGGCGTTGCCGGCGAGCGCTTCGCGGTGCGTAATTCCGGCGCTGTCGCTGTCGTCGAGGGCGTGGGCGATCACGGCTGCGAATACATGACCGGCGGCACGGTGGTCGTGCTCGGGCCCACGGGCCGCAACTTCGCGGCCGGCATGAGCGGCGGCATCGCTTATGTGCTGGACGAGGCCGGCGATTTCGAGAGTCGCTGCAACATGGCCCAGGTGGAACTGGAACCGGTGGCTTCCGAGGCCGAGGTGCTGGAAGAGCTGGAGCATCAGGGGCCGGATCTGGAAATGCACGGCCGCGTGGACATCCGCCATTCGTTGGATCAGAACGACGAGCGCATTCTGCGCATGCTGATCGAGCGGCACCGGCATTACACAAATTCGGATGTGGCGCGCCGCATCCTGGAGAACTGGGGCGAGATGCTGCCCCGCTTTGTCAAGGTCATGCCGGTGGACTACCGCCGCGCCCTGAAGGAACTGGAAGCCGAGAAGCTGAAGCAAGCCACGACGGAGGAGCGTATCCATGGGTAAGCCCACGGGGTTCAAGGAATATGCGCGCGAGGGCCTGAGCTATGCCCCCGTGGCCGACCGCATCACGCATTTTCACGAGTTCGCGAAGCTGCCGCCGAACATCCGGATTCAGGGTGCGCGCTGCATGGATTGCGGCATCCCCTTCTGTCACAACGGATGCCCAATCAACAACATTATTCCGGACTGGAACGATCTGGTCTGGCGCGATCGCTGGCGCGAGGCGCTGGACGTGTTGCACTCCACCAATAACTTCCCGGAGTTCACCGGCCGCATCTGTCCCGCGCCTTGCGAGGAATCCTGCACTGTGAACCTGATCAACGAGCCGGTCACGATCAAGAACATCGAACTGGCCATTGTTGAAAAAGGCTGGGAGGAAGGTTGGATTCAGCCGGAAATTCCGGAGCACAAGACCGGCAAGCGCGTCGCCATCGTCGGCTCCGGCCCCGCCGGACTGGCCTGCGCCCAGCAACTGGCGCGCGTCGGGCACGATGTGGTCGTGTTCGAGAAGGCCGATCGTATCGGCGGACTGATGCGCTACGGCATCCCGAACTTCAAGTTCGAGAAGCACATCATTGATCGCCGGCTGGCGCAGATGCGCGCCGAGGGCGTGGAGTTCCGCGAGAACGTGCACGTGGGCGTGGATATTCCCGCCAAATCGCTGCTCGACGAATACGATGCCGTGGTGCTGGCCGGCGGCGCCGAGAAGCCGCGCGACCTGCCGGTGCCGGGGCGCGAGTTGGCCGGCATCCATTTCGCGATGGAATTTCTGACCAAGAACACCAAGCGCGTGCTGGGCGACGAGATTCCGGACGACGAGTTCATTTCGGCTGCGGGCAAGCATGTGATCGTCATCGGCGGCGGCGATACGGGCAGTGACTGCATCGGCACCAGCAATCGCCATGGCGCGGCCTCGATCACGCAGTTGGAGATTTTGCCGAAGCCTCCGGAGGAACCGGACAAGCTCGTCACCTGGCCGGACTGGCCCAATCGGCTGCGCACCTCGACCTCGCAGGAGGAAGGCTGTGAGCGCATGTGGCAGGTCTCGACCAAGCGTTTCATCGGCGACGACAACGGTCATGTGCGCGAGATCGAGTGCGTGAAGGTGGAATGGGAACGCGATGAGAGCGGTCGCTGGCAAATGCGCGAGGTCGAGGGCAGCACCTTCCGTCTGAAGGCCGATCTGGTGCTGCTGGCGATGGGTTTTCTGCACCCGGTTCACGAGGGCATGCTCCAGGAGTTGGGCGTGGCGCTGGACGATCGCGGCAATGTGGCCGCCAACACGAAGGACTATCGCACCAGTCTGAACAAGGTGTTCGCCGCCGGCGATATGCGGCGCGGCCAGTCGCTGGTGGTCTGGGCCATTCGCGAGGGTCGCCGCTGCGCCCGCGCCGTGGACGAATTCCTGATGGGCGAGAGCATTCTGCCGGAGAAATAGGCTCGCATCCTGTCTGCGGGCACGGGGCGGCGCGGTTGGACCGGTCGCCCCGTGTTGTTTGGCGGCGGTTGTCTGCCCTCCTCAGCTCCAGTGCTGGTGCGCCAACCGGGCGGCGGCATCCGCAAGCAGCCGGCGCGCATTGCGCCGGGCTTGATCCTCCGGCATGTCGGGTGGCGCTGCGGCAACCATGGCGTCGAATGTTGTTGCCAGTTTCGTCCCATCGCATATCCGGCCTGCTATCAGGGCCGCTCTCACACCGTTTCTGCGGGCAATTTCCGCCACCACCGACGGCGCTTTGCCGCATAACGTCTGGCCATCGGCGCGCCCCTCGCCTGTCACCACCCAGTCGCAGCCTTGGATGCGGGCTTCAAGCCCCACGCATTCAGCCACATGGACGGCGCCGGGCGTGCCTTTCAGCCCCAGCAGCATCAGCGCAAAGCCCAGTCCGCCGGCCGCGCCCGCGCCGGGCAGCATCCGTGCCTGTCGCTCCAGCGCCCGTTCAATGGCATCGGCCCAGCGCCGCATCCAGCCATCCAGCAGCGGAAACATGCGGGGATCAGCGCCCTTCTGGCGCGCATAGGCCAACGCTCCGATCTCGCCTTCCAAGGGATTGTCCACATCCAGCAGCACCCGGCCGCAACATGCACGCGGCAGCCCGGAAACATCCACCGTCGCGATGCGTTCGGCTGCTTCCAATCGCGGCGGCAGTTCGCGTCCCCGCGCGTCGAAATACCGTGCGCCCAACGCATGCAGCATGCCCATGCCGCCGTCATGCACGCCGCTGCCGCCCAACGCGATCTCGAACCGCTGCACGCCCTGATCCAGCCCCTGGCGCATCAGTTCTCCCAAGGGGGCGCTGCTTCGCGCGGCGAACGGCATGGCCTGAACCGAGGGCAGATTCAGTCCCAGCACGCGGGCGCTTTCGATGAACCAGCATGGCATGCCCTGCCTTTCACAGGCGATGACCGTTGCCTCCAGCGCATGTCCGTCCATGCCTGGCAGGCGTTGTTGCACCCGCGTTCCGCCCAGATGCGGGGCCAGCACATCCAGCGTTCCCTCGCCGCCATCGGCCATCGGCTGCAGTTCGATTGTCAGGTCGCGACGAACCGAAATCAGTCCTTCCGCCATCGCCTCGGCGGCTTCTTCGGCCGTCAGGCTGCCTTTGAACGCATCCGGTGCGATCAGCACCCGCATGGGCCAGCCAGTCAGGTGCGGGCGAAGAAGGCGCGCACGTCGGCCAGGTCTTCGGTTTTGGGCGCCTTCGGCAGATTGGCCGCCACGGCCCGCCCCCAGGCCTTGCGGTAGATGCGCGAATCCAGAATGGCGATGACGCCCCGATCATCGTTCGAGCGGATCAGCCGCCCCACCCCCTGACGCAACACGGCGATGGCTTCGGGCAACTGCACGTCAAGAAAGCCGTTGCCGCCGCGCTCCTCGCAGCGCTTGCGGCGGGCCTGCAACAGATGATCGTCCGGCGGCGCAAACGGCACCTTGTCGATCATCACCAACGACAGCGCCTCGCCCGGCACATCCACGCCTTCCCAGAAACTTCGCGTGCCACATAAAACAGAGTGTGTATCTTCCCGGAATTGCTTCAGAATCGCATCGCGGCTGCCGCTTTCGTCCTGGATCAGAACCGGCCACGGCAGCGCCTCGGCCAGGCGGGGGGCGATGCGGCGCAGCATGCGATTGGAGGTGAACAGCGCGAAGGCCCGGCCGCTGGAGGCCCGGATCAGCGCCTCCATTTCGGCAAACAGGGTATCCTCATAGTCCGGATCGCTCGGGTCGGGCACATGCCGTGGCGCATAGATCATCGCCTGCCGGCCGTAATCGAATGGCGATGGATGGAAGGCGCATCGCGCATCCGGCAGTCCCAGTCGCTGCTGCATCCAGTCAAAGCGATCCGAGATGCGCAAGGTGGCCGAGAGCAGAATGAACGATTCGGCCTGGGGCCACAGGCGGGCATCGAGCACCGGCCCGCTTTCCACCGGCGCAAGCAGATGGCGCGCCTGCTTGCCCTCCCCTTCCTTCCATGCGACGTAGCCCTCCGGCGGGTCGAGCATGGCTTCGAGATCGGCGGCAATGTCCTGCGCCCGTTCAGCCAGACGGCCGGCTTCCTCGCTCCGCTCATGGCGTTGTTCGATCAACCGGGTCACGTCGCGCCATTGTGCCAGTGAGTCGGCGAGGTCGTCGCGCTCCCAGGCATGCAATGTGGCCTGAAAGGCGCTTTCGATTTCCCGCCCCAGTTCGGCTTCGTCGCCCCATTCGCGCAGCAGATCCTGGGTGTCGTTGAACCATGTCGTCAGCCGGTTCACGCCGACTTGCCGGCCGAAGTGCCGGCAGGCCAGCTCGGGAATGGCGTGCGCCTCATCTACGATCACGCAGTCGGCGGGCGGCAGCACCTCGCCGAACTCGCCCGCTTTCAGCGCCGCATCGGCCAGCAGCAGGCTGTGATTGCAGATCACGATGTCCGCCTCCTGCGCCTTGCGTCGGGCCGCAAACAGCGGGCAATCCTCGAGATGCGGACACTTGCCGCCCAGGCATTGTTCGGAGGTGGCCGTAATCATGCCGCCGATGCCGCGCGCGCGGGCATCGAACGGCAGGCCTGAGAGATCGCCGTCGAGGCTTGCACGGCCCCAGTCGGCCACACGCGCCAGTAAGGTGCGCGTGCGACGTTCCAGTTGCGCATCGGCCATCTTCCGTTCCAGCCGGTAGGGGCAAAGATAGTTCGCCCGTCCCTTGATGAGCGCAACATTGCGCGAGACGCCCAGCGCCCGGCGCACGGCCGGCAGATCGCGGAACATCAATTGATCCTGCAGCGCCCGCGTGTGGGTGGAAATCAGCACCCGACCCTCGCCACGCAGGGCCGGAATCAGATAAGCCAGCGTCTTGCCAGTGCCGGTTTCAGCCTCGGCCAGCAGCCTGCCACCCACTTCCATGCATTCGGCGATTTCGCGCGCCAGCCTGATTTGTTCCTCGCGGCAGACATAGCCGGGCAACCCGCGGGCCAGCGGCGAATCCGGCATGAAATCCCGCGCGATTCGTTCAGCAAACGCACCCGACCGCGCATGTCCGGTTGCTGTGGCAGTCACAATGGATGCAGACAGGCGGCGACGTGCCCGTCGCCTGCAGGCAGACGGCCGTCGAAGCTTGCGCAATCGGCCTGCGCATGCGGGCAACGCAGGCGAAACGCGCATCCCGTTTCGGCCACGCCTTCGTCGGCGGCCAGTCGTTCCCGGGTCCGGTCGCGCCGGGCCGGATGCTCGACCGGGCGCGCATCGAGCAAGGCCCGCGTGTACGGGTGCTTCGGACGGGCATAAACCTGCGCGATATCGCCCTGCTCCACGATGCGGCCGGCGAACATCACCGCTACGCGGTCGGCCACCTGTCGCACCACCGAGAGATCGTGCGAGATGAACAGGTAACTCAGGCCACGCTCGCGCTGCAGGCGCATCAACAGGTTCAGAATCTGGGCCTGAACGGAGACATCCAGCGCCGAGACCGGTTCGTCCAGCACCAGCAGTTTCGGGTTTACCGCCAGCGCCCGCGCAATGCCGATGCGCTGCCGCTGGCCGCCGGAGAACTGGTGCGGATAACGATCCATCGCGTCCGCGCCCATGCCGCACATTTCGAGCACCTCGGCCACCCGGTCGCGTCGCTGCCTTCGATTCAGCTCCCGCTCGTGGATGCGCAATCCCTCGCCGACCGTCTCGCCGATCTTCATGCGCGGGTTCAGGCTGGCGAACGGATCCTGAAACACCATTTGCATATGCCGCCGCATCATGCGCAGTCGGCGTCCCTTCAGGCGGGTGATATCCTCGCCCATCAGTTCGATGCGGCCGGAATCCGGTTCCAGCAGGCGCATCACCATGCGCGCGGTGGTGGATTTGCCGCTGCCGGACTCGCCCACGATGGCCAGCGTTTCGCCCGATTCGACATGAAATCCCGCCTCGCGCACGGCCCATACATGCTTCCGCGCGCCCAGCAGTCCGCCTGCTCCAGCAACCGTGAAACGCTTGCTGAGATCCGTGGCGCGCAAGAGGCTCATGATCCGGCCTCCAGGGCTGCGGTTTCCACGCGCACGCAACGCGCTCGGTGTTTGCCGTGCTCCCAGGCATCTTCCGCCACCGGCCTGCGACAGGCTTCGGCCGCCCACGGGCAGCGCGGCGCAAAGCGGCAGCCTTCGGGCCAGGCGCCCGGCGACGGCACTTGGCCCGGAATGGCCGGCAACGGCTCACCCGGTTGCGCCGCTTCGGGCCGACAGGCCATCAAGGCGCGCGTGTATGGATGCGCGGGATGATCGAAGATCTCCATCACCGGCGCGGATTCCACGATCTGGCCGGCATACATCACCGCCACATCGTCCGCCAGTTCCGCCACCAGTCCGAAATCATGCGTGACCAGCAACATGCCCAGCCCGCGTTCCGCCTGCAGTTCGCGGAGCAGATCCACGATGCGCGCTTGCACCGATACATCCAGGGCCGTGGTCGGCTCATCGGCGATGATCCAGTCCGGTTCGCCGGCCATTGCCATCGCAATCAGCACCCGCTGGCGCATGCCGCCGGACAGTTCCCCCGGATACTGGCGCAGCAATCGTTCGGGGTCGGGTAATCCCACATCTCCCAACAGCGCGATGGCGCGATCGCGCGCCTCGGCCGGCGTTACATCCAGGTGCAATCGAACGACCTCCATCACCTGCTCGCCGATCGAAAACACCGGATTCAGCGCCGTCATCGGTTCCTGGAACACCATCGAGACGCGCCCGCCGCGCAACCGGCGCAACCGCTCCTCATCCATCGCGAACACGTCCTCGCCATCCACGCGCACCGTGCCGCCGGTGCGGACGATGCCCTGATGCTCGCCCAGACGGAGCACGGATTGGGCCGTCAGGCTCTTGCCGCAGCCCGATTCGCCCACCAACCCCAGCACCCGCCCGCGCGGCACGGTCAGACTCACCTCGCTGACCGCGGGCAGCAGCCCTTCCCGGCCCGGCACGGCCAGCGACAGGTTGTCAATTTCCATCATGGCTCGATCTCCGGCATGGGCGGGAGTGTGGCCGATGGCGCGGGGGCTTTCCAGCATTTATGCTCCGCGCATGCGCCCTGTCCGCACGCATGCCGAATCGAATCGGCAGACGGCCTTTCCGCCTGTCGCCGCGCCCGATGCGCGGGTGTTGGTGCTGGGCTCGATGCCGAGCCAGGCATCGCTGGCGGCCGGTGAGTATTACGCCCATCCGCGCAATGCTTTCTGGCCCATCATGGGCGCGCTGTTCGGGTTCGACGCCCGCGCGCCCTTTTCCGAGCGCGCCCAGCGTCTGATGGACAATCGCATCGCGCTGTGGGATGTCGCGCACAGTTGCGTGCGGCCGGGCAGCCTCGATGCGGCCATCCGGGAGGTGGAGCCGAACGATTTCGCCGCCTTTTTCCGGCGGCATCCGCGGATTCGCCATATCTTCTTCAATGGCGCGACGGCCGAACGGCTGTTCATCCGGCTCGTGTTGCCGACGCTGGACGCCGATGTCCGGAGCATTCCTCGTCTTCGTCTGCCTTCCACCAGCCCGGCCCACGCAGCGCTTGATTTCCAGGCCAAACTGGCATCCTGGCGCGTGGTGCATGAAGCGCTTGAATCGGCGGCTGAACGCCCCCATAAAGAAAGCCAAAACACCCCTTCGGAGAGGAACGAATGAGCGCGTCCACGACTGAAAAACGAAGCTTTCAGACCGAGGTCAGGCAACTGTTGGATCTGATGATCCATTCGCTGTATTCGAACAAGGAAATCTTCCTTCGCGAGCTGATTTCCAACGCCTCGGATGCGGCCGATAAGCTGCGATTCGAGGCCGCCACCGACGACAGTCTCTATGAGGGCGATGCGGATCTGCACGTGTTCATCGACGTGGACAAGGAGGCGCGCACGATCACCGTGCGCGACAACGGCATCGGCATGAGCCGCGAGGAGGTCATCGAGCACATCGGCACCATCGCCAAATCCGGCACGCGCGAGTTTTTCGAGCGTCTGACCGGCGATGCCGAAAAGGATGCGCATCTGATCGGCCAGTTCGGCGTCGGCTTTTATTCAGCCTTTCTGGTCGCCGACGAAGTCACCCTGACCACCCGCCGCGCCGGCCTGGGCAAGGAGCATGGCGTTCGCTGGCATTCGCGCGGCGACGGCGAGTATGAGGTCGAAACCATCGAAAAACCGGAGCGCGGCACCGAAATCGTGCTGCACCTGAAAGAGGATGCGGACGAATTCCTCGATCCCTGGCGGTTGCGTTCGATCATCCACAAATATGCCGATCACATCCCCTTCCCCATCCGGATGAAGAAGCGCGAGGGTGAAGGCGTGGAGACGGTCAATCAGGCCTCGGCCCTGTGGACGCGTCCGAAATCCGAGCTGTCCGACGAGGATTACAAGACCTTTTACCAGCATGTCAGCCACGATCTCGGCGAACCGCTGGATTGGCTGCACCAGCATCTGGAAGGCAAGTTCGAGTACACGCTGCTGTTCTACATTCCCTCCGAACCGCCCTTCGATCTGTGGCATGCCGATGCGCGCCACGGCGTGAAGCTCTATGTGCGGCGCGTGTACATCATGGATGCCGACGAAAAAATCCTGCCGCGTTGGCTGCGTTTCCTGCGCGGCGTGATGGACTCGGCGGATCTGCCGCTGAACGTGTCGCGCGAAATGCTGCAGGAGAGCCCCGCCATGCAGGCGATGAAGAAAGGCGCAACCAAGCGCGTGTTGTCATGGCTGGCCGACATGGCGGAGAAGGATGCGGACAAATACGCCCGCTTCTGGAAGGCCTTCGGCAACTGCCTGAAGGAAGGCGTGATCGAGGATTTCGCTTACCGCGAGGCGCTGGCGAAGCTGCTCCGCTTTGCCTCCACCGAGTCGGACGAGCAGCAGGTGTCGCTTGCCGATTATGTTGCGCGGATGAAGGAGGGTCAGAAGGCCATCTATTACATCACCGCCGAAACGCTGGCCGCGGCCAAACACAGCCCGCATCTGGAGATATTCCGGAAGAAAGGCGTGGAAGTGCTGCTGCTGCATGACCGGATTGACGAATGGCTGGTCGGTTCGCTGACCGAATTCGACGGCAAGCCCTTGCAGTCCATCGCCAAGGGTGAGATCGATCTGTCCGATATCGGCTCCGAGGAAGAGAAACAGGCCGAGGAACAGGAGCGCAAGGAAGCCGAAAAGGAAGTCCGCCCGGCCATCAAGCGGCTCAAGGAAGCGTTGGGCGACCGCGTGAAGGATGTGCGTGTGACCCGCAGGCTCACCGAATCGCCGGCTTGCCTGGTGTCCGACACGTTCGACATTTCGAACAACATGGAGCGCATCCTCAAGCAACTGGGTCAGAACGCGCCGGAGCACAAGCCGATTCTGGAAATCAATCCGGCCCATCCGCTGGTGAAGCGTCTGGCGCATATGCGCAAGCAGGACAAGGCGCAGGATCTGGCGCAGGTGCTGTTCGATCAGGCGGTGCTGGCGGAAGGCGCCCTGCCCGAGGATCCGGCGGCTTTCGTGCGGCGGGTGAACGAATTACTGGCGCAATGAAGGCA
>CAYQMA010000027.1:0-13951 GCA_964418535.1 uncultured Zetaproteobacteria bacterium | reverse complement strand
CCAAGCCTGAACCTGCTGCGACCGCGAAAGCTTCGGGCAAGGCCGAGCCCTCTCCGTCTGCCGCGATGGCTGGAGGCAAAGGAAAAGCGCAGGCTGCAGCGCCCGCAACTGTGGCTGAGGTGGCGCCCCAACAGCATCTCGCTCCGTCACAGCGGCATGACTGGAAGCGTTCCATGTCGCTCGACCGTTTCCTGAAGGACGAAGAAGGCCGCTTCCTGTTTTTGCGTCAGACCCAGGATGCGGCGACGCTGACGATTCCCCTGCCCTCACGGGTGCATGTGGACACGTTCAAGGTGCATCTGGTGTTCACGAATTCCAATGTATTGCTCAAGCGGCGTTCGCAGCTTCGACTGAAACTCAATGGCGGCATCTTTGCCCAAGCGTCGCTGGATCCCGATTTTCCCGATGGCATCATGGATGCGGTCGTGCCGGCCAGTCTGGTGCATCCCGGCGACAACCAGATGACCATCGAAGTGGCCCAGCATTACAAAGGCGACTGTGAAGATCCGGGCAGTCCCGAACTGTGGACAACGGTGGACATGAAAGCCTCGCGGATTGAGGTCTCGGGATGGCTCAAGCCGGTTCCCCTGAGCCTCAATGCGCTGGACAATCTGTTGCTGATTCCGGACTGGATGCCGTATCGCCCGGTATTTCAGGCCATGGGCACCTCGCCCGAGCACGTTCAGGCCGGCGCCCTGATTACGCAAGCCCTGGCGCTGCGTTCGCGGCGGCAGCCTGTGTTGCCTCGCGTCTGGTTGCCGAAGCAGGGGCTTCCTCCCGCTGACGCCGATGTGGTTCGTTTTGGACTGTTTGAGGAAATGCCGGATGTTCTGGATGCGCTGAGCCCCCAGGATCGCGAGCGGATCGCGCAGGGCGCGGGCATCATTCTGTTGCGGGCGCGCGCCAATGCGCCGGATCATTTCGAGTTGATTCTTGGCGCGGCCACGGGCAAGAAGCTGGTTCAGTTGGCGGAAGCCTTTGCCTGGCACAAGGTGCCGGTCGCGCAAGGGGATCGTATCCTGGTGGACGAAGTGGTGTCGGAGCAGGTGAGCGCTTACAACGCGCCGCATGCGGTGCGGGAAGGCGAGGTTTACCGGTTTGCCGATCTGGGCGCGCCCACGGCGACCATCCGGGGGCTCAAAGGCTCGACATTCCTGGATGTGTGGGTTCCGCCGGGCCTGTTTGCCGAAAGCCATATGGATGTGGAACTGAAGCTGCACTTCAGCTACGGGGCGGGATTGCGCTCGGACTCCGTCATGAATATCTATCACAACGGTCGCTTCGTGCGGGGCATCTCGCTGGCGGATATCCGCGGTCTTTCCATCCGGGATTATCGCGTGCGCATTCCGATGGCCTTGTTCCGGCCGGGCCGGAATGTGTTTGAGTTCGAGGCCAGAATGAGCGCGCAGACCGGTTCGAACTGTCAGACCGGCGACACCAAGAATTTGCTGGTGACGCTGTTTGGGGATTCGACCATCGAGTTTCCGAAGGCCTATCACTTTGCCGAAATGCCGGATATCGGCCTGACAACCGCCACCGGCTTCCCCTATCCTGACGATCATGGCGGTTCCAGCATTGTCATCGATCAGCTCAGTCCCCGGCGGTTGTCCGCAGCTTGGTCCATGGCGGGGCGCATGGCGCAGCTGCGCCATTACCCGCTGACCCGGATCAAGGTCAGGGTCGGCAAAAGCGATGATCCGAACATCCTGCGCCTGGCCGTTCTGGGCGAGGTGGAGCCGGAATTGTGGCATGCTGCGCCGGTCGATTTGAGCGACCGGGGCACCGTGAACCATCCGTCGCTGGCCAATCCCGCGGCCCTGGGGGCGCCGGCGCTGAACTGGTGGGAAAAGCTGAAACTGATTTTTGCGGTGGATGTGTTCCATGCGGACAAGCGGGCCTTGGTGGACCAAGCCAAGGTGCGGCAGACGTATAACCTGATGAATACGGCGGTCTGGGAGCAGTTTGAACATCCCGGTTATCCGAAAGGCACGTATTCGCTGATCGTGGCCGATACTGAGCGCACGCTGGCGTCCTCCATCGAACATTTGGTGACCATGTGGGATTCGCTCGAAGACATCCATGGCGATGTGCTGGTATGGGGCAAGCTGGGCCGGAATGCTGCGGGGCAGCCGTTCTGGGTGGCCCGGGCGGGCGGCCGGAGCTATCACGTGGGCGACATCTCATATCTGGAACGCCTGTCGTATTTCGCGATTCGCAATCCGGTCTTTTTGATGGTCGTGCTGGTGTCGCTGTTTGTTGTGCTGGCATGGCTGACTCGGGTGCTGATTCTGGCTTATTGCAGGAAGAATCATCCCGATGTCAGAATCTAAGGCCCGGATCTGGCGGATATTGCTGATGATGAACGTGCTGCTGGCGGGGTGCTCCCATAAGGTGCCGGTGCTGGATCAGGCTGATTGGCAGCAATACAAGCAGCATTTCATCCTTGCCGATGGGCGGGTCAGGGACGACAGCCGGCCGCATATCAGCCACTCGGAGGGGCAGGCGTATGCGATGCTGCTGTCGGTCGCGTTCGATGATCGCGCGACCTTCGAACGCAGCTGGCAATGGACGCAATCCCACCTGAGCCGGCGCGACGGGCTGTTCTCCTGGAAATGGAATGTCCGTCAGCGCCGCGTTACCGATGCCAATGACGCGGTTGATGCCGATGTCACGATCGCCTGGGCACTGTATCGGGCATCCAAACGATGGAACGTGCCCGTTTACCGGCATGCGGCCGAGCGCATTGCAAACGCACTGGCGCCACTCACGATTGAGCTGGGAGGCTTGCGTTTCCTGTTGCCCGGAAGCCGAGGGTTCCGGCGCGGCAAAGGCGCCATGCTGAATCCGTCCTATTGGATTTTTCCTGCATATCGCGAACTGGCCGAGCTGACGGACAGGCCGGATTGGCATCGCTTGGCCCGGGATGCGAAGCGCATGCTGCGGCGCATGTATTTCGGAGCCTGGGATCTCGCGCCAGACTGGGTCATCGTTGACCGGCAGGGCATGGCGCTGCCGGCGAATTCCCGACCTCACCAGTTCGGTTATGACGCCATGCGCGTGCCCTTGTTTCTGGCCTGGGGCGGCGAGCGTGATTTGCTCAAGCCTTATCGGCGCTTTTGGGATGAATTTGAAATGCGCGAGTTCGTGCCCGACAGGGTGAATCTGCGCACGGATGAAGTGCATATGGCGCCCGGGCCGGGCGCTGTCCGTGACATTGCGGCGCTGTGTCGTTTCGTGCTCGGAGGCCAAGGTTCCTTACCGGGTATTATTCATTGGGAGAATAAGCCGACCTATTACGATGCCAGCCTGAGTCTGTTGACGAGGGTGGCCTGGGAAGAATTGAACGGGGGGGAAGAATGAAGTCTTTTATCATTGCTGGAATGATGGCGATGGCCGCGTTGGCGTGGCAGCCGGGGATGGCAGGCGCCGAGGATGGGAAAGGACAACAGGTCCAGGTGCACCGTGAACAACGCAGCACGGTTCAGGTGAAGCATGTCAAGAAACCCGAGAAGGCCCAAAAGAAAGCGGTCAGCAAGAAAAAGCGCACCACGCCGGACAAGGCGGAGCTGGCGTCGCTGCAACAGGCGCTGGCAAATGGCGATGTCAACACCGCCAAGCGGCGCCTGAAAGCGCTCAGAAAGCGCTATCCGAAATGGCGTCCCGATCCGTCACTGACGAATGCCATCGTGCGCATCGAAGGCGAGCAGCAGATCTGGACCCTGTTGGGCCAGCATCGCATCGCCGATGCCGAGGCCGTCATGACAAGGCTGCAGCGTGAGCTTCCGGGCTGGGAGCCGTCCAAGAAGATGAAGCGTGTGCTGCTCCTGGCCAAGGCGGAGCCGGAGCTGTGGGACATGTTGCATGCCGGACGACTGAACGCGATTCATGCCCGCCTGGAAGAGCTGAAAAAGGTCGCTCCGGACTGGAAGCCGTCCGCAGCCTTTCGCAAGGAGTATCGCAAGGCGCGCGTGGATGCGGGACTGGCGCGCGCCTATCAACGGCATGACTGGAAGGGCGTGATCAAATGGTCGCAAGCGGCGCCTGAGCTGTTCGGCTGTTCCGGTCAGTATCGTCGGCTCAAGGTTGCCGAGGCTTGGGCGGCTTTGGGCAAGAGCGACAAGGCTTATCAGGTCTATGCCTGGGGTGTGGGACGGTGCAAGGAAACCCTGAATGTGGAAGCTCTGGAGCATGCCGCCGCGCACTTGCCGCCCCACGAATTGGGCCAGTTGCTGGAGAAGTTCCATCATCGGAAGCTCTCCCCGAGCGCCAAACAGCGTGTTGCGGCCGTGGAACTAAGGTATCTGCTGGCCAGCGGCCAGCCGGCAGCGGTCGTGGCCAAGCGGGCGAAGGCCATTGAGGCGGATCTACTGGCGCGCCCCGATGCGGCCGTGGCGCGAACGCTGGCCTGGATGTATCTGGATGCGGGCATGCATGAAGACGCCTTGCGCATGTTCCGCAAATCAGCCGAAATCAAGGATTCCGCGGAAGCGCACAAGGGCGAGTTGATGGCCCTGTACCGGCTCGGACGTTGGCGGGAATTCCGCACCCAAGCCCGGGCCAACCAGCAGCTGTTGGTCAAACACGGCATGTGGCAAGATCTTTTGCCGTTGCTGGCGGATGCATGCAGTCATTTGCAATCCGATGTCTGCATGATCCAGGCTTACAAACAACTGTCGCGTTTCCGGTCTCTCACGACCAAGGAGGAGACCAGTCTGGCCTGGGCCCAGTATCGGACGAAGGCCTACCACGATGCGGCCGGCCATTTCGAACATGCCTATCGCGCCGACCCCACGCCTGACGCCGCCGAGGGTTTGCGTCTCAGCCTGATTCAGGCCGGCGAACCGCTGCGCCTAAGCCGCTTGGCGAACGAACTGGACGGCCCGCTGGCCAAGGCGGAAGGCCAGGAAGCGGCGCATCGTTTGTATGACAAGGAGCTGTATCACGCAGCCTTGGCGGCGGGCCTGGAGGATCCGGCCCTGCGTGGAGCGGACAGCCCGAGGCTGGGGGCGGGGTGGATGCACCGCAAGGTCAGTGCATCGCAGTTGACGCCCGCACTGGATCAGTTCGAGCTGACCAAGTGGCCGGTGGATGCGGTATGGTTCCTCAAGCCGGATCGCTGGTTCGATGTGCGGATCGAGAGCGCCAAGGTGGATGCAGGCCCGTCCTTTTTGGTGCCGGCCGATCATATAGGCACGGGTGCGATTGGACTTTTGCCCGGTGCCGCTGTTCCTGCCAAGACCAAATGGACAGGTTTTGAGTGGGATATCGGATTCCGCAAGCAGGGCTGGACCAGTTGGGAAGTGCGATTGGGCCAGGGATTCCGCAATGGCCCTCTGAAAGCGACCTGGAAGGGCAGCCTGGAAGTCAAGCGCGAATTCAACAGCGGCTGGGCCCAAGGTCTGCTGTACCGGCAGCCGGTTCGTTCAACCATGTTGAGTTATATCGGCCTGCAAGCGCCGCTGGCGCCCATCATCTGGGGTCGCGTCTCGCGTAATGGCGGTCTGTTGCGGGCGTATGGCGATACCGGCATTCCCAGGCTGGGATTGTTTGGTGAGCTGGGCGCCGAGACATTGGATGGCGTGCTGGTGCAGTCCAACTCTCATGCGCATGCCAGTTTTTCCGCCCCCATTCATGTGCTGGAGGATGAGTGGCTGCTGGACATTGCGCCGACGTTGACATGGGATCACTACAAGCATGACAGCAATCATTTCACGATCGGCCATGGCGGTTATTTCAGTCCCCAGAAATACTATCTCTTCGGTCTGTATGGAAGGCTGGAGCATGGCAAGCCGGGCGATAAGACCTGGTTCCGTCTGAGCGCTCTGTGGGGCCGCCAGAAATACTATCAGGCAGCCTCGCTGCGATTCCCGCTGGGGATGGGACAACCCGGTCTGGTTGGAACGTTTTGGCCCGCGGTCACGGTGAAGTCGTCGGTGTTGAACGCGCGTCTCGATGCCAGCGTGCGCCTGGGCCAGCATTGGGAACTCCGGGGCAGCTTCCGCTCGGATCTGAGCCAACGCTATGTGCTGGGCATCAAACAGTTCTATCGCAACCAGGAAGCGATGCTGTCGCTGATCTGGTACTGGAATGAACGAGACGGTCTGTTGAAGGATGATCCGCCATATTTCGGACTCTCAGCCCTTGAATGAGGCGGGCCTTCGGCGACGGCGCTTTGTCTCGCGGCTGGCGGCTACGGTCGCCAGCCTCCCCTTGCTTCCGGCGATTGCCGGAGGAGGCTCTAGGGATAGCGCCGCACTACGCAAGAGGTTCGATCAACTGCTGGATGCGCTTGCCGGCCCGGTGCGGCTGGAAGCCGGGCTGAAGAAGCGCTTGTGGATGACCTTGGTGCGCGATGAGCCGTGGGGGGCTGAGAATTTGAAGCGCGTATTGAGCGCCATGAAGCCGGATGTGCCGGTCATGCCGGCGCCGGCCTCGCTGGATCCGGCCGGGAGATGGTATCTTGGCCATGTGCTGACCACTCTGGTGACCGGCATCTATTACCACGAGCGCGGCAACATTGCGGTCACTTGGGATGGAGCCCTGATGTATCAGTGGCTGGCCGACATCCGGCCGATACCCGGAAGCTGTCACAGCGATTTCGGAGACTGGAGCCGCCCACCCGCCGGCTACCGGGATGAGCAGACACGTTGATGTCGTGATTGTGGGCGCCGGGGTGGCAGGGGCGCTGATTGCCGAGCGCCTTGCCCGGGCCGGCCAGAAGGTGTTGATGCTTGATCGCGGTCAGATCATCAAGCGTGAAGAGGCGGTTGCACGCTATCGGAATGCGAGCGAACGCAGCTTGCTGGCGCCCTGGCCCGAGCATGCGTTGGGTTCCGGTGCGCGCGATTATTGGGGGCCGGGCACCAATCCGGATTATCGGCCCATCAATCTGCATCTGGTCGGGGGCTCGACCTGGGCGTGGACGGCCATGACGCCGCGTTTCGTGCCGGCGGATTTCAGGCTGCGCTCACGCTACGGCATTGGCGTGGACTGGCCGATTTCTTACGAAGAAATGGAACCGTGGTATGTCCGGGCCGAAGAAGCCTTGAATGTGGCCGGTTCCTACGATTTCGGCTCACCGAGAAGCCGCCCCTATCCTCTGCCGGAGATTCCGATGGGCTGGTCGGACAAGGTGCTGGCCCGGCATTTCAGCAAGCTGGGATTGCGGGTCGCAAGCTCGCCGGCGGCCCGTATCAGCAAGCCGCAGCCATCGGGCAGACCGGTTTGCTGCGGCGCGAACACCTGTTCGCCCATCTGTCCGACGGGCGCCAAGTATGATGCGATGGTGCATGTGGAGCGTGCGGTGCAGGCCGGGTGCCGCGTGTATCCCGAATCCCTGGTCACCCGCCTGGTTGCCGGAGAGGATGGCCGCATCCGCGAATTGATGTTTCAGAGCCCGGACGGCGTGCAGCATGTCGTGACCGCCGAGCGGTTTGTGGTTGCCGCTCATGCGCTTGAGACGCCGAGGTTGCTGATGGTGTCCGGCCTGTGTCCGGACAATCGGGCGCTGGGGCGGTATCTGATGGATCATCTGGCCCTGCGTTGCCGTTTTCTGATGCCTGAACGACTGTTTGGCGGGCGCGGCCCGCAGACGATCAGTTTGGTTGATTATGGTCGCGATGGCGCATTCCGGAAGAAGTTTGCGGCCGCCAAGATCGCGCTGTCCAATGATCTGAATATCCAGGCCGAAGCTGATCGCCTGCTGCGTGATCCATCCACATGGCCAGTGCTGGCAAAGAAACTGCGGGATTATGCCCTGCATCAGGGTACGTTTGTGGCGGAGATCGAGATGCTGCCGGACAGTGGAAACCGGCTGTTTCTGGATGAACGGCACAAAGATGCCGCCGGCGTGCCCAAGCTGGTCGCAAGATTTCGCCCGGGCGCCTATGAGGAGCAGGCGGTCCGGCACTGGACGGAACAAATGATGTCGTGGGTGGAGCAGGCTGGCGGTCAGGTGCTGGAAATCAGACACGGGCTGACATCACAGCATCCGTCCGGCACTTGCCGGATGGGACTCGATGAGCGCAGTTCAGTGGTCAATCGGGACTTGCAATGTCATCAACATCCCAATCTGTATGTCATTGGCAGTTCGGTTTTTCCGACGGTGGGCACGGCGAATCCTACGCTGACCATTGCGGCCCTGGCGCTTCGACTGGCCCATCATCTGGTGCAGCAGGGGCGCGCCCCCCGCGTTTGAGCGCAACGGGATCCGCGCCGCCATCCGGCCCGCACTTTTTCTGTCAGTGTCAGAGATTCTCTACGGGGATCGCTGACAGCGCCTTCTGTGGCTGTGGCCGGGTCAAGATTACAAGGGTGTTTCGGGATGCAGCGTCCGGGTAGCGCGACGCACCGGGTCGGTTCAGTCAGTCCACACGAGCACCGGCTTTCTGGCCGCCTGGGTTTCGTCCAACCGGCGGCGGATCGGCAGTCTCGGCGCCTCAAGAATGGCTTCCACCTCACCCGCCTCGCACTGGCGCGCGATCTCGAGCATGGCGTCGCAGAAGGCATCCAGCGTTTCCTTCGATTCGGTCTCGGTTGGTTCGATCAGCATCGCGCCGTGCACGATCAGCGGGAAATAGACGGTCATCGGATGAAAGCCCAGATCGATCAGGCGTTTGGCGATGTCCAGCGTTTTCACGCCATGACGATGCTGGTATTCATCGGTGAACAGGCATTCATGCTTGCACAGACCCGGGAACGGCGCATGGAAGGCGTCCTGCAGCCGCACCCGCACATAGTTGGCGTTCAGCACCGCGTCTTCGGCGATCCGGTGGAGATGTTCGCGGCCAAAGGCCATGAGATAGGCCGCCGCGCGCAGCAGCACGCCGACCTGACCGACCTGGCCGAACACCGGCCCGATGCTGTCTGGCGCGTCGCGCACGATACGGAAGCGATCGCCCTCCTTCTCGATGCGCGGCACTGGCAGGAAGGGGGCGAGTTCATCGCTTACGGCCACCGGGCCGGCGCCCGGGCCGCCGCCGCCGTGCGGCGTCGAGAATGTCTTGTGCACATTGATGTGCAGGCAGTCGATGCCCATGTCGCCCGGCCGGGCCACGCCCACCAGGGCGTTCAGGTTGGCGCCGTCGCCATAGACCAGGCCGCCCGCTTCATGCACCAGTTCGCAAATGGCGGCGATGTCGGACTCGAACATGCCGGTGGTGTTCGGATTGGTCAGCATCAGCGCCGCCGTTTCGTCATCCAGATGCGCTCGAAGCACATCCAGATCGATGCGGCCGTTGGGCGCGGACTTGATTTCCACCGTGTGCATGCCGGCCAGCACGGCGCTGGCCGGATTGGTGCCGTGGGCGGAATCCGGCACCAGCACCTTGCGCCGGCCATGTTCGCCGCGCGCCTCGTGCCGGGCGCGAATCATCATCATGCCGGTCAGTTCGCCGTGCGCGCCGGCGGCCGGTTGCAGCGTTACATGCGGCAGGCCCGCGATTTCGCCCAGCCAGGTCTGCAGCTCGTAGAGCAGCCCCAGAACGCCCTGAACCGTGTCTTCCGGCTGTTCGGGATGCAGTTGCGCCAGTCCCGGCAGCCGGACCAGCTGTTCGTGCACCCGCGGATTGTATTTCATCGTGCAGGAACCCAAGGGATAGAAGCCGGTTTCAATGCCGTGATTCCACTGCGACATGCGCACGAAATGGCGCACCACTTCCGGCTCCGACAGGCCCGGAATGCCGGCCGGCGTTTGTCGGGCGAAGGCGGTCAATGCCTCCGGCGCGTCCCCATCCACACCCGGCAGCGCAATGGATGCGCCTTCGGCATGCGCCTGCTCGAACAGCAGCGGTTCTTCGTGCTGGATGCCCGAAACGGCCGATGGCTTCATCGTGACGCCTCCAAAGCGGCCAGCCAGTCGTCCACGTCCGCTTCCTCCAGCATTTCCGTTGTGGCAACCAGCAGGTGTCTGGATTCCAAGCCGGGTTCCAGGCGCTCCAGCGGGATGCCGGCGAAGATGTCGCGCGCCCTGGCGGTCTCCAGGAAGCGGTCGCGCGCCTCGGGGCTGGCGAAGCTCAGCACCGTTTCATTGTAGCGGGGGCCGGGAGCGGCGCTTACATCGGGCGGCAGCGCCCCGGTCAGCCGCGCCAGCGCCGCCGCCGAACGCCGCGCCACCTCCTTTAGGCCAGCATCGCCGAGCAGCGACAGATAGCAGGCGTTGGCCGTGGTCATCAGTCCCTGATTGGAGCAGATGTTGCTGGTCGCCTTTTCGCGCCGGATATGCTGCTCGCGCGTCGAGAGCGTGAGCACGAAGCCGCGCTTGCCGTCGGCGTCCGTGGTCATGCCGCACACGCGCCCCGGCATCTGGCGGACGTATGCCTGCCGCGTGGCGAACAGGCCGATGTGCGGGCCGCCAAAGCCCATCGGAATGCCCAGCGCCTGTCCCGAACCGACGACGATGTCGGCGCCGAAACGGCCGGGCGGCTCGATCAGGCCGAAAGCCGTGGCATCGCCGAAGGCCACGACCATCAGGCAGCGATGCGCGTCGCAGGCGGCGCGGATGGGGGAAAGATCGTAGACCGCGCCGAAGGCGTCGGGATATTGAACGATAATGCAGGCCGTCTCGTCGGTTACGGCTGCGGCCGCCGCATGCGGGTCGGTCGTGAAATCCTGAACGGGGATATCCTCGACTGAGCCTTCCTGCCGCGACAGATAGTTTCGCGTCACCCGTCGCCAGGTCGGATGCACGCCGCCGGACAGCAGCACCCGTTGCTTGCGCGTCACGCGCCGCGCCATCAGCGCCGCCTCGGCCACGGCGGTGGCGGCGTCATACATCGAGGCGTTGGCCACGTCCATGCCGGTCAGGCGCGCGATCATGGTCTGGAATTCAAACAGCGCCTGCAGCGTGCCCTGGCTGATTTCCGGCTGGTAGGGGGTGTAGGCGGTCAGGAACTCGCCGCGCGAAATGACATAGTCCACCACCGCCGGCACGAAATGGTGATAGACGCCGCCGCCCAGAAAACAACGGGTGTTGCCGGCATGGCGATTGGCTTCGGCGGCGCGCATGAAGTCGCGCACGATGGCGGCTTCCGACCGCGCATCGGGCAGGTTCAGGCTGCCCGGCTCCAGGTGAAAGTCGGCCGGAATGTCCGCGAACAGGTCGCGCATCGAGGAAACGCCAATCGTTTCCAGCATCGCGCGCCGATCGGCATCGGTATGGGGCAGAAATCTCATGCGGTTCGGTTTGCGGCCGGGAATCCAGGGCGCACGGCGTCTGCCCTGCGCTCCGACATCCCGGACTTACTCCTCCAGGAAGGTGTGGTATTCGTCGTCGGAAAGCAGCTCGACCGTTTCGCCGCTCATGCGGATTTTGGCGATCCAGCCGGCGCCGTAGGGATCCGTATTCACCTTTTCCGGCGCGTTTTCCAGTTCCTCGTTCACCTCGATGACCTCGCCGCCCACCGGCGCATACACGTCCGACACCGCTTTCACCGATTCAACCACCGCGAACGCCTCGCCCGGCGCCACCTGGCGGCCGATTTCGGGCAACTCGACAAACACGATGTCGCCCAGCGCCTCCTGAGCGTGATCGGTGATGCCGACGGTCGCGACATCGTCCTCGATGCGCGCCCATTCATGTTCCTTGGTGTATTTCAGGTCGGCAGGAATGGTCATCGTTCATTCTCCAGTCTCATGGTTGCAAGGCGCGCGGCGCGCGGGCTCCGAAGGCCGGTCATTTCCGCACCCTGCTGGGCACGAACGGCGGCTTGCATCGCTCAGCCGGGACGCGCCGGCCGCGAATCTCCACGCTCAAGGCGCCAGCGACCGCATGTTCCGGTTTTACATAGGCCAGCGCAACCCCGCCGGCCTTGGGCGAGTGCATGCCCGAGGTTACGACGCCCGTTTCGGCATCGTCGGCAAACACCCGGTAGCCTTCGCGCGGGATGCCGCGACCGGTGAGCTTCAGGCCGATCAGGCGCCGTTCGGGCCCTTGCTCGCGTCTTTTCGCCACGGCCGCGCGGCCGATAAACTCGCCCTTGTCCAGCTTGGTGATCCACATCAGGCCCGCTTCCACCGGCGTGACCTCGTCCGAGATTTCATGGCCGTAGAGCGCGTAGCCCATTTCGGTGCGCAGCATGTCGCGGGCCGCGAGGCCAATCGGTCGGGCGCCGCGTTCCAGCAGCGCCTGCCAGACATCCACGGCGGCTTCGTTCGGCAGGTAGATTTCGAAGCCGTCCTCGCCGGTGTAGCCGGTGCGCGAGACAATGGCGGGTGCGCCGTTCACCCGCATGGACGCAAAGCGGTAATAACCGATGGCATCGAGGTTGCCGTCCACCAGCGGTGCCAACGTATCCTGCGCGGCTGCGCCCTGGAGGGCAAGCAGCGTCGTTGCATCCGATTCGTCGTTGACGGACACATCGAAACGAGCGGCCTCGCGCATCAGGTGCGCCACATCCTTGTGCCGGTTGGCGGCGTTGACGCAGAGATAATAGGCATCCGCGGCCAGCCGATAGACGGTGATGTCGTCGATGAAGCCGCCCTGTTCATTGAGCAGGGCCGAATACTGCACCTGACCGTCGCTCAGGCGGGACACGTCATTGGTGGTCACATACTGCAGGAACGCCAGCGCGTCCCGGCCCGTCACCCGCACTTGGCCCATGTGCGAGATGTCGAACAGACCCGCGCCGCCATCGCGCACCACATGGTATTCCTTCAGCGCCCCGTCGGGATACTGGACCGGCATTTCAAAGCCGGCGAAGGGCACCATTTTGCCGCCCAGCCGCACATGCTCCGCAAACAGCGGCGTATGCGCGAGATTCGTGTTTCCGTCCGTCATGTCCGTCTCCCGCCCGGGAATTATTCGCCCAGATGTTCGCGCCAGGCCTGCACCGTGTTGGCCATCAGCATGGCGATGGTCATCGGCCCCACGCCGCCCGGCACCGGCGTAATCCAGCCGGCGCGCTGTTTCGCCGTCTCGAATTCCACATCGCCGGTCAGGCGACCGTCCGGCAGGCGGTTGATGCCGACATCGAGCACGATGGCGCCCTCGCGAATCCATTCGCCCTTGACCAGGCCCGGCTTGCCGGCGGCGGCGACCACGATGTCCGCGCGCCGGATATGCGTGGCCAGATCGCGCGTGAACTTGTGGGTGACGGTCACCGTGCTGCCGGCGAGCAGCAGTTCCAGCGCCATCGGCCGGCCGACGATGTTCGAGGCGCCGACGATGACGGCTTCCTGGCCATGCAGATCCACGCCCGTTTCCTCCAGCAGTTTCATGCAGCCATACGGGGTGCAGGAGCGCAGCTTGGGTGCGCGGGCGGCCAGGCGGCCGACATTGTAGGGATGGAAACCGTCCACATCCTTGCCCGGATCGATGGCCTCGATGACCGCCTCGGGGTTGATGTGCGCCGGCAGCGGCATCTGCACCAGAATGCCGTCCACGCGCGCGTCGGCGTTCAGTTCCGCGATCAGCCCGAGCAGGTGTTGCTGGCTGGTGTCCGCCGGCAGCGTCCAGGAAAAATCCTCGGACACGATGCCGACGTCGGCGCAGGCGTTCTTTTTGTTGCGGACATAGACGCGGCTGGCCGGGTCGTCGCCCACCAAGATCACCGCCAGGCCCGGCGGTCGGCCGTGACCGGCCATCGCGGTTTCGATGGTTGATGCAAGCTCCCGTCGCAATCGTGCCGCGATGGCCTTGCCGTCCAGAATGCGTGCCGTCATGGGCGCGGATTGTTGCAGGAAGCCCGCGTCCGCACAATGATTGCGGCATGAGGCTGATGCATGCGGGGCTGATCGTGGCCGATCTGGAACGGGCCGCCGCCTTCTATGAAGGCGTGCTCGGGTTGAAACGGGCCGAACGGCCCGATCTCGGATTCCCCGGCATCTTCTATGAACTCGATGACGGCGGGCAGATCCATCTGATGCAGTTGCCCGACCCATGTGCGCACCACGCCAGGCCCGCGCACGGCGGCCGCGACCGGCATCTGGCGCTGGCGGTGGATGATCTTGCGGC
>CAYQMA010000026.1:0-14738 GCA_964418535.1 uncultured Zetaproteobacteria bacterium | reverse complement strand
TGGAAGAACAGCTGGCGGTGATCGCGCCCCGCGAACTGTTGCTGCCTTCCTGGATGGAAACCGCGCCGGAAACCGTGCGAGATGCCTGCATCCACCACCCGGGAGACTGGAGTTTCACACCCGAGGTGGCGGTTGAGCGCATTCACGACATCTTCGGCGTGCGCGAACTGGATTCGCTGAATCTGGAAGGGCATCCGCTAGCGGCGGCCTGCGTGGGCGCGGTGCTTTCCTATCTGCAACAGACCCAGAAGCAGGGGCTGGCGCATCTGGCCCTTCCGGTTCTGCGCGAAGATGACGACTTCATGCGCATTGACGCCCGCTCGCGCCGCAATCTGGAGTTGCACGAGAGCCTTTCGGGCGATGCCCACGGCGGCATGATCGCGGTGCTGGACGAAACCCGCTCGCCGATGGGCGCGCGGCTGCTGCGCGCCTGGCTGGACCGGCCGCTGACCGATCCGGCCGCCATTCGGGCGCGTCAGGACGCCGTGCAAAGCCTGCTGGACGACGAAGCCACGCGTGAAGCGCTGCGCGAAGCCTTGCGCGAGGTGCGCGACATGGAGCGGATGCTGGCGCGCATGGCGCTGATGCGCGCGGCGCCGAGGGATTATCGGGGCATGGCGGTGTCGCTAATGGCGCTGCCCCGGCTGGCCGTGCATGTCGCCGATCGCGGCGGGCTGTTCGCGGAGTTGCACGAGGCCCTGACCGGGCTGGAGGCGCTAGGCGAGCGGCTGGAAGCGGCCATCGTGGAAACGCCGCCGCCGCATGCGCGCGAAGGCGGCGTTATCCGCGACGGATTCGATGCCGAACTGGATCGCTTGCGTCAGTTGGCGCGCGGCGCCGATGACTGGCTGGCCGAGTATGAGGCGCGCGAACGGGAAGCGACCGGCATGAGCAAGCTCAAGGTCAAATACAACAAGGTGTTCGGCTATTTCATCGAGGTGCCGCGCGCGATGGCCGCGAACGCGCCGGCGCATTATGTGCGCAAGCAGACGCTGGTGAACGCGGAGCGATTCATCACCGATGAGTTGCACCGGCACGAACAGGAAGTGCTCGGGGCGCGTGAAGCGGCGCTGGCGCGAGAGAACGCACTGATCGAGGAGCTGCGTCAGGCGATCGTGGCGCAGGCGCGGGCGATTCAGGCCGCGGCGGCGGCCGTGGCCGGGCTGGATGTGCTGGCGTGTTTCGCCCATCTGGCAGCAACGCGGGGTTATGTGAGACCCGAAGTGCATCAGGGCCATGCGCTGGACATCGAGGGCGGTCGCCATCCGCAGGTGGAGCGATGCCTGCCGCCGGGCGAGTTCGTGCCCAACGACACCCGCATGCACCTGAAGAAACGGCGTTTCATGCTGCTGACCGGCCCGAACATGGGCGGCAAGTCCACCTACATGCGGCAGGTGGCCTGGCTGGTGTGGCTGGCGCACACCGGCTGCTTCGTGCCGGCGGATGCGGCGCGGATTCCGCTGACGCGGCGCATTTTCACGCGTATCGGCGCCTCGGACGAGCTGGCCAGCGGCCGCTCCACCTTCATGGTGGAGATGATGGAAACGGCGCGCATCCTCAATCAGCTCGCGCCGCGTTCGCTGGTGATCGTGGACGAGATCGGTCGCGGCACGAGCACCTGGGACGGGTTGGCCATCGCCTGGGCCGTGGCCGAGAAGCTGATTGCCAGTGGCGATGCGCTGACGTTGTTCGCGACCCATTATCACGAACTGGTCTCTTTGCCGGATGAGCATCCCGAGGCGTTCAACGCCTCGGTGACCGTGCGGGAATATCGCGGCGAAGTCGTGTTCCTGCATCGGGTGGAGGAGAACGCCGCCGATCGTTCCTACGGCATTGCGGTGGCCAAGCTGGCCGGCCTGCCGCCGGATGTGATTCGCCGCGCCCGCGAGCATTTGTTCCGGCTCGAACACGAGGCGGAACTGGCGGCCGAATCCGGCAAGGCGCAACTGGGGCTGTTTTTGGAGGCCGAGCGCAGGGAGCGCGAGGAGCGCGAGCGGTTTCTGACCCAACTGGCGGAGGAGATTGCGGCGCTCGACGTGGATTCGATGCGACCGGTGGAGGCGCTGGCGCTGCTGGATGATCTGCAACGGCGCTGCCGCGAACGGCATCGTGGCGACTGATGTGACGGCCGTGGATGCGACGGCATGGCGCGAGCGGCTGGAGGCGCTGCGTGCGGAGGTGGCGCGCATGTTCGATGCCGGCGAACCGGGCGGCGCGCTGGTCGGTCGCATGCGCGAGGGCGTGGATGCGCTGATCGTGGATATGTGGCGGGCGGCGGCCGGGGATGACTTGTCCGCTGTCGTGGATGTGCTGGCTGTCGGCGGTTATGGCCGCGGCGAGATGTGTCCGGGTTCCGATTGGGATGTCTGGTTTTTGTTGCACAAGGAGCCTGATGCGGCCATGCGCGAGGCCATCGAGCGATTCGTCTATGCAGCATGGGATATGAATGTGAAGCTCGGGCACGCCGTGCGCACAGTGGAGCAAACGCTGGCCGCCGTGCGCGAGGACTGGAATACGGCCACGGCGGCGCTGGAAGCGCGTCTTCTGCATGGCTCCGGTCAGGCTTGGAACGATCTGCGGGGCAGGCTGGACGGCTTTTTCACGCGCCGGCGCAAGGCGTTTGTGGAAGCAAAGCTGGCCGAGATGGAGGCCCGACATCGAAGAACCGGCGACACGGCGTTTTTGATGGAGCCGGATGTCAAGGAAAGCAAGGGCGGTCTGCGGGACGTGCAGAGCGTGTTCTGGATGGCGAAGGTCTGGCACGGCAGCCCGCGCATCGCCGATCTGGTCGCGCGTGGCGTGATTTCCCGCACCGAGTACGAGCATTTGAGCGGCGCCCGGGATTTTCTCTGGCGTTGCCGGGTGGGATTGCACCTGTCGTCCCGGCGCGCGTCCGATCGCTTGAGCTTTGAGCGGCAGATGCAGCTGGCCGAGCGCATGGGCTATGAAAGCGATGGCGGGCGACATGCGGTGGAGACCTTCATGCAGGACTATTTCCGGCATGCAGGACGCATCGCGCGCGTGTCCGGGTTGCTGGCCATGCATTTCCAGGAGGAATTGCATCCCCATTGGTTGAGTCGGCGCAAGGACATCGGCGACGGTTTCACGCTGGAAGGCATCTGGATCGGGGTGCGGGACGATCAGGTGTTCAAGGAGGAGCCGCTGCGGCTTTTGCGCATCTTTCATGTGGCGCAGGAAGGCCGGCGTCGATTGTCGGCCGGCGCCTTGCGGCTGGTGCGCGAGCATGTGTTGCTGATTGACGACGCCTTTCGCGCCAATCCGGAGGCATGCTCGCTGTTTCTCCGGATTCTGAAACACAATCGCAATGTGGCGACCACGCTGAAGCAGATGAACGACACCGGCGTGCTCGGGCGATTCATTCCAGATTTTCGTCATGCGGTGGGTCTGGGTCAGTTCAACAACTATCACGCCTATACCGTGGACGAGCACACGCTCCGGGCGATTGGCGAGGCGCGCAATTTTTTTCATGGCCTGCATGAGACGCGGCTGGAACTGGCGCACGAAACGTTTCGCAAGATCAACCGGCCGGAGCTGCTTTATCTGGCGCTCTTGTTTCACGATATCGCCAAGGGGAAGGGCGGCGACCATTCCGAGTTGGGCGAGGAGATTGCGCGCCGTGAGTGCCTGCGCCTCGGCCTGAACCGCGATGCGGCGGAGCTGGTGGCCTGGCTGGTGCGGCATCACTTGATGATGGCGGTCACCTCGCAGCGTTCGGATTTGTCCGATCCCGCCGTCATCGAGCGGTTCGCCCGCCAGGTGGGCGATCTGGAACGATTGCGCTACCTGCTGCTGCTGACCGTGGCGGATATTGCAGCGGTGGGGCCGAATGTCTGGAATGGCTGGAAGGGCGCGCTGCTGCGCGACCTGTTTCTGGCCGCCAGACGCTGGCTGATGGGTGAGGAGGACGCCAGCGCCAGCTCGCGCGAACGGGCGGTCGTGCGTATCGAGAGCACGGTGCAATCGGCGCCGGAGGATGAACGGCGGACGCTGACCCGGGCGCTGGAAGGGTTGCCCTGGCGTGCGGTGCTGGGGCTGCCGCCGCGCCATTTGCTGCCGGTCGGAAGGATGCTGGCGGCGGGACAGACGCCCGCGGTGGATGTGCTGGTGGACGAGGAACGGGAGGAGAGCCTGGTCTTTGTGCTGGCCGCCGACCGGCCGGGATTGTTTGCCGACATTGCCGGGGCCATGGCCTCCGGCCATATCAATATCCTTGCGGCGCAGGCGTTTGCGCTGCGCGATGGTAAGGTGCTGGATGTCTTTCATATCCAGGATGCCGAAGGCGCGCCACTGGCCGATGCGGGCGATCTGCGGCGTTTGAAACAACGCCTGCGCGAAGCGGCGGCGGGCAAGCGTCGTCCGCATGTCGTCCGTCGCCCTCGCCGTCATGTGTTGATGGAGCAGGTGCGGGTGGAGGCCCGGCCGCTGCCGCTGGCTTCCAGTCGCCAGACGGCCATCGAGGTGACGGCGGCCGATCGGCCGGGACTGCTGGGCGAGCTGGCCGCCGCTATCACCGAGGCGGGGTTCAATCTGCGCGGCGCCAGTGTGAGCACCTTCGGCGAGCGGGCGGTGGATGTGTTCTTCCTGACGCGACCGGATGGTCAGATTCTGTCGCCGGAGGAGACCAACAGGCTGTGCGCGCTTCTTGAGCGGGCGGCCAGCCTGCCGGATGCGGAGCAAGGGAACGGCAAACAGGAGGGTGCGGAATCGCGATGAGTTGGTGGTTCGGACGGCGTCGTGAGCGCGGCTTTGTGCTGGCGCTGGGCGGAGGCGGCGGCCGAGGACTGGCGCATCTGGGCGTGCTGGCGGAGCTGGAGGCTGCGGGACTGCGTCCGGACAAGATCGTGGGCACCAGCATCGGCGCCTTGTTCGGCGCCATGTATGCGCTCGATCCGGATGCCGGGCTGTGCATCCAGCGGGCGCAGGAATGCCTGCGCTCCGAGCTGTTCAACAGCCTGGATCTGCCGGTGCTCGAAGGCGAGGAAGTGGATGATGACAGCTGGCTGGCGCGTCTGGTGGGTGCGGCGCGGCAGTCCATCCTCTTTGCCCGCGCGGCAAGGGGCATTGCGGTTTCGGACGTGAACACCCTGATCCGCATCGTGCATGATTTCTGCCAGGGCAAGTCCTTCGGGGACTTGAAGATCCCGCTCTATGTGACAGCGGTGACATTTCCGGCCGGCGAATGCCGGATGTTTTCCGCTGATGGCGACGCGGAGTTGGCCGACGCGGTGGCGGCCAGCATGGCGATTCCGGGGGTGTTCGATCCGGTGCGCATCGATGACGAACGGTATGTGGACGGCGGCCTGGCCTCCGAGTTGCCGGCGCGGGAGGCGCGCATGGTTGCCGATCCGGATCAGTTCGTCGTGGCGGTCAATGTGGGCGCGCGCCCCAGCCCCGACGATGAACCGACGAACGTGCTGGCCATGGTGGATTGGGCGACGCGCATCAAGGCCTTGTATCTGCGGCGCTACGAGAAACAGTGCGCCGATGTGTTGATCGAGCCGCTGGTCGGGTTTACGCAGTGGCATGATTTTTCGAATCCGGAGGCGGAAATCGAAAGGGGACGCGAGGCGGCGCGCGCAATGGCGCCGGAGATGCTCAAGCGATTGGGTCGCTGAGGTCGTCCGGCGTTTTCGATCCTTGCAATCCGGCAAGGGCAGGCTACATACAGGATATGGGACGGGATTGGACGGGAATCGCGCGTCGTGGCGCATGGCTGCTGACCGTTTGCCTCAGCCTGCTGGGATCGCCGACCCCTGCGGCGGCCGCGGATGGGGTGGTGATTCGGCAGATCCGGATTGAAGGCATTGCCCGCACCCGACCGCGCACGGTGCTGCGGCAGCTTCCCTTTGCGGTGGGCGATGTCTGGCGCGATGAGGATGCGGCTACCGGCGAGCGTTGGCTGCGCAATCTGGGGCTGTTCTCCGAGGCGCACATTCAGCCGCCCGATGAGCGCGGCGTCGTGGTCGTGCGGGTGCATGAGCGATGGTCGCTGTGGATTCTGCCTACGGCGACGCGAAAGGATAATGGCGCATCTTCAGCGGGGCTGTCGTTGGATGAATACAACCTGTGGGGGTTGGGGCATCATCTGCGCGTCGGCGTGGTGGAGGATACCGGCACCAACTTTTCGGAAACCCGCGGCCAGACGCTGAACCTGGGGTATGACTGGCCGCGCATCGCGGATTCCATGCTGGGGCTGAATGTGAGCGGCAGTTGGGGCCAGTCCCGCTTCGACGCTTATCAGAACGGTCAATATGTGGCCCGCTATCTGCAGGATGCGCGCAGCCTGAGCGCGGTGTTCCGCTATGCCTTGGGGCCGGTGGAAGGCGAAGGGTGGGGCCTGCGGGCCGGATTCGCCGGCGGCAACACGACGTATCGCCTGAAAAGCGGCCCGCCGCAGCCGGACGTGATCGGGGTGCGCAAGCGCACGTTCTTGACGGGCGTCAGTTATCGCAACGTGGATGACCAGATCACCTGGCTCACCGGCGTGAACTTGGACTGGTCGCTGGCTGTTTCGCATCGTGTGCTGGGCTCGAGCATCAATGTCTGGCGACAGGAACTCTTGATGCGCGATTACATTCCGATCGGCCGGCACAACACGCTCAATCTGCGGTTGGATGGCGGTCTGGCAGGCGGCGAGGTGCTGCGTGACGGATTGTTCGACATCGGCAATCGCAATCAGTTGCGCGGCTATTTTCCGGGCGAGGTGCAGGGCAAACGTTATGCGCTGGGAACGATCGAGGGGCGTTTTCTGCCGCGTCCGGACAGCAACATCCAGCTGGTGGGATTTACCGATGCGGCTTGGGTGGGCGGGCGCATCCAGGCGCCGAATCGGGTGTTCGTTGGCGCCGGCGGCGGCCTGAGGTGGACGCTGCGCTGGCTGGTTCACGGCACGATCCGCGCCGATGCCGCCTACGGCTTTGCCACCAAACGCTGGCGTTTTTATCTGGGTACGCGACAGGCGTTCTGATTGCGGATTAGATGACGAATCCGGTGACGAGCAGGGGCGGTTTGACTTGCCGGTCGCTTCTGGCACGTTTCCGCCATGTTCAGGGCTGCCGCGCACATGTCCGTTTTCCTGATCTCTGGCTTGCTGGCTGGTGGCGTTCCTTGCCGGCGGATGCGGATGCTTGTCAGGCCGCTTTGCAATGCGCGTTGATCGAGCGGTCGTCCTGGCGGCGGGCCTGGGCACGCGCCTGCGCTGGCTGACCCGCGAGCGTCCCAAGGCGTTGATGCCGGTGGGCAAGGCGCCGGCCATCGAATGGGTGATCCGGCGCCTGGCGGCATCCGGTGTGCATGATGTGGTCCTCAATCTGCATCATCGGGGGGGGCTCATCGAGGAGACGCTGGGCGATGGTGCCAGGCTGGGGGTTCGCATCCGTTACAGCCGGGAAAAACGGCTGCTCGATTCCGGCGGCGGCGTGCGTAAGGCCATGGAACTGTTGCCGGGCGATGGCCCGTTCGTGGTGCACAATGCCGACATTCTGTCCGATCTCGATCTGCAGGCGTTGGCGTCGCATTGTCCGCCGGGCGGCGCCTGCCTGGGGCTGGTGGCCAATCCCGCGCATCATCCGGATGGCGATTTCGCGCTTCGGGATGGACTGGTGCGGGCCGATGGCGGTCCGCGGCTGACCTATGCCGGCATTTCGGTCTGGCATCCGGCGGCGCTGGTGCGCTGGCGGGTTGGCGAGGCGTTTCCGCTGAGCGATGCGATGCGCGCCCTGATTGGCGAGGGACGCTGCGCCGGACTCGTGCATCGGGGTTGGTGGTTCGATATCGGCCGTCCCGCCGACTGGCTGCGGGCGAGGAGGTTCGATGCGTTCCGGGGCTGAGCGGCTGATTGCCTGGGGCATGGGGCTGGCCATCGTGGCCGGCGGCGTTGCCGGCTATGTCTGGGGGCCGGCGATGCAGTCCGTGGCCTGGCTGGGCGAGCTGTTTCTGACTGCGCTGAAGATGCTGATCGTGCCGTTGGTGGCGGCGAGCGTGATTTCCGGCGTGACGGGATTGGGCGATGTGCGCGGTTTGGGGCGCATGGGCGGCTTGTCTGTGGCGTATTACGCCACCACCACCCTGATCGCCGTGGCCATCGGCCTGATCATGGCCAACCTCTGGCAGCCGGGCGTGGGCGTGCCCTTGGCCGGCGCGACCGCCGCGCAGAAACCGCAGGTGGCGGATGTGGGGCCCACCGACCTGATTCTTTCCTTCGTGCATCCGAACATCATCGGTGCGGCGGCGGACATGAAGCTTTTGCCCGTGATCGTGTTCTGTATCCTGTTTGCGGCGGCGTTGTCCACGCTGGGCGAACGCGGGCGGCCGGTGATTGCGTTCTTTGAAGGCCTGAACGAGGCGATGATGACGATGGTGCGCTGGATCATGTGGTTGGCGCCGGCAGGCGTGTTTGCCTTGATTGCCTCGCGACTGGGCGCGGCGGGCGGCGGCGAGGCGTTTGTGGCTCAGCTTGCGGGCCTGGGACGCTATGCGCTGACGGTGCTCTCGGGGCTGCTGATCCATGCGGCGGTGCTCTCGGCGTTGCTGTGGCTGCTGGCCCGGCGTTCGGTGATCGGATATCTGGAGCATGTGGGCACGGCGCTGATGACGGCGTTTTCCACCGCCTCGTCCAGCGCCACGCTGCCGGTGACGATGGAAGGCGTGCGCGAGGCGGGCGTGCCCGGGGAGGCGCGGCGTTTCGTGCTGCCGCTCGGCGCCACCGTGAACATGGACGGCACGGCGCTGTATGAGGCTGTGGCGGCGCTGTTCATTGCCCAGGCCTATGGCGTGGATCTGGGGCTGGGCCAGCAATTGCTGGTGCTGGTTACGGCCACGATGGCGGCCATTGGCGCCGCCGGCATTCCCGAAGCCGGCCTGGTGACGATGGTGATCGTGCTGGGCGCGGTGGGACTGCCGACCGAGGGTATCGGTTTGATTCTGGCCATTGACTGGTTCCTCGATCGCTGCCGCACCACGATCAATGTCTATGGCGACTCGGTGGGGGCGGCCGTCGTTGGGCGCTGGCTTGGCCGGAAGGAGCGTAGCCTGTGACGAACTGGAGGGTGGAAGACGCCGCGCGTCTGTATCGCGTGGATGGTTGGGGACGCGGCTATTTTCGCATCAATGCGCGCGGGCGCATCGAGGCGACCCCCGATGGCGAGCTGGCCATCGATGTGCAGGATTTGTGCGACGAACTGGCCGCGCGTGGCGTGCATCCGCCGTTGTTGCTGCGTTTCTCGGACATGCTGCGCCGGCGCATGCGCCAGATCCACGAGCGCTTTGCACGGGCCCGGGCGGAGGCGGAATACGGAGGCGAGTATTGCGGCGTCTATCCGATCAAGGTCAATCAGCAGCGGCAGGTGGTCGAGGAGGTGATCGAATTCGGGGCGGAATTCGGCTGGGGGCTGGAAGCCGGCTCCAAGCCCGAGTTGCATGCGGTGCTGGCGATGCTGGAGGATGTGACGGGGCTGATTGTCTGCAACGGCTACAAGGATCGTGAGTTTGTGGAATTGGCCCTGATCGGCCGCAAGCTCGGAAAACAGGTGTTCATCGTGGTCGAAAAGCCCGGCGAGCTCGAACTGATTCTGGATGCGGCCAAGCGCATGAAGGTGGCGCCGCTGATCGGGCTCAGGTGCCGGCTGGCGGCCACCGGCGAGGGCAAGTGGCGGGAATCGGGCGGCGACGGCTCCAAATTCGGCCTGTCGCCGGCCGAGATTATCGAGGCGGTGGCCCGGTTGAAAGACGCGGGCATGCTCGATGCGCTGAAGATGCTGCATTTCCATATTGGCAGCCAGGTGCCGAAGATCCGGCGCGTGAAACAGGCGATGAGTGAGGCGGCCCGGTTCTATGTGGAGCTTAGACGCCTGGGCGCGCCGATCGAGTTCATGGACGTGGGCGGCGGCCTCGGCGTGAATTACGACGGTTCGCTGACAGGGTCGGAAGCCTCGGTGGACTATTCCCTTCAGGAATATGCCAACGATATCGTCTGGACGATGAAGGAGGTGTGCGATGATGCGGGGCTGCCGCATCCACATATCGTGTCGGAATCGGGGCGGGCGCTGACCGCGCATCATGCGGTGCTTGTGGTCAATGCCGTCGGCGCCGAGCGGCGGGTGCGGGATGTGCCGCTGACAACGCCGGCCGAGGATGCGCCGCTGCAGCTCAAGCAGCTTTGGGATACCTGGACGGAGCTGGACGAACTGGATCCGCGCGAGGCGCTGCATGACGCAGTGAGTCTGCGCGATGATGTGAACAAGCTGTTCACGCTCGGTCATTGCCGGTTGCACGAGAAGGCGCTTGCGGATGCGCTGTACTGGCGATTGATGGAGCGCCTGCTCCGGATGCTGGATGAGGATGCGCTGGACGATCTGGCGCCCGATGCGCGACGGCAAATGGCCGATCGCCTGTTTTGCAACCTGTCGGTGTTTCAGTCCCTGCCCGATGCCTGGGCGATTGATCAGGTGTTTCCGGTCGTGCCCGTGGCGCGGCTCGATGAACGCCCGGAACGCACGGCGGTGTTGGTGGACATTACCTGCGATTCCGATGGCCGGATACGGACATTCCCTCTGGAGAGCGGGCATGAACCCACGCTGCCGGTGCATGAAATCCGGCCGGGCGAGCGCTATCTGCTCGGCATCTTTCTGGTCGGCGCCTACCAGGAGATTCTGGGCGATCTGCATAACCTGTTCGGGGACACGCATGCGGTGCATGTGCGCGTGGACGGCGACGAATACGAGATCGAGCAGCAGGTGGAGGGCGAAAGCGTGGCCGAGGTGCTGGATTATGTGCAGTTCAGCGAGAAGGTGTTGCTCGACCGGATGCGCCGGCAGCTCACGCACGCGCGAGGCCAAGGCAGAATCGGCGCGCGCGAGGCCACGCGATTCCTGAACCTGTATCGCGAGGGGTTGGCCGGTTACACCTATCTGGAGGACTGACGCCGCCTTTGGCAGCCTGCGCAATCAAGGTTCATTCGGAGGTGGGTCTGATGACATTGCCCAATCTGCTGATTCTTGGCGCCGGGGGTGTTGGCGCCGCATGTGCGCAGAAAGCGGCGCAGCACGCGGCCGAACTGGGCGATATCTGCGTAGCCAGCTTCAGCGGACGTACGGCCGCTGCGGTGGTGGAGGATGTGCGCTCGCGCCAGGAACTTGCGCCGGACGTACGCATCACCTCGGCGGCGGTGGATGCGATGGATGCGCAGGCGGTGGCGCGACTGATCCGCGAAGTGAATGCCGGCATCGTGCTCAATGTCGCCAGCCCCTTCTGCAATATGTCCATCATGGACGCCTGTCTGGCAACGGGCGCGCACTATATCGACACGGCCGTGCATGAAGTGGAGGGGCGCGTCAATGAGCCCGCGCCCTGGTATGCGAACTATGAATGGCCGCGCAGACCCGAATTCGAGAAAGCGGGGGTGACGGCGATCCTTGGCTGCGGATTCGATCCCGGCGCAGTCAACGCCTTCTGCGCCTGGGCCGCGAAGCACCGCTTCGATACGATCGAAACGATCGACATCATGGACGTCAATGCAGGCAATCACGGCCGCTTCTTCGCCACCAACTTCGATCCCGAGACGAATCTGCGCGAGATTCTCGAGGACGTGGTTTATTGGGAGGACGGCGCCTGGAAGACAATTCCGCACCATTCCGAGGCGATGGAATACGACTTCCCCGAGGTGGGCCGACAGCGCATTTTCGCGATGGGACACGACGAGGTGCATTCGCTGGCCGTGAACCTGAAGCCCCGGCGCGTGAAGTTCTGGATGGGCTTTTCCGATCAGTACCTGCGCGTGTTCGAGGTACTCGAAAAGCTCGGGTTGCTGTCCGAGGAGCCGGTCGAGGTGGACGGTTGCCGCATCAAGCCGCTCCGGCTGCTCAAGAAACTGCTCCCCGACCCCAAGGAACTGGCGCCCGGTTACACCGGCAAGGTGTGCATCGGCTGCCTGATTTCCGGCCGCAGGGATGGCGAGCCGGGAACGGTTTTCATCTATTCGACCTGCGATCATCAAGACTGCTACCGGGATATCGGCTCCCAGGCGATTTCCTATACCACCGCCGTGCCGGCGGTGACTGCGGCGCTTCTTCTGGCGCGCGGCGACTGGAACGTGGGGCGCATGGCCAATGTCGAGGAGCTCGATCCCGATCCGTTCCTGGCCCTGATGCCCAAGCTGGGCCTCGGGTGGGATGTGCGGGAGGAATTCTAGGCGGGATTGCGTTCCAGGGTGTGGCGAGGGGTTGCGTCAACGTGGAGCGAGAAGATGTCCGGCCGGGAATAATGTCCACACACGTCGAGCGCCCGACGGCTAAGCAAGGCCTGCTCGGCGTCAATTTCAGCGTGGAGGATGCCTTGTTCTTCATGCAACGGCCCGGCCACCATTGCTCCTCCGGGGGCGAAGACGGCGGAGTCACCTGGATTGATCCAGATATCGTCATCCGGGAACAACTGTTTGCGCGAAGGAAAATCGGCAGGAATGTCAGTGCCATGCAGGGCCGAGCCACAGTTGAGCACCCAGCATCGACCTTCCCGGGCAATGTGCCCCATGGTTTCCAGCCACTCCGATCCGCTGTCATAGGTAGGGGCAAGATAGATTTCGATGCCTTGGGCATACAACGCATGACGAGCCAGCGGCATGTAATTCTCCCAGCAGATGAGACCGCCTATACGTCCCACAGGTGTGTCGAGTACATTCAGGCCGCTTCCGTCTCCCATGCCCCAAACCATGCGCTCAGGATTGGTGGGCATCATCTTGCGATGCCGGTTGCGTATGTCTCCATGTGTGTCGATCAGCACGAGGGTGTTGTACAGCGTCCCATAACTGGTGTCGGCGCCTTTTTCATTCAAGCCGCATGCAATGGTAAGGCCCCTGTCACGCGCGATGCGCCGTAATGGAGCAAGATCATCACGCGCTAAGTCCACGGCGGAAGACCACATGCGTGCGTGAATTTCTGCAACCAGCGAGCCATCAGTGCCGGCGCGCAACCGCCAGATCCACGAAGGGTAACCGGATACGAAGGCCTCCGGAAAGATGATGAACTGGGCGCCGTCGTCGGCTGCCTGTTCTACGGCTGCCACTGCGCGTTCGAGTGTTGCTTTCCGATCGAGCAGAACTGGTGCGAGCTGGATAATGGCGATGTTGGTCATGGCGTTGCTCCCGGCTTTTGGGCCTTTCTTTACCATAGCATATTTCACCTGCTATCGCGCTTTATGGTTGTGTCGGCCATAATCGGGATGGAGTGTTGGAGTGCGCAAGATGACCTGGGAGCATTTTCGTCATGGCGCCGATATCGGCGTGCGCGGCCTGGGAGATACGCCCGGGGAGGCGTTCGCGCAGGCAGCGATGGCCCTGACAGCCGTGGTGACCGATCCGGCTGATGTTCGGGCCCGACAAACGCTGGAAATCCGGATGCGCGATTCCGATCTGGAGTTGCTGCTCTTTGACTGGCTCAACGAGATCGTGTTCCTGATGGCGACGCGGCGCATGCTGTTCGGGGATTTCGAGGTTGCAGTGGATGTGACGAAGTCCGAACTGCGCGCAACGATGTGCGGCGAGCCGGTGGATGCCGGGCGGCATGCGCCGGCGGTGGAAATCAAGGGCGTGACGCTGACGGAACTGAAGGTTGCGCCCTTGAACGACGGCCGCTGGCTGGCGCAGTGCGTTGTGGATGTCTGAGATGAAGCTACGCGGACCTGGGTACAGGGGCTGGGCGTTTTTTGACATGACCAAGTTCCTTGACTAAGGTGTTGATGGTCAGGAGACTAGTTATGCATCAGGTCAACATTCACGAAGCCAAAACCCATCTTTCCCGGTTGATTCAGGAGGTGCTTGAGGGCGAAGAGGTGGTCATCGCCAGAGGGAACAAGCCCGTGGCGAGGCTGGTTCCGTTTCCGGAGAGTGGCCCTGAACGTCGTATCGGGGGCGCGAAGGGCGTGGTTCGATACATCGCGGACGATTTTGATGCGCCGTTGACTGATTTTTCGAACTACCAGTGAAAATCCTTATCGATACTCACGCGCTGCTCTGGCTGCTCGAGGACGCGCCGCAGCTGAGCGGGCGAGCGCGTGAGGCTTTTCTCGATACAGGGGCGCAGCTTTATTTCAGTGCTGCCAGCTACTGGGAGATATGCATCAAGCTGTCCATTGGCAAGCTGGAGCTCGCTGATGGATGGGAGAAGATCATCGCTCGGGAAATGCGGCGCAATGAGATTCGCTGGCTGGCGTTGGAGCCGGCGCACATGCAGGGTGTGGTGGGTCTTGCCTGGCATCATCGAGATCCATTCGACCGTCTATTGATCGCCCAAGCCTTGCATGAATCGATGGCTGTGTTGACCGCAGACCGGCATTTTTTGGCTTATGGGGTGGAGGTCATCTGGTGATTCTTCCGAATGTCCATCAGGACAGGCGGGCCTTGAAATCCTCGTAAGTGAAGCGGCGCAGGAGGCGGTAATTGCCGTCCTTCGTCCACAGACCGATGTCCGGATGGCGCACGCCGTTGAACATCGTCGTCTTGACCATCGTGTAATGCGCCATGTCCTCGAACGCGAGCTTGTCACCCGGTTTCAGCGGCGCATCGAAGGCATAGTCGCCGATCACATCCCCGGCCAGGCATGAAGGCCCGCCCAGCCGGTAGGCGTGCGGTTTCTCGCCGGGCTTTCCGGCGCCCGTAATGTCCGGACGATAGGGCATCTCCAGCACGTCCGGCATGTGGCAGGTGGCCGAGACATCGAGCACGGCCA